>JBKPKE010000026.1:0-7821 GCA_046730955.1 Pseudomonadota bacterium
ACCTTGGACTGCTCGATACGGCCCGATGGACAACCGACTGCACGCCAGACTGCGGCAGCATACCATTCCACCCAGCGCCCCGAAATAGGATTGGCTTTGGTCCCCGGGGGGTCCGGTGAGGCGACGCCGATGATTTTGAGACTACGCATCGGCCGGAGACGTTCGGCGAGCTGACGGTAATCGAGCCATCGCCGGTGCCATTGCTGCCGAGTTCCCGTCGACGTGTTACCAAGGATCGCCAGGATTGCGCCGAACTCCGCAAAGGCCAGGAGCTTCTTCGCGTCGGGCAGGACCAACGTCGACAATGCGAGCAAGACTGCGACGGCAGCCAGCACGAAGTTGAAGACGTGACCGCTGCGATAGGATTGAGCGTAATGGCTGGCGAGGCTGTCGGCCCATTCGTACCATTGTTCGAGCGTTGCGATCGGCGCGCTGACGCACTCGGCGCGAGAACAAGCGTTGCCGAACTCTTCCCACTCAGCACGCGTTCGCTTGCTCCCGACGGAAGGCCGCCAATGATGCGAGCGGAGGCCCGACACGCCGGTTGCAGCAAGCAGCAGGGGATATTCGATACGAGTTCGCAGGCGGCGCCGACATTCGCGCTGGAAGAGGCGGATGAAGCCCTGTTCCCGAGCGTCCGGTGGCGGCGCGAGGAGGCCCGTAAGAGTCGAATGAAGCTGCTCACGATCGAGTAGCCTCATGGTCCCTGGATCTCCGTGACCGCTGACGACAGCCGGCTCGAATGCACTCCAACGAAGTACCGGTTCGCTGTCTTGATCAATCGGAACGTGCACCACCGGCGTCGCCCAGTCGAAAGCGTACCGCACGACCGCGCCGGTCCCGCCCCGGCCGCGCGGCGGGAGGCCGTCCCAGACCGCGATCAGCACATCGCAATGGGCGACCGTCGCCCGGCCGGCCATGACATAGGCTTCCAGCTCGTGGGCCTCGTCGCCCGGAAGCTCCAGCAGACAGGTCGTTTGGGCGAGAAGCGCGTCGAACCGCGCGCGCGTTGCGTCATCAGGAAGATCGGCGCGAGTTCTGTCGCGGGAGAACGGAAGCACGGCGTGGAGCTCGAACCCCAGCGCGAGCGCGAGCTCTGCCCCAATCTGGTCGGCGCCGTCTGCAAGCGGCGATACGAAGAGGAAGCGGGGCGCTGCGGAAGCGAAGGCACCCGCGTTTTTCGCCATCACCGCCTTTCCCTCGTCCTTCAGCTGGCTGAGCACCGCGCTGATCTGGCCCGACAGTCGGTCGATCGATCCGGACGGAAGATTCTCCTGCCGGTGACCGGTTATGCCGACCGCAAATACGAACGGGACCGCAGGCGGGCACTCGCGGCGCCCGCTGCTATGGGTCTTCAGCAGGTTCACTTCAGGTGCGCTGATGGTACTTGCCTCCCTAGGCGTGGCCGCCGCCGTTCTTGAACTCGGGGTCGCAATTCTCGCCTTGGTTCGTCTCGTCGAAGAAATTCAGCTGGTAGCGGAGCGTGCATGCCTTCTCGTTCGTGTTGACGAGCGTCAGCGTCTTATCGTCGCAGTTCACGACCTTGATCTGCACATTCGTCGCACCTTCAGGCGGACATTGGCCCAACTCGTTCTCATGGATCCAGATCGGCGCTTCCGGGTCGAACCTCAATTTCCGGTTCGTCATGTCCTGAAGCTTGAACTGGACCGTGACGTCCGTGTCGCCCTTGTCGAAGTCGATCTTCGAGTCCTTGGCCTTCTTTCCATCGATTTCCCAATTGATCAGGCCTGCCTCGCCAGGCCTGGCCTCCACTTTCACATTCTTGGCCATGGCTTGCTCCTCCTTGGCTATCCTTGTGGCCCTTCGTTCCTGCGTCCCAGGAGGCGCCGGACCACGAATATGGCTATCGCGACCGCTAGAACCCCCGCTGCAATAGCAACGTAGTTTTGCAGGGCGATCGCATGCCCGCCTCCGTTCTTGATCTCGGGATCCAGTGGAGTGACTTTCACCGCCGGGTTCGCCGTGTCGACAAAGTTGATCTGGTAGACCAGCGTTTTCGGGGTGCCCTGGTTCTTGTCGTGCACGTTCATCGTCATCTTGGTCGAATCGATCTTCACCGATTTGATCTGTTCATGGAGCACAGCCGTGAGTGGCTTGCTGTTGCGCTGGGCCCAGAACGCATTGTGGATGCTCTGCGCCCCGACCTGGACCATCGACGGATCGAAGTTGATGGACAGACCTGCCGGATTCTCGATCGTAAAGATCAGATGGTGCGAACCCGAATTCTTGAGAAGTTCAATCTCAGGATAGTTCGACGGCGAATTCCCATGCTTGCCGTCGTAATCCATGGTCCACCGGATGGTGCCGTCCGGCCGTTGAGCCGGGATCAACCTGATATCGTGATTGGACATCTTACTTCTCCCCTCAATTCAGATCATTCGGCGGTATCCGATTTCAGCAAGCTTCCGATTGAGCGGCTCCGCATCCCGGCCTCGACCGACCGAGGACAGCAACTCGGCCCTCATGGCTATCTGGCGCGGAGTTTCGGCGACATTCCGAGGCCATAAGGACAGCGCCGCGGACCATGCTTTTGCGGCTTCGGTTCGATTGCCTGCACGGACGAATGCATCGCCAAGCAGCTTGTACGCCGCGGCTCGGGTGAAGCGCGTCTCCACGTCATCCCTACCGTTGAATTCCCTCGAGGCCGAAACCGTGCGCTTTGCCAATTGCTGCGCCTCGTCCGTCAAGTCCGAGGCCATGGCGACCTCGGCGCGGCCAGTCAGGCAATCGATCTCAATCGTGCGCCAGAAGACGACGTTGCGATCGCGGGCAAGGAGGCGGTTGGACAGGTCGCAGCCGGAACGAACCTGGGCGGCTGCGTCGTCGACACGCCTCATCGACAGATAAATCGTTGCAAGGTCGAGTTTGGCTCCCGCGGCATATTCGACCCAGACCATGTTCTCCGGTTCGGTAGGCATGAGCGCTTCCGCGATTTCCACGGAGCGGCGAGCATGCTCCAGGCCGGACTCGACCGATCCGCGCGATACCAGCCAGCGGCCGAGGGCTCGGCGGGCAGCGATCGATGCTTCTCGGATCTCGACATCGTCGCTGCTGCGCATCAGCGCATCCAGTAGCGAAACCTGCCGTTCGCGCTGGGTAATCGCCTCGTCGAGACGCCCCTCGCCGAATTGCGAGTCAGCCAGCCATGCCAAGGTCTCTGGAATGGACTTTTGATATGCTTCGTTGCGCGGCTCGGCGGCCGCGAGCCTCTCCACGAGATTCAGCGCGCCCGTGAACTGCCGGGCCGCGTCGGAATAGCGCCTTTGCTTGTAGAGGATGAAACCGAGGTTTGTGTCGGCGTACTTAACCTCCATCTGCCATTTTCGGTTTTCGGGATCGAGCGCGACCATTCTGTCGGCCAAGCGCTTGTATTCGCGCATTGCGGTCTCGGCGACATCGAGCCGGCCCCTGCGCTCCGCGACTTCGCCCCAGTAAAAGACGTTTTGGGCATGATCGAACAGCCGCTGCGGATCATTCGGCGAGCGGCGGACCATCTCCGCTGTTCCGGTCATCGCTTGGCGATAGCGTCCGAGAGCTCCGTCGAGATCACCGCGCGTATCGGCGATCTGGCCCATGAGCGTTAGCGCCCGGCTGCGCTGAGCGAGGGCGTCATCCGACAAATCTGCAAGATTTTGCTTCGAATAATATGCGAGCGCTCGGCTGCCCACTGCATCGAGAGCATCGAGCTTGCCGATCGGCTCTAGCTTGTCGCGAAGGTCGCCTAGCATGAACGCGACGAGGCCTTCCGCTTCCCTCCTCTGGTCACGCGCTGCGTCTCTGGATTGGATCGCCGTTAGGGCGAGACCGCTGGTTACGACCATGCCTGCGAGGGATGCCATTGCAAGGAGCGCGAGACGACGTTGCCGGCGGACCGTATCGCGACGGACCAGGTCATCGAGACCGACCCCCAGCATGCCAGCGACGAGCTTGAGGAACCCCAACCGCCGCGCCTCACCGCTTCCGCGCAGGTCTGCCGCCAGGGGCTCTGCGCGCTTTGCGGTCGCTCGTCCTCGACGATCGTACTTGAACCGCAGCGCCTGCGGCAGGCATTCCTCATTTTCCCGGCCAGGGAAGTCGCTGGCGAAGGGATCTCCGGACAGGACAGCCGCGAAGACTGCGCCATCCGGGCGACTGCGCTTGAAGGCTTCGATCTCAGCATTCGTCCAACGCGATTCCGCGGCGGCGGGCGAACAAAGGACGACCAGGAACTGGCTCGCTGCGAGCGCCGATTTTATTTCCGCGCCGAGATCGCCCGACGCAGGCAGTTCCTTCAGATCGCGAAAGATCGGCGTGAGCTTGCGCGGAATGGCGCCATGTTCCGTGATTCGACCGACGAGGTGCCGGGGAACGCGAAACTTCTCGAGTGCGTCGTGCAGCCATTGCGCCAGGGGCGCGTCGCGGTGGCTGTAGCTGAGGAACGCAAAATAATGCTGCGATCCGCCCGCAAAGGGTGTCCCCTCCGAGGCGTCCCTGGGCGTACGGGTCCACTCTGACGACCGAGCAAAAAACGTCATCGCAGCCCCCGCGATCAACGTTAAGCCCATTACCATCTTCGATTAACCAACGCGAATCGGTTCGGGCCGTCGCTTGGCCGGAAAGCTGGGGCAGCCTATATCGCCCGAATGTCTTCCATTCGCCCCTGGCGCGATATCGCGCGGCGCAAGTCGCGGCAGATCATGGTCGGGTCCGTCCCTGTGGGCGGAGACGCACCAGTAACGGTGCAGACCATGACCAACACGCCAACCGAAGACGCGGCCGCGACGATCGATCAGATCCGCCGCTGCGAAGAGGCGGGCGTAGACATCATCCGCGTGTCCTGTCCCACCGCACAGGCCACCACGGCACTGAAGGACATCGTTCGCGCGTCCCGGGTGCCGATCGTCGCGGACATTCATTTCCACTACAAGCGGGCGCTGGAAGCCGCCGATGCTGGCGCGGCTTGCCTACGCATCAATCCCGGAAATATCGGTTCTGAAGAGCGCGTGAGGGAAGTCATCTCGGCGGCGCGCGCGAACGGCTGCGCGATTCGCATCGGCGTCAACGCAGGAAGCCTCGAGAAGGATTTGCTCGAGAAATATGGCGAGCCGTGCCCCGAAGCGCTTGTCGAGAGCGCCCTCGGCCATATCCGCATCCTCGAAGACCATGGCTTCCGGGAATACAAGGTCGCGGTCAAAGCCTCTGACGTCTTTCTTGCCGTCGCTGCTTATCACGCGCTTGCCGACGCGGTGGACTGTCCGCTCCACCTCGGGATCACCGAGGCGGGGGGACTGATTGGCGGAACCGTCAAGTCGTCCATCGGAATCGGCTCGCTGCTATGGGCAGGCATCGGCGACACGATCCGTGTCTCGCTGTCGGCTGAACCAGAAGAGGAAGTTCGCGTCGGCTACGAAATCCTCAAGGCGCTCGGCATCCGCAATCGGGGAGTTCGCGTGGTCTCATGCCCGAGCTGCGCCCGCCAGGGGTTCGACGTGATCCGCACCGTCCAGGCACTGGAAGAGAGGCTGCAGCATATACGCACACCGATGTCTCTTTCGGTGCTTGGCTGTGTCGTGAACGGTCCCGGCGAAGCACGTGAAACCGACATCGGCATCACCGGCGGCGGTCAGGGCAAGCATATGGTCTATCTGTCCGGCGTGACGGATCACCACGTACGTGATGAGGACATGATCGAGCATATTGTGAAGCTCGTCGAAGCGAAGGCGGCCGAGATCGAAGGCGCGCTCACCGCGCCAACCCTCGACGCGGCCGAGTAGCGCTAAGGCTTTCTTCACCTTGTGAGCGCAGCATTCGGCGATGGCCAAGCTGCTGCTCATCCTGATGGCGCTGGGAGCTCTCGCGGACGGGTTGTCATCGAACTCGGAACCGCCGCTCTTGATCGACGCTTCGGTGCCGGCTTCATCCGGTTCTGCTGGGTAACGAACGCTTGATGTATAAGGCACTGCCGTTCGTCATCGCAGCTGGCGCCGCGATCGGCTTTCTAATCCCATCGGGAAGCGGGCGCGTCGAAGCGCCTGCCATCGCAACTGACGGTCCGCCCAATGAAACTGTGCTCGAACGAGAAGCGAACGGGCATTTCTACGTTCACGCGAAAGTGAACGGGGAACTTGTGCGCTTCCTCGTGGATACGGGTGCAAGCGGCGTCTCGCTTACCGAGAAAGACGCGAAGCGCGTCGGCGTTCAGTTCTCGCCGGGCGAATTCGAGGTGGTCGCGCAAGGAGCCGCCGGTCCGATCCGCGGCAAGCTCTTGACGCTCAAGAGCGTCGAGGTTGACGGAAAGAAGGTCACCAACGTCCGCGGAGCAGTCCTTCAAGGATCCGACCTGTCGCTCCTTGGCCAATCCTATCTGTCGCGCATCGGGGAAGTTGAGATGCGCGGCGACTATATGGTGCTGCGTTAGCTAGAGCCGCTCGCTAAGGCGGCGATTGTGAACCGCGTCGCCCAGCATCCCGTCCAGGCTTTCGCTGCAGCGCTCGCGGCCGTCGGTGTCCTGTCGATCATGGATGCCCTGATGAAGGCGCTCGTGCTCGGCATCGGAATCTATGCCGTCAGCATCTTGCGATCTGCGGTTGGCCTCCTCTTCGCGAGTGGCCTCTACCTCCCGAACAGGACGCAATGGCCGAGCCGCTCGACGCTCCGGATCCACATCGCGCGCGGCATCATCGTCACGATCATGGCATTCTTGTTCTTTTGGGGAATAGCGAGGGTGCCGCTCGCGCAGGCCATCGCACTGACTTTCATCGCACCTTTGATCGCGCTGCTCCTCGCTGCTCTCTTTCTCCACGAGTATGTAGGACCGCGGTCGATCGTCGGATCGGTCGTGGCCTTCGCCGGCGTGCTTGTGATCGTGCTTGGCCAGGCGCGGGCAGATCTCGGTCCGGATGTTCTCATGGGAACCGCCGCGATCATCGGGTCAGCCCTTTGCTACGCCATCAACATCGTCCTGATGCGGCATCAGGCTCTCGCCGCGAAGCCTCTCGAGATTACGTTTTTCCAGTCGCTGACGGTGCTGGTCCTGTGGCTCGCGGTCATCCCGTTCCGCGGCCTGCCCACGTTACCGTCGGGGCAATGGTGGGTCGGGATCGCGGTGGCTGCCGCAATGTCGACAGCTGGGGGAATGCTCTTCGCCTGGGCCTATGCTCGCGCTCAGGCGAGTTATCTCGCGATCACTGAATATAGCGGCTTCCTGTGGGCGGCGGCCTGCGGCTGGATCGTCTTTCGGGAAGCCGTGTCGCTTTATACCATTGCTGGCGCAGCACTGATCGTCGGCGGTTGCATCATCGCAGCGCGAAGCAAGGTCGAGGCGCCCGGCGAAGTCGAGGTCGCGATCTAGCCGGATCCAAGTACGTTTATGGTGAAGGCCAGCACCCCGATGTTGAAGACAAAGGCAGCGAAGCTGTGCATCGTGACTACGCGGCGGATTCGCTCATCGTGGATCGCGACGTCCGACGTCTGGAACGTCATTCCAAGCGTGAAGGCGAAGTAGACGAAATCCCAGTAAGCGGGCTGGGGAGTGCTCGGGAATTCAAGGGCACGTCCGGGCTCTGAATAGCTGAGATGGGCGTAGTGGAATGCGTAAACCGTGTTGCTGAACAGCCAGGCCAAGGCCAGCGTCCCGACGATCAACAATTTTGTCTCCGGCTGCGGCCGTTGACCAACGGTCTCCGCCGCGATCGCGACTAGAAGCACAGCCAGCACGATTACGGTGATGACCAATAAAAGGGTGCGGTTGGCGTCGTTCGCTTGGGCATGCGTTCGGATGAGTGCCGCGCTCGACCGCAAGAGCGGGAATCAGAGCGCCAG
>JBKPKE010000027.1:0-2333 GCA_046730955.1 Pseudomonadota bacterium
GTCGTTGCTTCCGCAGCCCATGAAGCCACTGCGCGGGACAAAGCAGTTGCTTGTCACTTGCCATCGCCGCGAGAGCTGGGGCGAAGGGCTGGAGGCCATTGCGAACTGCCTGCGGCATATTGCGAGCCGCCCAGACGTGTCGATCACGATGGTACTGCATCCCAATGGGGTCGTGGCAGATCAAATGCGACGGCTGCTCGAAGACTCGCCAAACGTCGTCCTTCATGATCCGTGCACGCACTTTGAAATGCTGCGGTTGATGCGGGAGAGCGATCTGATCCTGAGCGACTCGGGCGGTATGCAGGAAGAGGCGCCCGTGCTTGGCATCCCGTTGCTAATCTTCCGCGATCGAACCGAACGTCCTGAAGGCATCCTGAGTGGCAATACGATCCTTGCGGGCAGGGATCCGGAGACAGTCTGCGCCACGGTTGATCGACTCCTGGAGGACCCGGGCGCGTTGGCCGGGATGAGCAAGCCCGCTTTCCCTTACGGTGACGGCCGGGCCTCTAGCCGGATCGCTGCGCGGATTGAGGACTACCTCGGCCGCGAAGGCCGCATTTCCAACGCTGCAAATGCCCCGGAACGCCTCCATCTCCGCGGTCCTGAGCCTGGGGGCATCGCTCTAACCTCTGTAAATGCCGGACTTCGCGATCAGGCGTAGAAGGCAGGCGTGGAATCGAACTCGGAATATATGCTCCGCCGCTGCCGCGAAGAACAAGACGCGGCCAGGCGGGCATTGAACCCGAAAGTTCGCGAGCTCCACGCGGAGTTGGCTAACCGCTATCGCGAAGCGGTTGACCGTCCTCCGCCGGCCCGAAGGCCGGAGCGACCTGTCCGCTTATTGCCCGACGATTTCAGGATCCTTGAGTAGATCGAACAGCGTCAATCGGACTTGCCTTCGATCGCGTCAATTAGCGGCTGAAGCCCCTCGCCATACTTCTTCCAGCGCTTCACCGACGTCTGGTAGATGGGCTTGCGGACCTGTGCGACGCTCGCCGTCTTAACTGGGCGATCCGACTTATGGAAATCGACGCACTTGGGATTCCAAGGCAGTCCCAGGAACTCGATCAGCCGCTTCGCTTCCTTCTCCGTGTCCGCGACGACGTCCTCGTAGATCACGGTGGTCAGGAAGCCCTTGGGAAGAACAACTTCCCAATGCTTCATGAGCTCGCGATACTTGCCGTAGTAACGGCCCAGCTCGCCGAGGTTGTAGCTTTGCGGCATGTCATCTTTGAACAGCTTGGTGAAGCCGCTGAGACACGTATCCACCGGGTCCCGCTGCGTGTGGATGACCTTCGCTCTGGGGAACAGCAGGTTGATCAGCCCAAGGAAGAAATAATTGGTCAGCAGCTTATCGGTGATCCGCTCGGCATCGCCGGCGCCATTGGTGAGCGATGCCCGGTAAGTGTTCGCTACAATTTCCAGTTGCGGTCCCGTAATCTTGCCGGCCATTTCGGGATACTTCGGCAGAGACGGGAGGCGATCCCGAAGCTTGCCCAGCGCCTGGCTCAGATATTTCACTTCGCCGGCGCCATAAATGTCGGGGTGGCTGGAAAGAATCTGCTCGACCAACGTCGATCCTGACCGCGGCATGCCGACGATGAACACCGGGCGGTCGTCGTCGAGGCCTTCATACTTGCGGTTCTCGAAGACCTCCTTCGGGAAAGCTTCGCGAATTCCGTCGAAGAAGTCGAACGTGTCCGACTCCTGATAGTCGAGCTGCTGGCGCTTCATCTTGCCGCCGATAATGTAATACTCGAGCGCTTTCTCGTGCTGGCCGCGATCGTCGAGCGCCTTGGCAAAGGCGAAGTGCAGCGAGAGGAACTGATCCGCTTCCGCATTCGACACGGACTCGAAAATCGCCTCCATGCGGTGGAACAGTTCCTCGCCAACGCCTTCCGAGAAATCGACTAGGTCATTGAGGTTGGCGTAGGCTCCATACATGCAGTCGTTCAGGGCGATTGACTTCAGGATGTACTCCCGGGCCTCATCAAGACGACCGACGGACTTCAGCGCGACCCCATAGAAGTTGAGCGCTTCGGGATTGCTGGAGTTTTTCTCGACCGCCTTTTCGAGCACTTCGATCGCTTCGCCATAGCGGTCGGTCTCATGAAGCACCTGCCCGAGGACCGTCAGTACTTCCGCGTTTTCCGGATCTTGCTCCGCCGCCAGCCGGATACCCGATTCCGCCGCCGGCAGGTTGCCGCGACGAAGCTGGATTTTTGACGTA
The DNA here is from genome assembly GCA_046730955.1 of Pseudomonadota bacterium. Classification (GTDB taxonomy): domain Bacteria; phylum Pseudomonadota; class Alphaproteobacteria; order Sphingomonadales; family Sphingomonadaceae; genus Sphingomicrobium. The sequence goes on from JBKPKE010000027.1 coordinate 2,231, forward strand.
ATCAAGAGCGTCTGAACGTTTTTCGGCGCAAATCTGAGCGCGTCGCCAAGCACGCGCAGGGCGTCGACATCCTTCTTCTGGATGGAGAGGAGCTGCGCGAGAT
>JBKPKE010000028.1:0-6874 GCA_046730955.1 Pseudomonadota bacterium
GGGCAGGGGATTGTCGAGGTCCTTTCTATCGATGACAATTCCGTCGAAATCCGAACCGAACTGCATCGGGCAGTCGAAAAGGCGCTCATACAGCGGACGATCAGTCGCGGCGGGCCGCTCATAACTGAAGCAGACGCACTGCGGGCGCCACGTTTCGGGCATGATCGAGCGGCACATCTTGTAGAGCACGCCGAGAGCGATATCGCTGACCTGCCGCAGGATCAGCGGCTCATTCAGAGCGATGTGCTCGCGCAGGAACGCAACCTCGTCATGTTCTTCCAGCTGCAGCGTGAGTGTCGAATTGATCCGGTTTCGATATTCAGCAACGATTCCGATCGCATCACGAAGCGTCGGCTGGTGGACGATCAGCAGGCTGAGCAGCCCGATGTCGGAGAGCTTGCGACCATCTGCCATCCTGAGGCCAAAGGTCTCGCACCCTGACGCCCGGGCGCTTTCGTGGAGCAAAGTGATGACGGACCGTGCGGGAAGCATCTGCTCCGGATTGTTCATCATCGGACGCGATAGCCCGGCGTTTCGAAGCAAAGGCGTGACTTGGAGATCCAGCTGCGCGGCCACCTCGAAATATCCTGTCAGAGCTGCTGCTCGAACGAGTTCCATGCCCATGTCGCCAACTGACCAGCGATTGTCGCGATCTCGATAATCCAGCTTCGTCACTGATGATAGTCGGACCCCGAATTTCAATCGGGGAATCTCTTGGCAAAAGTCGTTCGCTTCTATGAGACGGGCGGGCCCGAAGTGCTTCGTCTGGAAGATGCTCCAGTTGGTGAGCCGGGCGAGGGGGAGGTGCGCGTTCGTCACGCGGCGGTGGGCCTGAACTTCGCCGACACCTACTTCCGGCAGGGCTATTATCCCGTGCAGCTCCCCAACGGGATGGGCGTGGAAGCCTCTGGCGTGATCGAAGCGGTGGGCGCCGGCACCAACGGCTACAAGGTCGGCGACCGCGTCACCTACACCGGCAGCCCACTCGGCGCTTATTCGACCGAGCGGGTCATGCCGATCGGGTCATTGTTCAAGCTCCCGGACGGTATTGAACTGGAAACCGCCGCAGCAATGACCATGCGCGGTCTCAGCGCCGCATACTGGCTGCTCAAGACCAATCCCTGGATGAAAGCCGGCGACACGATCCTCCTGCATGCTGCTGCCGGCGGCGTGGGCCTGATCGCCTCGCAGTGGGCGAAGCTGCTGGGCCTTCGCGTGATCGGGACTGTCTCGACCGAGGCGAAGGCCGAGCTGGCGAGGGCGCACGGCTGCGACGAAATCATCTTCTATCGCGAAGAGCATGTTCCGACGCGGGTGAAGGAGCTGACGGGCGGCGAGGGCGTCACGACGGTCTTCGACACGGTCGGCAAGGACACCTTCCTCGGCTCGCTGAAGTCATTGAAGCAGCGCGGCGTGCTGGTCGGTTGCGGCACGGCCTCGGGCCCGTTCCCTCCGATCGATGCGCTGCAGATGGCGATCCAAGGATCGGTCTATTTCACCCGGCCCGCGCTCGCCGACTACATTGCGGACCCGGCCGAGCGTGCCGAACTTTCGAACGCTCTGTTCGATCATGTCGCGAACGGCAGGATCAAGATCGAGATCAACCAGCGCTACGAGCTCGCAGAAGCCGTCCAGGCCCACCGCGATCTCGAAGCAGGAAAGACGACGGGTTCGTCGATCTTCGTCGTCGAATGAAGGTCGAGAAGCTCACCACGCACATCGGTGCGGAGCTGGCTGGAGTGGACCTCGCCGAGGCGGTCACCAACGACGACCTCTTCGGCGCGATCAACGAGGCGTTGCTGGCGCACAAGGTGCTGTTCCTGCGCAACCAGGAGATCAGCAAGGCCGAGCATGTCGCGTTTGCCGAGCGGTTCGGGCAGTTGGAGGACCATCCGGTCGCAGGAAGCGATCCCGATCATCCGGGCCTCGTCTGCATCTACAAGGATCTGGACTCTCCGCCGGAGCATTTCGAGAATGCCTGGCACTGCGATGCGACGTGGCGGGAAAAGCCGCCGATGGGCGCGGTCTTGCGCTGTCTGGAATGCCCGCCTGTCGGAGGCGACACGGTCTGGGCGAACATGGCCAAGGCCTACGAAGACCTTTCGGACCATGTGAAGGAAGCGATCGACGATCTTTACGCCCGCCATTCGATCGAGGCGTCTTTCGGTGCGCGGATGCCGATTGAGAAGCGGCACGGCCTGAAAGAGCAATTTCCCGACGCCGAACATCCGGTCGTTCGCACGCATCCCGAGACGGGCGAGAAGATCCTGTTCGTCAACAGCTTCACGACCCACTTCACGAACTTCCACACGTCGCGAAACGTTCGCTACGGCCAGGACTACTCGCCGGGTGGGTCGAACCTTCTCAACTATCTGATCGCGCGCGTGGCGATCCCCGAATACCAGGTCCGCTGGCGCTGGCGTCCGAACAGCGTCGCGATCTGGGATAACCGCTGCACCCAGCACTACGCCGTCATGGATTACTGGCCCGCCGTCCGGAAAATGGAGCGGGCAGGGATCACCGGCGACAAACCTTACTGACGGAGAGAAAAGCCATGCAGTTCATGGACGATAGTCTGCTGCCCGAAAACCAGGATCCTTTGGTCATCCAGGTCGCGCCTTACGCGCCTAGCTTTTTGCCGCGGGACTCCGACGACATTGCCGTGTCGATGAAGGACCAGGTCCAGAAGGCCGTCGACTGCTACAATGCGGGCGCCACCGTCCTCCACGTCCACGTCCGTGAGCCGGACGGCAAGGGTTCGAAGCGTCTCGAAATGTTCAACGAGATGCTCGACCGCTTGCGCACTGCAGTTCCGAAGATGATCTTGCAGGTAGGCGGCTCGATCAGCTTCGCTCCAAAGGACGAAGGCGAGGCGGCAAAGTGGCTCGGCGACGACACGCGGCACATGCTCGCGGACCTGAATCCGACCCCCGACCAGGTGACGATCGCGATCAACACCAATCAGATGAACGTGATGGAGCTCATCACCGACGAGGATGCGGCCGGCACGTCGATGGGCGAGCCGGACTACAAGCACGCCTACACCGAAATGTATTACGAGTCCGGTCCGGGCTTCGTGAAGGAACATCTGAAGCGGCTGGTCGACGCGGGTATCCAGCCGCATTTCATGATCGGGTCTATCAAGGATCTGGAGACGGTCGAACGCATCGTTCGGCAGGGCCAGTATATGGGTCCCTATGTGCTGAACTGGGTGTCGATCGGCGGCGGTCACGATGGCCCCAATCCGCGCAACCTCATGGAATTCATCAACCGCGTTCCGCAGCGCGCAGTCCTCACGGTCGAAGGCCTGATGCGCCACGTCTACCCGCTTTGCACGATGGGCATCGCCATGGGCCTGCACGTTCGCGTCGGTCAGGAGGACAACCTTTACGGACGCCGCGGCGAGCGCGCGACGTCGGTTCAGCAGATCGAGAAGATGGTACGTATTTCCGAAGAGTTGTGGCGTCCGATCGCGACCGGCGAGCAGGCGCACGAGATATACAAGATCGGCACCTTCTATTCGAGCATAGACGAGACGCTCGAGGAGAACGGCTGGCTTCCCAACCGCAAGCCAGCATCGGCGGCCCAACGCCAGGCGGCCTGACCGCGATGGACACCAGCAAGGAGAAGGTTCCCGCCTACGCCTGGCTGGTGTTCGCGCTTACCTTCGGACTGCTGATCTCCGACTACATGGCGCGGCAGGTTCTGAACGCCGTGTTCCCTCTGCTGAAGGCCGAGTGGTCCCTGACGGATAGCCAGCTAGGCTTTCTGTCGGGCGTGGTCGCCCTGATGGTCGGGCTGCTGACCTGCCCGATTTCATTGCTCGCCGACCGCCTGGGACGGGTGAAGAGCATTGCGATCATGGCGGGCGTCTGGAGCATCGCGACCCTGCTATGCGGTCTCGCGCAAAACTATCAGCAGATGCTCGCCGCCCGAGTGCTCGTGGGCGTCGGCGAAGCCGCCTACGGAAGCGTCGGCATCGCGGTCATCATCAGCGTCTTCCCGAAGCACATGCGAGCGACTTTGACAGCCGCCTTCATGGCAGGCGGTCTAGCTGGGCAGGTGCTGGGCGTTGCGGTTGGAGGCGTCGTCGCGGCGGCGCACGGCTGGCGCACAGCGTTCCTCGCCATTGGAGCCGGCGGGCTCCTGCTTGCGCTCGTCTATCCGCTGCTCGTCCAAGAATCGCGCCTGAACGGCGGCGAAGTGCCGGAGCGCGGCCAGGTGACGCTTGCGAGGCTTGGCACCCTCTTTGCCGGCCGGCAGCTAAAATGCGCATATGTCGGCAGCGGGCTTTCGCTTCTGACCGCTGCGGCATTGCCTGCGTGGCTGCCGACCTTCTTCGTCCGCTATTACGACCTGCCGCTCGAGAAGGCCGCGCCGCTTGCTGCCGTGTTCCTCGCGATTGGCGGTGCCGGAATGGTGGTATGCGGTGCGGTCAGCGACAGGTTCGTTCGTTCTTCGAACCAGCGCGCACTTCTGTCCGTCGCCTACTGCCTCGGCTGCGCATTCACGATTACCGTCGCGATGAGGCTGGAGCCGGGCTCGGCGCAGCTCGTCCTTTTGGGACTGGGCATGTTCCTGGCCGCGGCGTCAGCAGGGCCGGCAGGGGCCATGGTCGCTAACCTCACTCCGGCTGCTTTTCACGGCACGGCATTCGCAGTCCTGACCTTGGCGAATAACGCCTTCGGGCTTGCGCCGGGGCCGATCCTGACGGGCTGGCTTGCCGACCGCATCGGCTTGCTCGGTGCTATGCAGTGGCTGCCGTTCGCGAGCCTTGCTGCGGCACTGGTCTTCTTCCTTGGTTCGCGGGGTCCGCAGGTCGAGCTCACACCAGAACCGGCCTGACAAACTGGCTGCCGGTCACAGGCCGAGAAAGCGGATCAGCACGTAGCTGACCGATCCGAGCGCAAGCAGCGACAGGATGACCGTTGCAGTGACGGAGCCTCCGGCCCTGCAGACGGTTCGGACGTCTACGCCCAGGCCTAACGCTGCCATCGAGATGACCGTCAGGATAGTGGCTGCACCGCCAATGGGCGCGAGCGCCTGCTCGGGAAGCATATCCGCAGAACGCAGGCCGACCATCACCAGAAAACCGACGATGAACCAGGGGACTAGCTGGTGTAGCGCCGGCGTTCCGGTGACCTGACGATCGGACGCATCGGACTCCCCGCGCAGCTTCGAAGCAGCGAGCGAGAGGACGAGGCAAACCGGGCCGAGCATCAGCACTCGAACAAGCTTGACCAGTGTTCCGATCTGCACCGCCTTCGGACCTATTGGCGCGGCGGCAGCGATGACCTGGGGAACAGCGTAGACCGTCAGTCCCGCGAGCGCCCCGTAGCCGACTTCAGTCATCTGCAGGACCGCGCCGATCAAGGGTAGGGTGAGCACCACGACGACGCCGAGCACGGCCGTGAAGGCAATTGATGATGCGACCTCGTCACCGTCGGCGCCGATCACGGGCGCCACTGCAGCGATGGCGGAATTGCCGCAGATCGAATTGCCGCAAGCAACTAGCGTCGCCAGCCGTTTCGACAAGCCGAGCATCCGGCCGATCGCGAAGCTCAAGATGATGGCGCCTGCGACAATTGCCAGGATCGAGACCAGCAGGGGCCAGCCGGCAGAGAGTATGGTCGCGGCGCTCAGCGATGCTCCGAGGAGTACCACGGCGATCTCAAGTACCAGCTTCGCACTGAAATCGATGCCGGGTTTCCATCGGCTTCCGGGAACCCAAATGGTCCGGACTGCCGCCCCGACCAGGATCGCCAGCACCAGAGCCTCGATCCAGGCGCGGCCGGAGAGGACTCGCTCGACCTCCGCCAAAGCATATCCCGCGGTCGCGACCAGCGCGCACAGGACAAATCCCGGAAGAATCCGAGCAAATGCCGAGTTCGACGAAGCCTTCATCGGAATTGCCAATGTCATGTTGGACGAGGGAGCCCCGGCGAGCGTGCTTCGCGCCGGGGCCCGCCCCCAGGTTCCCTCCTGAACTTTAGAAGTTCAGACGGGCCTGGACGGCGACCGTCCGACCCTCGTCGACGACGTTCGCCTGGCTGTAGGCGCCGAAGGTTGGGAAGGCGAGCGGCGTTCCCACACCCATCGAAACCGTCCGCTTGTCGAGGATATTCTTGCCTAGCACGGCAACTTCCCAGCGGTGACCCGTGTCGCCAAGCGCGACCCGCAGGTTGAACTTGGCATAGCTGCCCTGGACCTGGTTGGGGTCGAGCGTCGGCGACAGGAAGTAGTTGTCGCTTGCGAACATGTCGGCCGTGGAGCGGAACTCCAGGCTGTTCGTGATCGCGTGCTTCCAGTCGACCGCCAGCGTGGCCTGCCAGTCGGGCACGAGCTGGTTGGTCTTGCCCTTATAATCGCACTGCCCAAGGGTGCCGTCCGGAACCTGGCCCGGATAGCACTGCCCGCTCGGATAATTGGTGAACTCGAAGTCGGTCAGAGCGCCCGCTGCGCGCAGCGTAAGGGTCGGCGTGATCGCGAAGCGTCCATCCACCTCGATGCCCTGAGTCCTGGCGTCGGCATTACCGACGACGTAGCCGAGGACGCCGTCGAAAACCGACACCTGCAGATTGTCGATCTTCGTGTGATAGAGCGCGGTGTTGAAAATCGCGCGACCACCGAGGAAGCGGGTCTTGGAGCCGACTTCCCAGTTGGTTGCCTTCTCCTCACTGAACTCGAATGCGTCTTCCATTGTTGGGTAGAACCCGCGGTTGTTTCCGCGGAAATCGAAGCCGCCGGACTTCGTGCCCTTCGTGAACGACCCGTAGAACATGATGTCGTCATTGACGTCGTACTGGGCGACGACGGAAGGCACGAAACCGGTCTTGGAGACTTTCCCTGCGACGGGGTGCGTTCCGAGCTGTGC
>JBKPKE010000029.1:0-5608 GCA_046730955.1 Pseudomonadota bacterium
CTCCGGGATGCGTAGCCTGCGCGAGAACCAGCGCGTCAGCTATGATCTCAAGCAGGATAATCGCGGAAAGATGAGCGCGACGAACCTGAAATCCGTGGATGCGGACGCGCCCGCAGAGTCGGCTGACGACCAGTCGGCCCAAGCGCCGGGCGAGGCCGAATAATCTTGGCCAGTCCCAGCGTCAGAATTTCAAACGCCGACTTCTTCCTCGCCCGTGCTGAACAGGCACGGGTTGAGGCGGAGGCCGCCACCCTCGAGCATGTACGTGAGCGCTGCCGCCGATCGGAAGATGCATGGACAGCGCTTGCGGATCGCGCCCAGCGCGCGGAACATTTTCGCGCTTCAGAACAGGAAAGAAAGGCGGCACAGCCGCCCGCATAAGCTATGAAGCTGATGGGCATCGAGTCCGCGGCCGGCGCAATGCCTCCATCAGCTCCCTCGCATTATCAAGCAGGCGCTTTCGCCTCGCCCGTTCGCAAGGGCGCTAGAGGTCCTAGGCTAAACTTCAACGGGGCCGGCGACCAACCTCGAGTTCCAACTCGGCGACCAGACGCTTCAGAGACTCTGGCGGCAAGCCGGTCCAGGACGAAAGCTCATCGCGAGCGTGCCGGATCAGTTCAGACCAGAATTTCAGGGTATCGGCATGGACCGAGTGGCCGCGCAAACGATTGGCACTCCGGATTGCTGAAATGAGATTCCCTTCGGTGCTGCCGTGCAATTTCATTTGCGCTTCGCCTCCCGTCGATCGCTGGTCCTAGGCTCTCGGAACAAAACCCCAGCCGGGTCCGTGCTGCTCCGGCGCGGCATGATCCTTCATCAGCTTCGATTTCAACTGAGAGCGAATTCGGGCAGCTCCATCGACGCTCATACAGACCAGCCTTATCCCGCCGGTCGATACCTTACCGATGCAGGAAATACCGATCTGCTCCATTTCGCAGTGGGCGATGACGGACTTTTCGCTCATATCGAGGAAGACGGCCCGGCTCACGCGGACCCTCCGCGTTTCGCAGCAGCAATGGCGTCGTGCGCATTGGTGTAGCGATAGCCGCCCCATTCGTAGGTAGGCCTCTGCACGGTTGTGACGCCGTATCGCTCCAGGAGTCCCGGGAGCTCCGACGATGCGCCCTCTGCGTTAGGAGCCGCACGCTTAGGTCTCGGCGCAGTGGCTCGTTTCAAGTCTTCCGGCGGTTTCGGCATGCAATGCTCCCTGGTTCAGCGGGAGCTCTTGTGTCTCTCGGTCGCCGAATGGCTGCGAAATCGCCGACGATGAATCGAAGTTAGCAGCAGCGGTGTCGGATAACCATCGCTAATGTCCGCTTTCCACCCAAAGCAGACATTGGCGACTTGCGATCTGAAGTCCTGGGAAGTTACGATTTAAAGTGCGCGAGGGCAGCGATCGGTGTGCGGGAATCGCAGGCTCTCAACTCTTGGTGATCCGGGCCCAGGGAAGAATTGGGCGAGCATTTTGGCTCGCTGCCGGCCCAGGCTGCCGTCCGGCGACTGCGAGCCACAGCGCTCTGTCAGCGACGCGACGATCTGCGGGCGGCCCGCGCCGTCAACGATGCCAAGCTGTTCTCGTCGCTCATGTCCGCAGTGGGTGGAAAGCGGACATTCGGGCAAATGGCTGAGCGTAGCTATTTAAGACCGAGTTTAAGGCCGTACTCAGCAAACGTCTCCTCTATCTCTGGATCCAGCTTTAGCGCAGCCTTCCTGTCGGCTTCAGTCATCTCACTGTTACCCTTTGCGTGGTAAATCAGCGCCCGGCCCAAAAGAGAGGTCGCATCGCTCCGCTTGGCGATCGCGCGATTGTAGGCATCCAAGGCCTCGTCCAGCCTTCCGAGCTTAAAAAGAGCAAGGCCGAGACTGTCGAACGTCCCAGGATCTTCTGGCTTCAGTTTCAATGACTGCCGGCAATCATCCAGGGCCGACTCCAGCACTGCTCCTACGGTCCCCTCGCGCCAGCAAAGGCTGTTGAAATCCGAATATGTTGTGGCTGCGGCCCGCTGCTCCTTGAATATCTGTTCTGCTTCGGCAGCCCTGCCTGCTCTGTAGAGAATGGCCGCACGTGTGAGCTTTAGCGGATCATCCGAACGCCCTGAGACGAAGAAACCCGATGCGACGCCAGACTTGATCGCCTGTTCGTTAACTCGAAGTGCTTCGTCATATTTTCCCTGTCGTTGAAGCTCCCACGACTTCAAATCCAAGGCCTCCGCGCTATTCGGATCGAGGCTAATCGCCTGTTCAAGGTCCGCTAGCCGCCCCTTCGCGTCGGACAGAGGTCGTGCTTGAGCTCTATTGATGTAGATGTAGGCTTCGGGAGAAATTGAAAGGGCACGATCGAAGGCCGCCATAGCGGCTTGCCTCATCCCCAACTTCGCAAAGATTTTGCCGGCAGCAACTTGGGCGTAGTCGGATTTCGGGTTGTCGCGCGACATGAGTTCCGCTTCCCGCGCAACGGCCGCGGTATCGCCTTTGTTGATGTAGATGTTAGCCCGCAACAACCGCAGTTCAGGTGTATCCGGCTTCTTGCTGAGCGCCCGCTCCGAGTCGGCAAGCGCTTTGGCATCATCTCCATTGTCCCGGTAAGCCTGTGCGAGGTTCACCACGGCGAGCGCGTTATCCGGCTCGATCTCGATAATTTTCGAATAAGCTTCGATTGCCTTCTTTGAATCTCCCTTTCGCTGCGCGATTTCCCCCACCAGCAACCAAGCGGGAACGCTCTGCGGTTTGAGAGCCAAAACTGCGGTGAGGTCCTTCTCCGCACGATCGTAGTTTTTGGCCCGGAAATAGGTCAGGGCGCGCTGAGCCAATATCTCGTCGTTGTTCGGCTGTGCGGCAATTCGGTCGTCGAACGCCTTTATGGCCTCGTCCGTTCGACCAAGCATCTCGAGCGCAACGGTTCGATGACTGAGCGAAAAAGAATCGTTCGAATCTTTCGCAAGCAATTTGGTGAATATGTCGAGTGCGGCTACGAAATCGCCCTTCATTTCCGCGATGAGGCCGCGCCCGTGAAGCGAAACCGTGTTGCCGGGATCAATCTTTTCGGCCGCTGACAAATCCCGGTCCGCAGCCGCGAAGTCTCGTTTCCATGCGTAGCTCAATCCGCGATTGGCCAAGGGCCAGGCGCTACCTGGTTCAAGTTTATGAGCTTCAGAAAAATCGCTAATCGCCTCATCCCATTTGCCCTTGCTCATGAGCAACAGCCCACGGTCTAACAAGCCACTCTCCGAAGCGGGCTTGTCCGCCATTCGCGATTGAATGTCCTCTTCCGTGGCCCGATAATCATCAGGCACGCGCAGGTAGATATCTTCGTCGGCAAGGGCTTTCAGTCTCGCCTGAGCGGCGAGGGCATCGGCGTGCGAAACTTCGGGCCGGATCGAGCGCTCCGATTTCTCCATCGAGAAAACGTCGTTCTTGTATTCGGCAGTCCTGACATACTCGATGCCGGCCAGGGTTTCTTTGACAGGCGTAACGGGCTTCGATCGATTACGAGAGAACCCAGGGGGCAGCTGGATGTTGACGCGAGCTCTCTCGTACGACGGGAAGGCAATCGCCCATGGCGCGTCATGATTTGGCCCGGATGCACGCTCGAGGTCAGGTTCGTAAGCCAGGCCTGCCTCGGGAACGTTGAACCAGCCATCCTTCCAATCGAGCTTGGCGTTGCCGGTCATCGAAAGCTTGAGCTCGGCCTTTTGCCTGTCGTAGGAGAAGCTCGCCGAGGAGATGGCGACGAAGTCGTAGATGTTTCGCCAATACTCTCGCATCGTTTGGTCCAGCTGGGCCGATGTCAGCTGTGCGAGCGTTGGCTGAAGAGCCTTGGCGAGGTCTCCGCGAAGCACTCTTTCCGCCTTGAACGGAGCCGTTGCGTAGATACCGGAAGTGGCGTCAATAAAGACGGTTGTCTCCACACCTGGAGAAATCAGAGGATCTGCCGACAGCGCGCTGAGATCGGCGCCCGGAGTGAGTGGAAGAACCCAGTTAAAGTCGGGGGTCGGAATCATCTCCAGCGATGCATCTCCGGTACGCGTTCCGTCGAGCCAGTAGGTGCGCCCCTTGATCTTCGCCCTGACCAGGACGTGGTCGAACAGGCTCAGCATTGGCAAACGGCCGGTCAACGCATCGCCAGCCTGAGAATTCACGGCTGCCGGAATGGCGTCGATCCCATATTCGTGAAGGAGTGCCAGCAAGAGTGCCGTCTTTGCTTTGCAGTCGCCAAAGCGCCTGGACCAGGTCGTTTCGGCCGAGGACGGGACGTAGCCCCCTGCGCCCATCAGCAAAGCGACATAGCGGATGCGGTCCTGGACAAGAGCGAGCGCTAATTCCGCGCGTCTGACCGGATCGTCGGTGGCCGCGCGGATGCGTTCGGCTTCGCCGCGAAGCGGACCGGAAGGCGGTATGACGCCAGCCTTCTGATAGTACGGAATCAGGAGGTCGGCGACTTGGCTCCAGGATTTGTAATCGCTGGCTTCCGCGGTTCGTCCGAGCGTAAATCTCAAAGGAGCGCCCTTGGGCGCAAGAAGCGGCTGTACATTTTCGAGGTTGATTTCGGCCGAATTCATGTCTGCGTTGGTGCCCATTTTCAAAGCTGGCAAACCGTCCGACTTGCGGAACTTCAGGTTGATCGACTTCGGCCAGAGCAAGAGCGCTCGAGCTGATCGGAATGGCATCCCATTCCAGTTGGCGAATATGGTTTCGACGTGGCCCTTGAGAACCGGATCGGCAGTTTCGATGGTCATGGCGAGGTCCAGGACGTCGCCGACCTGCAGACCCTCCGGCTGGATGTTCGCGGTGAGCCTTCCATCGAGAACGGCGAGCTCCAGATTGCCCTCGCGCCGGACAGTCTGAAACTTCTGACCGCTGGCCAGGACATCGATAACGTCCCTGCCTCGGTGGATTGCAAGCTTGTGGACCGTTACCGTGCTGGTCGTTGGATCCCAGGGTAATGAGAGGTTGCCGATGGCCAGCCCCTGGCCATTCTGGATCTTGATAGCCGTCTCAGCATAGACGGAGATCTTTCCAGGCTGGAGCGCGATCTGCTGGTCGGCCATCATCACTGCGATGGGAGCGTCCGCAGGCGCGTTGGAGGTCTCGGGTATTGGTCGCGGAACGATCCAGGAGGCCGGCGCACCGAACTTCAATTCGTCGGCTGCCACCGCCGCGGCGGACGATGTGCCCACAAGCAATAACGCAGTTACGCGACACGCAAACATGATCTGCCCCCCCAATTGAGGGCGATACTATTGGTAGCCGTTCATTTTTCAATGCACCCTATCGGGCTTATGTCCGCAATGGGTGGAAAGCGGGCATTAGCTGTTGGCGAGATGAGGGCCCCGAAAGATGAGGCGCACGAACAATGTGGGCTAAGCGTGGGGAAAGAGGATCAGTATTCTGAATTTTCGCCGCTATTTTAACGCGTTATTCTATAATGTTATGCGACTGCCGCTCCGCCACTTCCCCTCTTTGTCCGATTGTTCGAGCGGCGGCCTGGCGTGTCGACCAGGACCAACCGGTGAAATGAAAACAAACCGTCGAACGGTGCTTTGCGACGCTCATCGCAAATAATCAGCCCAATGCTTGTCGTCCTTCCACGCATCATACAGTCATGAGC
>JBKPKE010000030.1:0-3209 GCA_046730955.1 Pseudomonadota bacterium
CACTCGAGAGCTGAAGAAGGATCAGGTCAAGCTGAAGGCTCTTCAGACCGAGCGCGCAGCCGCTGCGAAAGAAGGCGTGCCGACCGCCAAGTTCGATGAGAAAGTCGAAGACCTGAACGGAGAGATGGCGGCTCTTCGCGCTGTCCAGGGCGGTTCGATCGACCCGACGACCTACAAATTCCAGAACGACTTCCTGGGAGGTTTCAACTCCGGCCTTGGCAAGGCCGCCAAGAACCCCGAGCTGCTTTTCTACAAGATCAAGACCAATGCCTATAAATTCGGCTGGGCGCTGATCCCGATCTCGGTACCGTTCCTGTGGTTACTCTTCCCCTTCAGCCGCCGCTTCCACCTCTACGACCATACCGTTTTCGTGACCTATTCGCTCTGCTTCATGATGCTGCTGCTCACCGCGAGTACATTGGTCGGGCTGGCGTCCGACGCGCTGTCGAGCCTGGCGTTCTTCATCCCGCCGTTCCACATGTACCGGCAGCTCAAAGGCACCTACGGAGTGAGCGGCTGGGGAGCCGTTTGGCGGACTGCGACCCTGACGGTTTTTGCATTCATCGCCATCTCGCTGTTCGGAAGCCTGCTGGTCGCGATGGAGATGGCCTAGCGCTTGCAGGGATATTTTTTCTGCAGCACCCGAAGCATCGCGGTCTTGAGCGGCATGTTCTGCCGTTCAGCGGCGGGAATCGCCTCAAGCCCGTCAAGGAATTCGTATGAGCCGAGCTCCGCGCGAGGGCTCGGCGAGCAATAGAGAATCGGTTTGCCCGCCTTCTGCGCGGCTATGCGGTCGTCGCCGATCGCCTTGCCGACCGCCGTGGCCTCCGCTTTCAGCTGCTTATAATCGGAATCGAAGAAGGCGAGGGGCCCTTTGCCTTTCAGCCGGTTGGCGCGGTCGAGGAAGTTCTGGGCCGTCCCCGGAGGCGCCGCGAACGCCGGCAAGGTTACCGATAGTGCGAAAGTCAGAAGGATCGTCTTGCGCATAAAAAAGCCACTCCGCGGCGTTTGTGCCGCAGAGTGGCCTTTTGGTTTGAATTGGCGATGAACTAGGCGCCTGCGGCTGCCGGTCCGCCGATCTGTCCGCCCTTCGGCCGCTTGGCCTTCGGGATGGAAGAGCCCGCCGCGGGAATCGTCGGACCCTTCGGGCCGCCCCGGTCGATTGCACCGCCGGCCATCAGCGTCTTGATCTCCTCGCCGCTCAGCGTCTCATATTCGAGCAGAGCCTTGGCCAGGGTTTCGAGCTGCTCGCGGTGCTCCTCGAGAAGGTGCTTGGCGCGGTCGTAGCCCTGCTCGACGATGCGGCGGATTTCCTTGTCGATGGCCTGCGCCGTCTCGTTCGACATGTTCTTCTGCCGATTGACCGAATAGCCGAGGAACACCTCCTCGTCCGCTTCGGCATATTGCAGCGGGCCGAGCGCATCCGACATGCCCCAGCGGGTGACCATGTCGCGGGCAAGGCCGGTCGCGTAGCTGATGTCCGAGGACGCGCCCGAGCTGACCTTGTCGTAACCGAAGATCAACTCCTCGGCGACGCGCCCGCCCATGGAGACGGCGAGGTTCGCGTACATCTTGTCGCGGTGGTAGCTGTAATTGTCGCGTTCCGGCAGACGCATGACCATGCCCAGCGCACGGCCGCGTGGGATGATCGTCGCCTTGTGGATCGGGTCCGACGCCGGCTCGTGGAGGGCGACCACCGCATGGCCCGCCTCGTGATAGGCGGTCATCCGCTTTTCGTCCTCGGTCATCACCATGGACTTGCGTTCGGTGCCCATCAGCACCTTGTCCTTGGCCTCTTCGAATTCCTGGGCGGCAACTAGGCGCTTACCCTTGCGCGCGGCGAGAAGCGCTGCCTCGTTGACGAGGTTGGCTAGGTCGGCGCCGGAGAAGCCCGGTGTGCCGCGCGCGATGATGCGCGGATCGACGTCGGGCGCCAGCGGCACTTTCTTCATGTGGACCTGAAGGATCTGCTCGCGGCCGTCGATGTCGGGACGCGGAACGACGACCTGGCGGTCGAAGCGGCCCGGACGCAGAAGCGCCGGGTCGAGCACGTCCGGCCGGTTCGTCGCAGCGATGATGATGATGCCTTCGTTGGCTTCGAAGCCGTCCATTTCGACGAGCAGCTGGTTGAGCGTCTGCTCGCGCTCGTCGTTGCCGTTGCCGAGGCCGGCGCCGCGATGACGGCCGACCGCATCGATCTCGTCGATGAAGACGATGCACGGCGCCGATTTCTTGGCCTGGTCGAACATGTCGCGCACGCGGCTCGCGCCGACGCCGACGAACATCTCGACGAAGTCCGAGCCGGAAATGGTGAAGAAGGGAACGCCCGCCTCGCCGGCGATCGCGCGGGCAAGCAGCGTCTTGCCGGTACCCGGCGAGCCGACGAGAAGTGCACCCTTGGGGATCTTGCCGCCGAGACGTGCGAAGCGGCCCGGATCCTTCAGAAACTCGACGATCTCCTGGAGCTCCTCGCGAGCTTCGTCGATGCCAGCGACGTCGGCGAAGGTCACTCGCCCGTGCTTCTCGGTCAGCATGCGAGCCCGGCTCTTGCCGAAACCCATCGCGCCGGAGCCGGCATTCTTCTGCATCTGGCGCATCACGAAGAAACTGATGGCGAGGATCAGCAGGAAGGGCAGGGACTGATAGAGGAGGATCAGCCAGAAACTGGATTGCTCGGCCTCTTTAGCCTGCACCTGCACGCCGGCTTTGATCAGCCGGTCCGTGACCTGCGCGTCCGCCGGAGCAGTTGTGCGGAACGTCTGTCCGCCCTGGAGCTTGCCGGTGATGAGTTGATTGCCGCTCGTGCTGGCCGCGGTCGTTACCGCCTGGACATTGCCCTCGTCGACCTGACGGACGAACTCGGAATAAGGAATGGCTTCCCCAGTCGCTGCCTTCGAGCCGCCACCGATCATTTGCACGAAAACCACGAGCCCGAAGAGGATACCCACCCAGATGAGCAGGCTCTTCGCCCAAGGATTCGTCGGCTTCTTCTCGTTCATCTCGTCTCTTCCGAAGGCCCTTAGGCCGGGTCAATGCTCAAGATAGGCGTTCGGACCTTAATGACAATGATACCACAAGCCCTCCGAGCGCAGGAAAATGTCTCACCGCGGTACGACAAAACGTCGAATTGGATGCCTCGGCTACCGACAAATACGGATATTCGGGGCATTGGCAGATGTTACTGATTTCGCGGGGTTCTGACGTAAACC
>JBKPKE010000031.1:0-17036 GCA_046730955.1 Pseudomonadota bacterium
GACTGGAGTGGATTACATATCCGTCGGGCGCATCACGCAGTCCGCGCCGGCGGTCGACATCGGCCTCGATTATTCGCTGCAGTGGGGCTGAACGCACCATTCACAGCAATGTCAGTTGCAAAGGCGCACTTAACTTCTCGACTGGCCCGTTCGGGGCCGCGTTGATCGAGGAGTATTTCGATGTTGAAGACTGCACTGCTTGCCGCTTCGGCAGCATCCCTGGTGATTGCACCGACCGCCGCCGAGGCGAAGAGCCATGACTGGAACCGCGGCCGCCACGCTCAGACCGTTCGCGTGGTCCGCTATGCTCCAGTCAACACCCGCTACGTAAGCACACGCTACGTCAGCCCATATTACGGCAGCAGCTATTACGGCGGCACGCCTTACTACAGCGGCTACGGCTCGTACGGCGCCCCTTACTACGGCGGCTACAGCTACGGCGCGCCCTATTACGGCACCAGCTACTATGGCAGCGGCTACGGCTATCGCTGCGGCAAGGGCACAGCGGGTGCCGTCGTCGGCGGCGCTCTCGGTGCGGTCGTGGGCAGCCAGGTCGCCACGTCCACCGACCGCTACGGCTATCGATCGGGCAATGGCGCGGCCGGTGCTCTGATCGGCGGTGCACTCGGTGCCGTGGTTGGCAGCCAGGTCGCTCGCGGCACCTGCTAAGCAAGTTCTACGAAGCGAACCTAATGACGGGTCGGGGAGAAATCTCCGGCCCGTTTTCTTTGGGACGGCTCCGTAATAGTCCGAATGCCCTCGACTGGTGGCCAAGAGCATAGACCGCATCGGAAAAGCGCGTCCGAGTCGGACGCTTATGCGAGGAGCAGGTGACTATGGTCACGAAGAGCCTGCTTGCGCTCATCGCGGTGTCGACTGTTGCGTTTCCAGCGATTGCAGAAGCGCGAGGTCACGGTCACGGAGGCTGGCAAGGCGGCGGATGGCATGGCCACGGTGGATGGCATGGCCACGGTGGATGGCATGACCACGGTGGATGGCATGGCCACGGCGGTCATTGGGGAAGCGGCCTTAGCATCTATGTCGGCCCGGGTTACGGCTGGGGATTTGGTCCAGCTCTTTATGGTTACGGCGTGCCCTATCCTTATTACGGATATGGATACGGATACCCCGTGCCGTACGGCCATTACGCCCGTCCCTATTACGGGGGCTATTACGGCCAGTATTATCATCATCATGATTGCGACGGCGGCGCTGCGGGGGCGATCGTCGGTGGGACTGCTGGAGCGATCATCGGTCACGAGATCGACGCCCATTCGGGCTCGCACTATTACGGCCGCTCGGATGGGACAGCCGGGGCGGTCGTAGGCGCTGTGACAGGCGGACTGATCGGTTACGGCATAGCCCGCAACTGCTAGCGGCGGGAACCACAAAGGCCTGCTTCACTTTTTTCGCGCATAGAGCGTGATACAGCCCTATATGGGCGCCGAACCCACCGGGAGAGAGACTTTGTTCAAGGGGCTGCAGCCCATCCTGTACGGCGGACGCGAGGTCTGGCCGCTGATCGAAGGCGGCAAGGGCGTCAGCGCCACGAACCACGCTAGTTCGGGCGCCTGGGCAGCCGCCGGCGGCATCGGCACCGTCTCGGCCGTGAACGCCGATAGCTATGACGCCGAAGGCCGGATCATCCCGCAAGTTTATCAGGCGCTGACCCGTCGCGAACGGCACGAAGAGCTGATCCAGTACGCGATCGACGGCGCCGTTGCGCAAGTCCAGCGCGCTTACGAAATGGCTTCCGGCAAGGGCGCTATCAATATCAACGTGCTGTGGGAAATGGGCGGCGCGCAGCGCGTGCTGCATGGCGTCCTGGAGCGCACCAAAGGCCTGGTCACCGGCGTTACCTGCGGCGCCGGCATGCCTTACAAGTTGAGCGAGATCGCCGCATCCTACGGCGTGAATTACCTGCCGATCATTAGCTCGGCGCGTGCCTTCAGCGCATTGTGGAAGCGCGCCTACCACAAGGCGGCCGACTGGCTCGCGGCGGTAGTCTATGAGGACCCGTGGCTGGCCGGCGGCCATAACGGCCTTTCCAATGCCGAAGACCCGCGCGCTCCGCAGGATCCGTATCCGCGCGTCGCGGCCCTGCGCAGCACGATGCGCGAGCAGGGCATCGCCGACAGCGTTCCGATCGTCATGGCCGGCGGCGTCTGGCGCCTCGATGAGTGGGAAGACTGGATCGATAATCCCGAGCTTGGGCAGATCATCTTCCAGTTTGGCACTCGCCCGTTGCTGACGCAGGAGAGCCCAATTCCACCCGAGTGGAAGGCGCGGCTGATGACGCTGGAAGAAGGCGACGTCCTTCTCCATCGCTTCTCCCCGACCGGTTTCTATTCGTCAGCCGTCCGCAATCCCTTCCTGCGCAATCTCGAAGCGCGCAGCGAGCGGCAGGTTGCCTTCACAAAGGAGCCGATCGGCGACCATCATTTCGAGCTCGACGTCGGCATCGGCACCAAGCGCAATTACTGGGTGACCAAGGGCGACCTGCAGCATGCACGCGAATGGTTCGCGGCGGGCTTCACCAAGGCGATGAAGACTCCGGACGACACGCTCATCTTCGTCGCGCCGGACGAGGAGAAGCAGATCCGCGTTGACCAGGCGGAGTGCATGGGTTGCCTCAGCCAGTGCGCTTTCTCGTCATGGGCGGACAATGAGAAGAATTCGACCGGGCGCCTCGCCGACCCGCGCAGCTTCTGCATACAGAAGACGCTGCAGGAGATCGCGCATGGTGGACCGGTCGAGCACAACCTCATGTTCGCGGGACATGCGGCATTTCGGTTCAAGGACGATCCCTTCTATTCCAACGGCTTCATTCCTACGGTGAAGCAGCTCGTGGATCGGATTCGTACCGGCGCATGATGCGGCTAAAGGGGGCGTTCACCGCGTTTCTGATCGTCGCGGCCGCAGCTCCCGCCGCTGCACAGGAGAAGCAGCCGCCATATTGGGCGTCGATCGCTTCAGGCGAGGCCATGACTCGCACGGGGCCGGGCAGGAACTATCCTGGAGTGTGGCTCTACAAGCGTCGCGACCTGCCGATCCGCGTGGTCAAGAAATATGAGAATTGGCGCATGATCGAGGACGCGGACGGTGCTCGCGGCTGGATGCTCGTGTCGCTGCTCAGCGATCGCCGTACGGCGGTCGTGAAAAAGGGCGAGCCCCGTCCGATTCGCGTCAAGCCGGATGAGGGCAGCCCGGTGCGTTACAAGGCCGAGGCCGGCGTCGTCGGGCACATCGAGCATTGCACCGATGGCTGGTGCCGGATCTCCGTCGGCAAGCGCGAAGGATATATCCATACGTCCGACATCTGGGGCGTAAGCGAGGGTGAGACCATCGACTAAAAGGGAGGCGCTAATGAAATACGCGATCGGCCTGGCTCTTATGATCGGCGCAGTAGCCGCGAACGCTCAGACTCAGCGTCCTGCAGTCGAATATTTCCCTGCACCCGCCCTCAATGGCCGTCCGGCGCCATTCTCGAGCGCGGTGCGCGTTGGTGACATCGTCTATCTGTCGGGCCAGATCGGCAACACACCCGACGGCAAGCTTCCTGACACGTTCGAAGGTCAAGCCAAACAGACGATGGAAAATGTCGGCGCGGCGCTGAAAGCGAGGGGACTTGGCTGGGATAATGTGTTCAAATGCACCGTCTTCATCGCGGACATGAAGAACTGGCCCGCCTTCAACACGGTCTACGTGCCGTACTTCAAGCCCGGAAGGCTTCCTGCCCGAAGCGCGGTCGGCGCGAACGGCCTCGCGCTTGGCGCAGGGCTTGAACTCGAATGCCTTGCCCATGCCGGAAGCAAGTAGGTGAGCGGTAAGCCGACGTACCTCCCGCGCTCTTCGTTGGCGGGGAGGGAGCTTCCGTTTTCCTCTGCCGTGCGCATCGGCGACATTCTCTACATGTCGGGCCAGATGGGCTTTCGCGAGGACGGCAGCCTTCCTGAGGGCATGGAGGGCCAGGCGCGCCAGACGATGGAGAACATTCGCGCCGTGTTGGCCAATGCGGGCCTGGCTTTCAGCGACGTGTTCCACTGCACGGTAATGCTGGCGGACATGAGCCAGTGGTCCGCCTTCAACGGGGTGTATCTCGAATATTTCAGCAATCCGCTCCCGACGCGAAGCGCCTTCGGAGCGAACGGGCTTGCACTAGGTGGGCTGGTCGAGCTGGAGTGCCAGGCCTACGGTAGGTAAGCGTGGACCGGCTTGAAGGCGGATGCCTTTGTGGTGACGTTCGGATCCTCGCCACGGGCGATCCGTATCGCGTCGGCATTTGCCACTGCCTCGACTACCGGAAACATCATGGCGCGCTGTTTCACGCCTCGGCGATCTTTGCTCGGCAGGCCGTCACCGTCGAAGGGGAGACACGCGAATTCGCCGGGCGGCATTTCTGTCCGCGTTGCGGCTCCTCGGTGTTCGGCCTCAGCGGAGACGAGGTCGAAGTGAGCCTGGGTTCGCTGGACGCGCCGGACCAGTTCGTGCCCACCTATGAGCTCTGGACTGTTCGCCGCGAATCTTGGCTGCCGCCGTTCGCGCATATGCGACGATACGCGCGTGACCGCGAAGGCGACAGTCGCTCCGAACCGCCGATTTCCAGCTGACGACCGCCTTACTAGCTTGGGATCGTCTGAGCCTCGTAGGCGACCCGAGTCACCGTCAATTTCTCGCCCTTGTCGCTGGTCGTTTCGAACGACTGGCCGATTTCCGTCGGGCTGGTCGTCCAGCACTCCTCGCCTGACTTATCCATGGCGCTGGTGAAGCAGGCCTTGTCGCCCTTCATTACTGCAGTGCCGTGGTCGATATGCTTGGCGCCTGCGTTGGCGACGTAATTGCCGTTCTCGTCGATCGACTCTTTGACGTTGTCGCCCTTCCTCGTGAACGTCCAGGTTGTGCCTTTGATTTCAAAGGCAGCGGGCGTCACGGTTGCATTGAGATCAACTGCGTTCGCGTCGACGGCGTTGAGATCCGCCGTTGCATTGGCGTCGGCGGCATTGTCGACGGCTGGCGCTTCCGCAGGCTTCGAACAGGCGCAAAGTGCGAGTGCGGCTGTAAGACAGATCGTCAAACGCATCGGCTTTCTCCCTCTGTCGAGGGGGTCGCCTGTACCACTAGTTCGTTTCGGCGGCGACTCCTTAGGCGAGTTCGACCGCGACGGCCGTGGCTTCGCCTCCGCCGATACAGAGCGAAGCAACACCGCGCCTGGCGCCCTTCTGCTTTAGGGCGTTAACGAGGGTCACGAGAATGCGCGTTCCGCTGGCGCCGATGGGGTGGCCGAGAGCAGTTGCGCCGCCGTGTACGTTGATCTTCTCGTGCGGGATGCCGAGGTCCTTCATCGCGAACATGGCGACGCAGGCGAACGCCTCGTTCACTTCCCACAGGTCGACGTCGGAAGCTTTCCAGCCGGCCTTCCCAAGCACTTTCTCGATTGCGCCAATAGGAGCGACGGTGAACTGCGCCGGCTCCTGCGCGTGGGCGGCAGTGGCGAGGATGCGCGCGACGGGTTCGAGGCCCTTTTCCCGCGCCTTGGATTCGCTGGTCAGAACGACCGCCGCGGCGCCGTCGGAGATGGACGAGCTGGTCGCGGCCGTGATCGTGCCTTCTTTGGAAAAGGCAGGCTTCAGCTGCGGGATCTTGTCGGGACGGCCACGGCCCGGAGCCTCGTCGGTGTCGACGATCGTCTCGCCGGCGCGGTTCTTGATGGTGACGGGTACGATCTCGTCCTTGAAGCCGCCATTGTCGATCGCGGCCTTGGCGCGGCTGAGGCTCTCGATCGCGTAATTGTCCATCTGCTCGCGCGTCAGCTGATATTCGTCGGCGGTGCACTGCGCGAAGCTGCCCATGGCGCGGCCTTCCTCATAGGCATCCTCGAGGCCGTCGAGGAACATGTGGTCGTAGGCCGTGTCGTGGCCGATGCGCGCGCCGGAACGATGCTTCTTCAGCAAATATGGGGCGTTGGTCATCGACTCCATGCCGCCAGCGACGATCACGTCGGCATTGCCGGTACGGATCGCCTCGTCGCCCATGATAACCGTCTGCATGCCGGAGCCGCAGACCTTGTTGACCGTCGTCGCCTGGACCGACTTGGGAAGCCCCGCCTTGATCGCCGCCTGACGGGCAGGGGCCTGGCCGAGACCGGCCGGCAGGACGCAGCCCATGTAGATGCGGTCGATGTCCTCGCCTGAGACGCCCGCGCGCTCCACCGCAGCCTTGACCGCCGTGGCTCCGAGGTCGGTCGCGGATGCGTCCGCAAGTGCGCCCTGCATCGAGCCCATGGGCGTGCGTGCGATGGAAAGGATGACGGTGGGATCTTCAGCGATGGTGGCCATTGTTCACTCCTTGGCGTCATCGCGAGGAGCGCTGCGACGCGGCGATCCAGCTGGATTCCTTCGCTTCGCTCGCAATGACGATGTTGCGCTGCACATAAGCAGTCGCCTCGCCTTGTTCAAACGGCAATGCTAGGCGCTGCGCCATGACAGACGCTTCATTCGACTTCGACCTCGGCGAGATGGCCGACACCATTCGCGAGACGACGCGGCGCTTCGCCGCCGACAAGATCGCGCCGATCGCCGCGAAGATCGACGAGACGGATGAGTTTCCGCGCGATCTGTGGCCGCAGATGGGCGAGCTTGGCCTTCACGGGATCACCGTCGACGAAGAGGATGGCGGCCTTGGCCTCGGCTATCTCGAGCATGTCGTCGCCCAGGAAGAAGTCGCGCGGGCGTCCGCGTCGGTCGGCCTAAGCTACGGTGCCCACTCCAACCTCTGCGTCAACCAGATCCGCCGCTGGGCGAACCCGGATCAGAAACAGAAATATCTCCCCAAGCTGATCAGCGGTGAGCATGTCGGCGCGCTGGCGATGAGCGAGGCGGGCGCAGGAAGCGACGTCGTTGGAATGAAGCTGAAGGCCGAGAAGGTCGGCAACGGCTACCGTCTCAACGGCACCAAGTTCTGGATTACCAACGGCTCCGAAGCCGACACCCTCGTTGTCTATGCAAAGACCGGCGAAGGCAGCCGCGGGATCACTGCCTTCATGATCGAGAATGACATGGACGGCTTCTCGATTGGGCAGAAGGTCGACAAGCTCGGCATCCGAGGATCGCCGACGGCCGAGTTGGTCTTCAACGATTGCTTCGTACCGCCCGAAAATGTCCTGGGTGAGGAGAACAAGGGCGTCGAGGTGCTGATGAGCGGCCTCGATTACGAGCGGACGGTGCTCGCGGGGATGCAGATCGGGATCATGCAGGCCTGCCTCGATGTCGTCATTCCCTACGTCCGCGAGCGCAAGCAGTTCGGCAAACCAATCGGAAGCTTCCAGCTGATGCAGGCCAAGATCGCCGACATGTACGTCGCGCTGAATTCCGCGCGCGCCTACGTCTACCAGGTCGCCAAGGCTTGCGACGCCGGCAAGACAACCCGGCACGACGCGGCAGGCGCGATCCTGCTGGCGTCGGAGAATGCCGTGAAGGTCGCCAATGAGGCCGTGCAGGCATTAGGCGGCGCGGGCTACACCAAGGATTGGCCGGTCGAGCGCTATTATCGCGATGCCAAGCTACTCGACATCGGCGCGGGCACGAACGAGATCCGCCGGATGCTGATCGGGCGCGAGGTGATCGGCGCCTAGAGCGCGAGCCTGGCTATGCCCCAGGCGATGAGGACCAGCCCCACGAACCGGCCGTACCATTCGCCCCATGGGACGAGCTTCTCCACGGCGATGATGATGGTCAGGCCGACGATCCAGGTGAAATTCATCACTCCGCCGACGAATAGAAGTGCCATCAGCAGCCAGCAGCAGCCGACGCAATAAGCCCCGTGGAGGACGCCTAGGCGGATGGCGCCGGTTGCGCCAGGCCGCCAATGACGGCTGAGGAATTGGGCTGGAGAGCGGCAATTCCTGAGGCACGCCCCCTTGATCGGAGATAATTGATAGACACCGGCGATGATCAACAGAGCGCTGGCGGCCCGCTGGTCGGCAAGGGTCATGGCGGGAGTGGCAGCAAGTTTCTGCACGGCCGCGGCAAAGACCGAAAAGCATAACCAGACGAACGCGTAGCCGGCGGCGAACAGCGATGGGTGCGCGACAGATTCCCCGCCATTCTGCTCGCGCACTCGAGCGTAGAGCAGGATCGCCGGCGTTGCCGAGGGCAGCATCATGGCCAGCATCATCAGCCACCACATGAGCACTAGCGCGCCGATGGGGATCGTCACCATTCCCATGTGCGGAACTCCGCCACCGCTCGCCAGGAACGACCAGCACAGGATCACCAGAATTGCGATGCCAGCGGCGATGATCGCGCGCTGGCCGATCAGGGGACTTCGCGTGCGCTCAGGCGCGGACGACACCGTGGGATGACAAATGGAGGTTGGCGAACTGGCCGTAGCTGTCACCGAACTCGACTTGCATCGGACCACCGGTCGTGTGGCTCGAAGCGCTGCCGATGTCCGCAACCTGATATTCGAAGCCGGCAGGAAGACGGATCTGGGCCCGTGATTCCTCGCCAGTCACCTTGTTGCGGATGGGCTCTCCCTGCATCTCGACATAGCCAGGGACTGAAAGGCGACCCGTCCGGCCTTCGACATCGACGTCGAAGTCGATGCGCGTGAAGACTGGCTCATGCATATTCGTGACGGTCGAGGCATAAACCGCGAACATCGTCGCGAACGGATCGGTGTCCTGGCCGGTCATGATCTTCCGCAGGGCTTCACGCTGCTTGTCGTCGGCACGTTCATCGACGAATGCCAGAGCCTCGCCATTCCCCTCATGTATGGCTCCGGGCCACTTGAAGATTGCCCCGATCTTCAGTCCGTCGAGTTGCGTGTCCCCGTGCCGGCCCTCGTCGATCTGAATTCCAGCGACGGCGTAGCAATGGCCCTTGTCGGGCAGCGCGTTGAACTGACAGTTGCAGCCATATTCGCAAGTGCAATTGACGAGCTCGCGGCCCTTGAACTCCCAGTAGGCCATATGCGGGACCTCCCTGACTCAAGCGGCGTAGCCATAGCATGGCGCCTTCAACACTAGAAGGCGTCGGCTTCCACGAGGCCGCTGCGGGATCGCATTTGGGCACGATCACGACGGATCGGGGCTGCATGCTTCGCGTATTTGCCGGCCGATCCGGGAAATCATGTCTTCGCACTCGCCGATCGTCGCTTCGAGCTCGTGAGACCTCAAGCGCCGCATTCGCCCAAGGTTGAGCTGTATGAGCGTAAGCAATTGGAACGCCGTATCATGAAGCTCATCCGCGATCCGGTTTCGCTCTGCGGCCCGGATGGAGATGACATGATCTACGGCTGCTTGGTCGCTGACATTGCCCGCGAAGACGGGCCTCGGCCCCGAGGCATTCGCGGCTGGAACGTTGGAATTAACCGTCATCGGTCGGACCCCCCCAACAGCACAAAGCTACGTTACGACTTTGGGGAAGTCATCAATTTAATTTTGAAATAACAGTCGCTTGGTTCAAGTTGTTAATGTGAGGGCAACGGGCTCAACTCGAAAGAATTCAGGAGCTGAGCCCGTCGGCTTATCTCACCAGACCTTCACGCGCTTGTCCGGCGCAAGGTAAAGCTTCTCGCCCTGCTGGACGTTGAAAGCAGAGTACCAGGGATCGAGATTGCGGACCGTAAGCGCGCGGAAGTTGCCGGGTGCGTGGCCGTCCGTTGCGATGCGCTGCCGAAGCTGCGGTTCGCGCATCTTGGTCGCCCAGGCCTGAGCGAAAGCGATGAAGAAGCGCTGGTCGCCGGAATAACCGTCGATGACAGGCGCGTCCTTGCCGTTCAGCGAATGCCTGTAGGCGTCATAGGCAGCGGACAGACCGGCGACGTCGGCAATGTTCTCGCCGAGCGTGAGCTTGCCGTTCACGTGCAGACCCGGAAGGGCTTCGTACGCGTCATACTGAGCCGCAAGCGCCTCACCCGCCTTCTGGAACTTCGCGAAGTCCGCTGGCGTCCACCAGTTGCGAAGCGCTCCGGTCGAATCGAACAGCGCGCCATTATTGTCGAAGCTGTGGCTGATCTCGTGCCCGATCACCGAGCCGATTGCGCCATAATTGAACGCCGCGTCAGCCTTGGGGTCGAAGAAGGGTCGTTGCAGAATCGCCGCAGGGAAATTGAGCGCATTCTGCACCGGCAGGTTGACCGCGTTCACCAGCTGCGGCGGCATCCACCACTCGGCCCGATCCATCGGCTTGCCGATCTTCGCGATCTGGTGGCGATATTCGAACAGTCGGCTGTTCTTCAGATTGGCGTAGGCGTCGTTGCCGATGTCGAGAGACGAATAGTCGCGCCAGCTGTCCGGATAACCGACGCCGACGACGATCGACTTCACCTTCTTCAGCGCCTCTTCCTTGGTCGACGGAGCCATCCAGTCGATCGCCTCGACCCGCCGCGCGAAGGCGGCCTTGATCTCGTCGGCCATTTTCTGGACCTCGGCCTTAGCCGAAGCCGGGAAATATTTGTCGACATAGGCCTTGCCGACTGCATCCTCGAGCGCGCCGCTCACCGCGTTCATCGCCAGCTGATCGCGCGGCCGTTCCTTTGGAGTTCCGGCAAGCGCGGTTCCGTTGAACGCGAAGCTGGCGTCACGGAACGGCTTCGGAAGAACGGTGGCCTGCTGGTTCAGCGTGTGGAATGCGAGCCAGTCCTTCCAGTTCTGGAGCGGCTCGGATCCGACCAGCGCGGCAAGCTTCGGAATGGCGCCAGAGTGATAGGCTTCGAACTTCTGGGCCTGTCCGAGCTGGGCGGCATTGAAGAGGGCCGTCCAGTCGATCCCCGGGGCCTTCTTGTCGAAGTCCGCGCGCGACCAGACGACGGCCCCCTTGGCAAAGTCCTCGCTTTCCTCGCGGGTCGCATGTGCGCGAGCGATCTTGGTCTCCAGGTCCATGATCCGCTGCGCCGAGCCCTGTGGGTCCGGATAGTTAGCCAGCGTCAGGATCTGCTGGACGTAGCCGCGGTACTTTATGCGCAGGTCCGCCATCTTGGCGTCGCCGGACAGATAGTATTCGCGCTCCGGAAGACCGATGCCGCCCTGCATGATGTAGGGCAGCGTCTCGCCGGGCGTGTTGAGGCCCTGCGTCACGAAAACACCGAACAGGTTCTCGGTCTTGAAATTGGTCGCGTTGAGCGGATCCGTATCGGCGCGAAGCGTGCCGCCGACCGCCGAGCTCAGCTGCGTCTTGTCGGAAATGCGTCCGATCGCATCCAGATCGGCTTTAGCGGGGCCAAGGCCGGCTTTGTCGATCGCGTCCGTGTTCACGTAAGCGTTGTAGTAGTTTGCGATTCTCGCTTCGTTCGAACCGGCGGCCGGGCTCGACTTCAAAATATTGTCGAGCAGTTCGCGGGTGTTCTTCTCGCGCTCCTGGTCCGCAATGTAGCCGCCGCCCACGTTCGACCGGTCTTCCGGAATCTGCGTGTTCTGGACCCACGCGCCGTTGGCGAAGGCGAAGAAGTCGTCGCCGGGCTTGACCTGCTTGTCCATCGAGGCGGGGACGATGCCGGCCTCACTGCCTTGTGCCTGAGCCGATTGCTCCGTGCCGGTGTCGGCACGGTTGCAGGCGCTGACAGTCAGCGCGAACGCGGACGCTACGAGAAGAAGGGACTTGCGGTTCATTCGGGGCCTTTCATGGGGGTTTTGCCAACCGCTGCCGCAGCAGCTAGGCGGGCGCAGGGCATTTTCGACCAACGGACATAAACAGGGCATGAGCGCACCCAGGCTCCAGACGAGTATCAGCCCCGACAGCGCCGATTTCCGTACGCGCGCGGAACATAACCGCGCGTTGGTCGAGAAGTTGCGCAAGGACGTCGCGAAGGCGGCGAAGGGCGGACCGGAAAAGCATCGCCAGCGCCATGTCGAGCGCGGCAAGCTGCTCCCCCGCGAACGCGTCGAGCGCCTGCTCGATCCGGGCTCGCCGTTCCTCGAGATCGGACAGCTGGCGGCTTTTGACTTGTACCATCACGAAGTACCGGGCGCCGGGCTAATCGCCGGCATCGGCCGCGTGTCGGGCAAGCAAATGATGATCGTCTGCAACGATGCGACGGTGAAGGGCGGGACCTATTATCCGCTGACGGTGAAGAAGCACCTCCGCGCGCAGGAGATCGCGCTCGAGAACCGGTTGCCCTGCGTCTATTTGGTCGACAGCGGCGGAGCGAACCTGCCGCACCAGGCGGAGGTCTTCCCCGACCGCGACCATTTCGGCCGCATCTTCTTCAACCAGGCGCAGATGAGCTCGAAGGGCATCGCCCAGATCGCCTGCGTCATGGGGAGCTGCACTGCTGGCGGCGCCTACGTTCCCGCAATGAGCGACGAGAGCGTCATCGTCCGCAATCAGGGCACGATCTTCCTCGGCGGCCCGCCCCTGGTGAAGGCGGCGACGGGCGAGGAGATTAGTGCCGAAGATCTCGGCGGCGGCGACCTGCATGCGCGCAAGTCGGGCGTGGTCGATCATCTTGCCGAGAATGACGAGCATGCGCTGACCATCGTACGCGACATCGTCTCGACGCTGCAGGGCGAGGCCGGCGCGGGCATCGACCTGCGCGAGCCGCGGCCGCCTACCTTCGATCCTGACGAGCTATACGGAATCATCCCCGAGGACGTTCGTGCGCCTTACGACGTGCACGAGATCATCGCGCGCATCGTCGACGGCTCCGAATTCCACGAGTTCAAGGCGCTCTACGGCTCGACGCTCGTCTGCGGCTTTGCGCACATCTGGGGCATGCCGGTCGCGATCCTCGCCAACAACGGCATCCTGTTCAGCGAGAGTGCCGTGAAGGGCGCACACTTCATCGAACTCGCCTGCCAGCGCCGCATGCCCTTGCTGTTCCTGCAGAACATCAGTGGCTTCATGGTCGGCGGGAAATATGAGGCGGAGGGCATCGCCAAGCATGGCGCCAAGCTGGTCACTGCCGTCGCCACGGCAAGCGTGCCGAAGATCACGGTCCTGATCGGCGGAAGCTTCGGCGCCGGCAATTACGGCATGAGCGGCAGAGCCTATTCTCCGCGCTTCCTTTTCACCTGGCCCAACTCGCGCATCAGCGTAATGGGCGGCGAGCAGGCGGCGAGCGTCCTCGCGACCGTGCACCGCGACGCGGACAAGTGGACTCAGGAGGAGGTGGAAGCCTTCAAGCAGCCGATCCGCGAGGATTACGAGGCGCAGGGCAATCCCTGGCACGCCACCTCGCGCCTGTGGGACGACGGGATCATAGACCCCGCGCAGACGCGTGACGTGCTTGGGCTGGCGTTTGCTGCGACGCTGAACGCGCCGATCCCCGATCGGCCGCAGTTCGGCGTGTTCAGGATGTGATGCCGATGGTTCCCTTCGTTCCATTGCTAGTGGCCGCCTCTGCCCAGGCCTTGCCGCCGGCTACGGCGCTTCCTCGGCCGGAAACCGACGCAGGCGCGGTCCTTGCACCGATCAACGCAGTGTTTGCCGCCTTCGAAGCCGGGGACGGACCCGCGATGCTGCGCCAGGTCTATCCCGAAGGACGTGTAAACGGGACGGGCAATCGGGCCAGTGGCAGCGGTTTCAGGAAGCAGTCCTGGACTCAATTCGCGGAGCGTTTGAAACCGGGTGCTGGCTTTCAGGAACGGATCAGCGACCCGGTCATCGAGACGGATGGAGACATTGCGCTGGTCTGGGCTCCGTTCGTGGTTCGCGTTGGCGGCAAGGTGAGCAACTGCGGCTACGATCATTTCGATCTGGTGCGCGAGAACGGCACCTGGAAGATCATGAACCTGACGTTCTCATCCCGAACCACAGGATGCCCGGCTCAATGACCCGCAACGATTGGACCCGCGCCGAGATCGCTGAGCTTTTCGATCTTCCCTTCACGGACCTCGTGTTCCGGGCGGCCGAGGCGCACCGTGCCAACCACGCGCTCGGCGAGGTGCAGCTCTGCACCCTGCTGTCGATCAAGACGGGCGGCTGCCCTGAGGATTGCGGCTATTGCTCGCAATCGGCGCACGCCGACACGGGTCTCAAGGCCGAGAAGCTGATGGACGCCGATGCCGTCATCGCTGCCGCTCGCGAAGCGAAGGCACATGGCTCGCAGCGCTTCTGCATGGGCGCGGCCTGGCGCTCACCCAAGGACAAGGACATTCCCGCACTCTGCCAGATGGTGCGGGAAGTAAAAAGCATGGGCCTCGAGACCTGCATGACGCTCGGCATGTTGACCGGTGATCAGGCGCAGGCGCTCGCTCAGGCGGGCCTCGATTATTACAACCACAACATCGACACCTCGCCTGAGTACTACGGCGAGATCATCCACACGCGGACCTTCCAGGAGCGGCTCGATACTCTGGAAGAAGTGCGCAATGCGGGCATGGCGGTTTGCTGCGGAGGGATTGTCGGCATGGGCGAGACCCGCGAGGATCGTGTTGGTTTCATTCACGCGCTCGCGACGCTTCCACGCCATCCGGAGAGCGTACCGGTCAACGCACTCGTGCCGATCAAGGGCACCGTGCTCGGCGACATGTGGAACGGCGAGAAGATGATCGACGACATCGAGTTCGTCCGCACCGTCGCCGCCGCGCGGATCACCATGCCGCGCTCCATGGTGCGGCTGTCGGCCGGGCGCGAGAGCATGAGCGAAAGCACGCAGGCGCTCAGCTTCCTCGCCGGTGCGAACAGCATCTTCACCGGTGACAGGCTGCTGACCGCGCCGAACGCCGGGGACAGCGCCGACGCTACAATGTTCGCCAAGCTTGGCCTCAAGCCGTTGCAGGCCGAAGAGCCGATGCGATCCACCCATCGTCACCCTGAACTCGTTTCAGGGTCCATTGTCGAATAGGGTAGAGTGCATGTCGAAGTGGATGCTGAAACAATTCAGCATGACCGGTCACTGTCCTACAGGCTCAACCCTGCGCTACGCGGCGCAGCCATGATGGCACCTATTCACCGTTTTCCGACCTCTCACGCGTGCAGGCGCAGGCGCGTGCACGCCAGCGCGCGTAGCAGTGCGAACATTGGGACCTTTCGCGCATGCTGAAGTCGCTGCTCATCGCAAATCGGGGCGAGATCGCCTGCCGCATCATCCGCACGGCGCGGCGCATGGGGATCCGCACGGTTGCCGTCTACTCGGACGCCGACGCCAAGGCGCTTCACGTGCGCATGGCGGATGAGGCGGTTCACATCGGGCCGAGCCCGGCGCGCGAGTCCTACCTTCGCGGTGAGAAGATCATCGAAGCGGCCAAGGCGACCAAGGCCAAGGCGATCCACCCCGGCTACGGCTTCCTGTCGGAGAATGCCGACTTTGCCCAGGCGGTGATCGATGCCGGCCTGATCTGGGTCGGGCCGAAGCCGGACAGCATTCGTGCCATGGGCCTGAAGGACGCAGCGAAGAAATTGATGGCCGACGCCGGAGTGCCGGTGACTCCCGGCTATCTCGGCGAGGACCAGGACCCGAAGCGGCTGAAGAAGGAAGCCGACGCAATCGGCTATCCGGTTTTGATCAAGGCGGTCGCGGGCGGCGGCGGCAAGGGCATGCGCCGCGTCGATGCGGGCAAGGACTTCGACGACGCGCTGGAGAGCTGCAAGCGCGAGGCGGCCAGCTCGTTCGGCGACGACCGCGTCCTCATAGAGAAATACATCCTCTCGCCGCGCCATATTGAGGTGCAGGTGTTCGGCGACAGCACGGGCAATGCCGTCCATTTGTTCGAGCGCGACTGCTCGCTCCAGCGCCGCCACCAGAAAGTGATCGAGGAAGCGCCTGCGCCCGGCATGGATGAGGCGACGCGCGAGGCGGTCTGCTCGGCTGCGGTCCGGGCCGCCAAGGCGGTGAACTACGAAGGCGCGGGGACGATCGAATTCATCGCGGACGCGAGCGAGGGCCTTCGCGGCGACCGTATTTGGTTCATGGAAATGAACACGCGGCTGCAAGTCGAACATCCGGTGACCGAGGAGATCACCGGGCAGGATTTGGTCGAATGGCAGCTGCGCGTCGCGTCGGGCGAGAAGCTGCCGAAGACGCAGGATGAGCTTTCGATCAATGGCTGGGCCATCGAGGCGCGGCTTTACGCCGAAGATCCGGCGAAGGGCTTCCTGCCGAGCGTCGGGCCGCTCGACCATTTCGACCTGGGCGACGACGGTCGCATCGAAACCGGCGTCGAAGAGGGCGATGCGATTTCACCCTTCTACGACCCGATGATCGCCAAGCTGGTGGCGCGCGGCGATAATCGCGAGGAAGCGATCGGCGAGCTGGCCGCTATCCTCGATGAGGTCGAGGTCTGGCCGGTTCGCACCAATGCGGGTTTTTTGTTCAATGCATTGCTGCAGCCCCAATTTAGCGCGGCTAAGATCGATACAGGATTCATCGAGCGCTACCTCGAAGAGTTGGTCCCGGACGCCGAGCCCGATGAGGCCCTCTGGCGGGGAGCCGCAGCCATCGCGCTTGCTGTCGATCAAGACGAAGAACCGTTGGCCGGCCTTGTTGGCTTCAGGCTCAACGCTCCGGAGCACACGCAGGTCGCCCTCGGCCGGGCCGGGGAATACCGTAGCGTGTCGCCTGACGAGGGCGAGTTCGCAGCAGTGTCCGGCTTTCGCGATGACGCACGCGTTGTCGCTTTCTACGAGGGCAATGCCTACGAGTTCGGGCTTGCAGCTCGCGGCAGCGTAGCTGGCGGAGGCGCATCGTCGGGAACGATCACTGCTCCGATGCCGGGGAAGGTCACTGCGGTCGAGGTTTTCGCTGGCGAAAAAGTTAGCAAAGGGCAACGTTTGCTAACACTCGAAGCGATGAAAATGGAGCATGGAATGACTGCGCCGTTCGACGGCACGGTCGCGGAATTGAGCGCCACGGCCGGCGCGCAGGTTAGCGAGGGCGCGGTCCTCGCCCGGATCGAACCACAGGAGAAGAAATGAAGATCGAAGGCATTGCAGCAGTCGTGACCGGCGGCGCATCGGGCCTTGGCGAAGCGACGGCTCGCGAGCTTGCGCGGCGCGGAGCGAAGGTCGCCGTGTTCGACCGTGACGTGGAGAAGGGGGAGAAGGTCGCTTCCGAGATCGGCGGCGTCTTCTGCGAGGTCGACGTGACCAGCGACGAGA
>JBKPKE010000032.1:0-3997 GCA_046730955.1 Pseudomonadota bacterium
TCAAACTCTCAAGTTGATGTACGACAAGCTCGGGCGGAATAGGCCCAAGCAAGCCGGCATCTCTGGGAGCCGTTCCTGCACAAAATCACAATTGGTGTGTTTGCGATTAGGACATTTGGAACGGCATAAATTTGACCGACCAGTCGATACCCAGAGGCTATCGAAGACCGGGCCGCCGCCCACATGTCCCTTCATCTAAACCGACAATGTCAAAGAGCCGACGCGTATCCTCCCCCGGTTCGTTTGGTTCCGGGCATCGGTTGTACCGACTAAGAAGAGACGCGAAACGGTAACGGACCTCACTGAGGCCGCCGCCGTTGCTGGAGGCGCCATATATGGGTGGCTCTCCAGCTCGTCAACGACCTTTTGCAATTTTCTTGCAGGCCGCTTGCGGTTCGCATGAACCTCGCGAAACGAAGTGCCCAATTCGGAAGAATGGCTCACCCCGCCGCTCGGATCTTAAATAGCCCTTCGCGACCCGTCTTCAAGGCCCGTAAGAGCCTCAGAAGAAGTAACTTTTCCGAAGAGCGAAGAGCCGAGGCGATTCGCTGGACGTGGGAATAGACGGGTCTCACAGCCGTTCAACTGATTCGTTGCGTTTTGCGACGAATCGAGTGCTCAGACACTCTGAATGTAATCCCGCATCGCCTGCGCTTCGAACTCGATCCGCTCGATCCGGTGTTTCACCAGGTCGCCGATCGAGACGATTCCGATCAGTTCGCCGCCCGACACGACGGGCAGATGACGGACGCGCCTCTGAGTAATAAGGGCCAAGGCGCTGAGGACCTCGGTCGAAGGATCGACGGTGAGCGCGGGCGAGGTCATGATCCGGCTCACAGGCCAGTCGAGCACTTCCGGCCCATGGTCCTTGAGGCTGTAGATCACGTCGCGCTCGGACATTATCCCGACGATTCGGCCGTCTTCAAGGACCGGCAATGCGCCAATCCGCCGTTCACCGAGAACCCTCACCGCGTCGGAGAGCCTGGCATCCGCGCCGATGGTCGCGACCTCCCGCCCCTTGTCGCCGAGGATTGCTTGAATGCTCATCTGCAGCCTCCGGACTCGCGAAACGCCACGTCTTGATAGTCCCACTTCACGCAGCCAAAGGAAAGGCCATGCCCCGTGAAGATCGGCTTCCGACCCCACGATTATCGCTCCTGCGGCAGTTTCGGCGCATCATGCGTTGGGTTGCATTGTTCTCCATCGTGATTGCCGCAATTGCGGTGTTGCTCGTCGCGCGCGGTGAAAGCGGGCGGCCTGTTCACATGATGATTGCGATGGCGCTCGGTGCTGGCCTGTCCGTGCTCCTCGCCGGCGCGCTCATGAGCCTCGTCTTCCTGAGCGCGAACAACGGCCACGACGAAGCAGCCCATCGATTCGAAGAGGATCCCAAACCTTGACCGTGACCAATCGAGATCCCGTGCTGCGGGTCGTTCCCGGCCCAAGCGACATCAATGCCAACGGCCATATCTTCGGCGGCTGGGTGCTCAGCCAAATGGACATTGCCGGAGGCATAACCGCGTCGAAGAGGGCTCAAGGGCCAGTCGCCACCGTGGCAATCGAAAGCATGGAGTTCATCGCGCCCATCCATTTGCGCGATGTGATCTCCGTGTTCGCGGAGGTCGAACGTGTCGGCCGATCGTCCATGGCAGTCCGCATCGAGGTCGTTGCAACACGCAATCGCGGCGCCAGCGAAGTGAAAGTGACCGAAGGGCTGTTTACGTTCGTTGCGCTAGACGAGCACAACCGACCACGCGCCGTCGATCAGCAGGTTTAGAATTCAGCCCTCGGCGTCGAGCGAGTAGCCGGCGGAACGGACCGTCCGGATGATGTCCGGCTGCCCGCCGTCGTTCAGCGCCTTGCGAAGCCGGCGTACGTGGACGTCCACTGTACGCAAGTCGATGTCCGGGTCGTGCGACCAGACCGAATCCAGCAGCCGCTCTCGCGAGAAGACGCGCCCTGGATTTTCAAGAAAATGCTTGAGCAGCCTAAACTCGGTCGGTCCTAAGGACACGGGCTTGCCGGACCGGCGCACGCGATGCGCCCCGACGTCCATTTCCACATCGTCGTAGCTCAGCTGCTCGGCCGCGAGCGCAGGCCGGACGCGACGAAGCACGGCGCTCACCCTCGCGACGAGTTCGCGCGGGCTAAACGGCTTGGTGACATAATCGTCGGCGCCGGTCTCGAGCCCGCGAATGCGGTCGCTCTCTTCACCGCGCGCCGTCAACATGATGATTGGCACATTCGCCGTCTCCGAGCGCCTGCGCAGGCGACGACACACCTCAAGCCCCAGAATGCCTTCGATCATCCAGTCGAGGATGATGACATCGGGAGTCTCCTCGGAAGCGAGCAGTAAGGCTTCCTCGCCATCCCCAGTTCGCCGTACGTCGAAGTCTTCTCGCTCGAAATGCCAGATCAGAAGCTCTGCCAGCGCACGATCGTCTTCGACCAGGAGAAGCTTCTTGCGACTCATGCAGCACCTCGCCGCTTCTTACGCTTCGGCGGTTCGATCATGTGATCGCCCGTCGCCGCATAATGGACCATTTCCGCAATATTGGTTGCGTGGTCGCCTACGCGCTCGAGGTTCTTGGCGACGAACAGAAGGTGCGCCGCCTGACCGATATTGTGAGGATTTTCCATCATGTGCGTCAGCAGCGTCCGGAAGATGGAGTCGTAGAAATCGTCAACCGCCTGATCGCGCTCGCACACGCGAATTGCTGCATCTGAATCACGTTCGACGAAGGCGCGGAGGACATCCGTGACCATGTCGGTCGCAATGCGGGCCATCTCGGGGAGAAGCGAGAGCGGTTCGATGTCGCTCGCGCCGTTAAGAAGCGGGACGCGCTTCGCGATGTTCTTCGCATAGTCGCCGATGCGCTCGACGACGCCTGAGATCTTCAGCGCCGCGACAGCATCGCGAAGATCGCCCGCCATGGGCGCCCTAAGCGCAATCAGCTGGACGACACGGCGCTCAGTCTCGATTTCGAGCGCGTCGATCTCCTTGTCGCGTTCGACCACTCGAAGCGCGGCTTCCGTGTCTCGTTCCACGAGGCAACGCATCGCTTCGCGGATGGCCTGGTGCGCAAGTTGGCCCATTTCGCTTATGAGGCCGCGCAGCCGCTCGATATCTTCGTCGAACGCCTTGATCGTATGGCCGGAGTGCGGTTGCATATGGGATTTGCTCCGATCAGCCGTAGCGGCCTGTGATATAGTCTTGGGTTCGCTGCTCGCGCGGGTTGGTGAAGATCTCGCTGGTCTTCCCGTACTCGACCAGTTCCCCCAAGTGAAAGAAGGCCGTGCGCTGTGACACGCGCGCAGCCTGCTGCATGTTGTGAGTCACGATCGCAATCGCGTAGCGCCCGCGGAGCTCATGGATCAGCTCCTCGATTCGAGCAGTCGCGATCGGGTCAAGTGCGGAGCACGGCTCGTCCATCAGGATGACTTCGGGGTCGACGGCAATTGCACGAGCGATGCACAGCCGCTGCTGCTGGCCGCCCGAAAGCGCCGTACCGCTCTCGTGAAGCCTGTCCTTCACTTCCTCCCAGAGGCCGGCGCGCCGAAGTGACTTTTCGACCGTCTCGTCCATTTCGGCACGCGACGACGCCAAACCGTGGATCCGCGGACCGTAGGCCACATTCTCGTAGATCGACTTTGGAAACGGGTTTGGCTTCTGGAAGACCATGCCGACCCGCGCGCGGAGCTGAACGACGTCCATCGCGGGCGAATTGATGTCATGCCCGTCGAGCTCAATGCTGCCGGTTACTCGCGCTGCCGGGATCGTATCGTTCATGCGGTTGAGGCAGCGCAGGAAGGTCGACTTGCCGCAGCCCGACGGTCCGATGAACGCGGTTACGCGATCCTCATGAACGTCGATGGAGACCTCCTTCAAGGCCTGCTTTTCGCCGTAGAAGACGCTGATGCCCTTCGCGCGCATTTTTGGTTCGCGATTGGGTTCAAGCTCCGCTTCTCCCTCCGCATCCTTGCCGAGAGCGACGGT
>JBKPKE010000033.1:0-29114 GCA_046730955.1 Pseudomonadota bacterium
ATCGTATGCCGTGCACCCTGCAAACGTCGATGACGTCCTCCACCGCCCAATCGCGGTTCGGCCAGCGCTTCATCGCCACCAGACGCTTTACGGCGCGGCTCATTCGCTTTGCATAACAATAATTAAACGCCCGGCGAAGCCTTTCTTATCGGCAAGGCGAGTCCCGCCGGCGACGAGCCGAGCGCAGTCGATCCGCCAGCATCTTGAGGAGTCCTGCAGGCGGGATCACTTTGGTCGTCCACTTAGGGGTGGGGGTTTCAGTGCGTTACGTGTCGCTTGCGGGCTGGACGCTTGCGCTTTTCGTCGGATTGACCGCGCCTGCGCAAGGTACGGCTTATCACTCGCAGTCTCTGGCGGCGCGCCTTCTTGCTGCCCATAACGCGGAGCGAGCGCGAATGGGCGTGCGGCCGCTGCAATGGGATCCACAACTGGCTGCCTCGGCCGCGGCCTACGGTCCAACGCTCGCCCGGCTCGGCCACCTTCAGCATTCGCCGCGAGCCATTCGGCGGGGCCAGCGGGAAAACCTCTGGATGGGAAGTCGTGGCGCCTTCAGTCCGGAGCAAATGGTCGGCAACTGGATCAGCGAGAAGGCCTATTATCGACCGGGCGCGTTCCCGTACGTCAGCCGCACCGGCCGTTGGGACGACGTGGCGCATTACACCCAGGTCGTCTGGAGCGGGACGACGCATGTCGGTTGCGCGGTCTATTCGGCAGCACGTTGGGACTATCTGATCTGTCGGTACTCGCCTCCGGGCAATGTGGATGGTCGCCGGGTGGTTTGAAGGCTTTTCGCGTCTGCACAATTGAAGACTCGCCTTTGCGCCGCCGCTGCGGCTAAGCCGCGCGTATGACGGTTCTCGTCACGGGGGTGGCTGGCTTTATCGGCTCGAGTGTCGCGCGTGCGCTGCTGGCGCGCGGCGACGTCGTCGTCGGCATCGATAATATCAACGATTATTACGACCCGTCCTTGAAGCGAGCCCGGCTCGCGCGTCTCGATGAGGATTTCGGTAGCCGCTTCCGGTTCGACCAGCTCGATTTCGCGAATGCGGGCGCGCTTGAAGTGCTTGGACATTCATAGGACTTCGTCAGGATCGTCCATTTGGGCGCGCAGGCAGGAGTCCGGTACAGCCTCGAGAATCCTGGGGCCTATGTGCAGTCGAACCTCGTCGGCCATTGCAACATGCTGGAGCTCGCACGCCATCGCGGGTCGAGCCATTTCGTCTACGCTTCCTCATCTTCCGTCTACGGCGGCAACAAGGCTTTGCCCTTCCGGGTCGAGGACCGCGTGGACCATCCGCTGTCGCTCTATGCCGCCTCGAAGAAGTCGGACGAGTTGATGACAGAGGCTTATGCAAACCTTTTCCGCCTGCCTTCCACCGGCCTCCGCTTCTTCACGGTCTATGGACCATGGGGCCGACCTGACATGGCCATGTGGATCTTCACTAAGGCGCTTTTTGCAGGCGAGCCGCTGCCGCTTTTCAATCACGGCGAGATGCGGCGCGATTTCACCTACATCGACGACATAGTCGCAGGCGTCCTGGCTTGTCTTGACGGTCCGCCGCCTGATGACGGTCAGGTGAAGGCCGGCGGGAGTGTCGGCCCGCACGCCCTCTACAATATCGGGAACAATCGCAGCGAGGACCTGATGAGGGTGGTGGAGCTGCTCGAGCGGTCGACGAACCTCAAGGCGCTGGTCGACCCGCAGCCCATGCAGCCCGGCGACGTTCGCGATACCTTCGCAGACATCAGCGCCATCGAGCGCGACCATGGCTTCAGGCCGGCGACGACCATCGACGAAGGCGTTCCGCGCTTCGTGCAATGGTATCGCGAGTATCACGGCGTATGAGCCTGCCACCGATCCTGCAGGGCCTGCGCCTGCCGGTGATCGGCGCGCCTCTATTCATCGTGTCCAACCCAAAGTTGGTGATCGCCCAGTGCAAGTCGGGGGTCGTCGGGAGCTTTCCGGCATTGAATGCGCGGCCTGCCGCGCAGCTCGACGAGTGGATCCACGAGATTACCGAAGCGCTTGCGGAGCATGACCGCGACCATCCTGAAGCGCCTTCCGCACCGTTCGCCGTCAACCAAATCGTCCATCGATCAAACGATCGGTTCGATCACGACATGCAGGTCTGCGCCAAGTGGAAGGTGCCGATCGTCATCACTTCGCTCGGCGCCCGCGAAGAGCTGAATCACGCTGTGCATGGATGGGGCGGGATCACGCTCCACGACATCATCGACGACCGGTTCGCAAGGAAGGCGATCGAAAAGGGCGCAGACGGCTTGATAGCGGTCGCCGCCGGAGCAGGAGGTCATGCGGGGCGCTGGTCGCCGTTTGCGCTGATCCACGAAATCCGCCGCTGGTTCGAGGGTCCGTTGGCGCTGTCGGGTGCGATCGCAACTGGCGAGGCTGTCTTGGGCGCGCAGGCGATGGGCGCGGACCTCGCCTATGTCGGCTCGGCCTTCATTGCGACGCACGAGGCCCGGGCGAGCGACGAGTATAAAGAGGCAATCGTCTCAAGCAGTGCCGCGGATATCATCAATTCGAATCTCTTCACCGGGATTCACGGGAATTATTTGCGGTCTTCGATCGTCGCCGCAGGCCTCGATCCCGACAATCTTCCGC
This sequence comes from Pseudomonadota bacterium, assembly GCA_046730955.1. GTDB lineage: Bacteria > Pseudomonadota > Alphaproteobacteria > Sphingomonadales > Sphingomonadaceae > Sphingomicrobium. The sequence continues at coordinate 2,624 of JBKPKE010000033.1, forward strand.
AGCCCGGTGCCGACGCGATGAACTTCCAGTCGGCGAGCGGGGCCAAGGCCTGGCGCGACATCTGGGGGTCGGGACAGGGCGTCGGCGCGGTCGACAGCGTCATGGGCGCCGGCGAACTCGCGGCGAAGCTCTTCGAGCAATACCAGGCCGCGAAAGCAAAGGTCTGCGCTAACTGATGGTTTCGAGCTTTTCGCGCCAGCCGCTTGGAATTTCGACAGGCTTGCGTGACGCGCGGTCGACGACGACGTGGACGAACTCGCCTTCCGCCGCTGCGCTGTCGGCACCGGCTGCGAAGACTCCGATCCGATAGCGGATGCTGGAGCGTCCGAGCTGAACGACAGCCAGCCCCACGTCCACATCTACCGGGAAAGCGAGAGCGGTCGCATAGGTGCAGCGCGTCTCCACGACCAAAGCGATGGGGTCGCCGTTGGCAATGTCGAGCATTCCCTGACCCACCATCCAGGCGTTTACGGCACTGTCGAACCACTCGTAGTAGACGGTGTTGTTCACGTGTCCGTAGGCGTCATTGTCAGCCCAGCGAGTGGTCACCCTTCGCCAGACCTTGAACTCTGCCCGATTGGCGGCCGCCGGTCGGCTCACCACGCGGCCTCGTACAGCCGCCGCGCATCCGCTTCGCTGATCTCGCAAGGATTGTTCACCAGAAGGCGAGTCTGTTTCATCGCCTCGCGAGCAAGCGTGGGCGCCTCGGCAAGGTCGATCCCGTAATCACGTAGGCGCGGCGCAATCCCACTTTCGCGTACGAGCTGGTCGAGCCGTTCGATGAGCAAGGCAACGCGCGCTTGCGTGCCTTCCGCCTTGCATTCCGGAAGGACGATCGGAGCGAGTTCCGCGTAATGGTCCCGCGCGGCTTCCGCATTGTGCTGCAGGACGTGGCGAAGCATCAGCGCGTTGGTCACTCCGTGCGGCAAGTGATGCAGCCCGCCGAGCGGGTAGGCGAGGGCGTGGACGCCCGCAACCGGGGCATTGGAGAACGCGAGCCCGGCAAGATGGGCCCCGATCAGCATCGCTTCGCGGGCGGGGATATTCGTCGGCTCGTCGCACGCGACAAGAAGGTTGCCGGTCAGAAGGCGCAGGGCCTCACGCGCGAGCGCATCTGAAATCGGGTTCTTGAGCCGCGCGGACGTGTATGCCTCGACAGCGTGCACTATAGCGTCGATGCCCGTCGCGGCTGTCACTCCGCGCGGAAGCCCGATCGTGAGTTCGGGATCGAGCACGGCCCAGTCGGCGGTGAGCGGACGCGAGTTCACCGCCAGTTTCACCCCACCTTCGCAGGTGATTACGGAGATCGGCGTTGCTTCCGAGCCCGTACCTGCGGTGGTTGGTACGAGCACGAGGGGCAGTCGCTCACCCTTGGCGATGTCGACGCCCCACACCGCGTGCAGATCATCGCCGGAGCCCAGAAGGTAAGCCGCGAGCTTCGCCACATCCATCGGGCTCCCGCCGCCGAAGCCTACGACCGAGCGAACGCCTGCCGAACGGCCGGCGGCGACCGCCGCCTCGAGCGTCGATCGAGAGGGATCCGCCTCGACACGATCGAACAGGGTTACGCTGCGACCGGTCTCATCGAGCCCGATCCGCGCGAGGTCTGGCAGGCCAAGGCTGACGAGTTGCTCGTCGGTGACGAAGAGTACCGGCCCTGGCGGGAGAAGCTCAGCGATTTCCTTCGATTTGCCGGCACCGGCGATCAGCCGCGGCCCAGGATGGAAGGTGAAGCTGCGCATCGCTCGCAGCATTAGCGCCGGTCAGGCCAGATTCCCACCAAGCCCGCGTTCCAGGCGGCCCATAAGCGCTCGCGCGGGGCTTGCAGGGGGTTCATCCGCTACGACACCTTCGTCTATGCGCTTGATCCGCGCATAAAGATCGCTGCTGGCTTCAATCAGCCGTTTCGCCTCGGCCGGCATCTTGGCGAGGATTTCCGGATCGCTTTCCGCCGCATGGCCCAGCCGGCGCTCCGGCCTCCGACCCTCGCGCGTCGGGATTTCGCCCGTTTCTACTGCGCGCTGGGTCAGCAGCCAGGCGACGATGTGCATAATCCGCGTAGTGACCTTCAGAGACTCGCAGGCGAAGCTCACACGAACGAAAGGCTCGAGGGCGATGCGGTCGTCACGGCCTGCATCGTCGAAATAGGAGCGCGCTTCGTCGGCGAGCAGCATCGCCTCCGTATAAAGGCTATCCACCAGTCTAGACGTGATCCTGACTTCCGACGCGTTCGAATCGTCCATGTTCGTTCACTGCCATTCCTGGACGAAGGAGGAAACGCCCGAGAAGAGTCAGGAGGCGTGAATTTGGCAGATTCGTCCCAATGAGAGACTTGTTGTCAGGCTATGATATCCGGCGTGTTGCGGTTGATCACGACTTGGATCTGATCCTTCAGGAGCAGCTTGCGACGCTTCAATCGGGCAAGCTCCAGTTGGTCGACCGCGCCTTCCGCCGAGAGCGTTGCAATTTCCTCGTCTAGTCGCCGGTGCTCGGCCTTCATCGCCTCGAGCTCTGCCCGGATCATCTCGTCCATCATGTTCGAATCTAGCCTAGCCGGGTGCCGACGTCACCCGCGATGAACCGCAAGGCAAGTCGGGCCAGCGGACGTTGAGGATGCGAGACAAACGGTCAGAAAAGTGATTTACTGCGGACGCTGTTCAGTCGCATTCAAAGGAAAGGAATGGCACCGATGGACAAGGTACATGTCGAGGAGCTGACATCTCAGCACGCTGCTCTTTCTGCTCAAATCGATGAGGAAGAGCACCGCCCGCTCCCCGACATGCTCAAGCTCCACGAGCTAAAGAAGGAAAAGCTGAGGCTCAAGGACGAATTGGCCGGCCACTTCCACTAGGAGGCCGGTATTTTTTTGCGGGGGCGGCCCGGTGAGGAGCCGCCCAGGCATCACGCCTTAGTCGTCCCGAGAAACTTTCTCGATCCGCTCATGGCGCTCTTGCGCCTCTAGGGTCATTGTTGCGATCGGCCGTGCTTCGAGGCGCGCCAGCGAAATCGGATCGCCAGTAACCTCGCAATAGCCATATTCGCCTTGGTAAAGGCGACGCATCGCAGAATCGATCTTCGCAATGAGCTTGCGCTGGCGGTCGCGAGTACGAAGCTCGATTCCCCAGTCGGTCTCGCTGGACGCGCGGTCAGCAATATCGGGCTCGCGAAGCGAGTCGATCTGCAGTTGCGCCATCGTCGCACGCGACTCTTCGACGATGTCTTCTTTCCAGCCCTTCAGCTTGCGCAGGAAATAAGCCCGGTGCGCATCGCACATGAATTCTTCATCGTCGGACGGGCGATAGCCCTCCGGAAGAATCAGTCTGTCAAATGGTAGCGGTTGTCCGCCGTACAGGTCGACGAGTGCAGTCGCCATTTTCACCCTCCCAGCTCGGACCAGCAAGCGCCCCATGCTCGCTGGCACCCCCGTGTGCCACCGCCTGCTGCGGCTAGGCCGCACTCGCAGCCGGAGGCGGATACTCCCGGCTTTACATGGACTTACTTGCCATGGAGCCGGTTGCCCCAACTCCGGCCTATAAATATGCCGTAGACCCTTAACAAGCGCTGTCGAAAAATTCGTACTGAAATGGGAAATCTGTTGCCGAATTAACGCATTAGCAGGTCGCGGTTGCGGGTTCGGGCGGTGTAAAATAGGTCCGCGCAATGCGTATTCTCCTGACCAACGATGACGGCATCAATGCGCGGGGACTCGACCTGCTCGAGACGATCGCCCGCCGATTCTCTGACGATGTCTGGGTTGTGGCTCCGACCGACGAACAATCGGGTGCAGGGCATTCGCTGACCCTCACGCAGCCGGTGCGGCTTCGCCGCCACGACAACCGCCGATTTTCGGTCAGGGGCACGCCCACCGATGCGGTGATGATGGCGCTGGCGTACATCATGAAGGATTCGCCGCCCGATCTCATCCTGTCAGGCATCAATCGCGGCGCGAATCTGGCGGAAGACGTGACTTACTCGGGCACGGTTTCTGCAGCGATGGAAGGGGCGCTGGCGGGTGTCCCGTCGATTGCGCTCAGCCAGAGCTATTCCCGCGAGGGAATGGGCGACACCGTCCCCTACGCCGCCGCGGAAGCTTGGGCAGAACGCGCGCTTGAGCCGCTGGTATCGATGGCGATGGCGCCGGGCACTTTGATCAATGTGAATTTCCCGGCGCTTCCGCCCGAGGAGGTGAAGGGAGTCCGGGTCTGCCGCCAGGGCATTCGGGACTACGGTCGTCTGCGGATCGTCGAGCGCCAGGATCCGCGTGGATATTCCTATTTCTGGTTTGGTCTTGCGCCGGTCGTGGAAACGCCGGGGCATGTCACCGACCTGGAAGTCGTTGCCGACGGCTATGTATCGGTCACACCGCTTCACCTTGACCTGACGCACGATGCGTCGCTCGACGCGCTGCGCGCGCGTTTCGCTAACGCTGCTCAGGCCTGAGGGTAGCGAATCGCCATCACCTCGTAGCTCTTCTCTCCTGCCGGCAGGCGCACGGTTCGTTCGTCTCCGATGACGGCTCCGATCAGTGCTCGAGAGAGCGGAGCACTCCAGCCAATGCGACCGTCCGAGGCGTCGGCCTCATCGTCGCCGACAATCGTCAAGATGCGGCGGTTGTCGTCCTCGTCGGCCAGTTCGACCGTTGCTCCGAACCGCACCTGATCGCGAGATCCGTCGGCACCGGGCGTCACGACTTTTGCCGCTTTCATTACCTTTGCGAGGTGGCCGAGCCTGCGGTCGATCTCGCGAAGCTTCTTGCGGCCGTAGATGTAGTCGCCGTTCTCCGAACGGTCGCCGTTGGCAGCGGCCCAGGCGATCGTCTCGACCAGCTTCGGGCGCTCGACCGCGAACAGTTCCTCATATTCGGAGCGTAGTTTGGCGAATCCCTGTGCGGTGATGAAGCGCGGTTGACGGTCCATTCCGGCAGATTAGCCCGGCACGCCCTTCCCGAGGAAGCGGGATACGTGCACCGCTTGCGTCGGGTTGCTCGGGTTCATGCGGTCATAAACGACGCTATTCTCGATGACCCGCTGCACGTAGGCCTTGGTCTCGCTGTAGGGGATTTGCTCGATCCACTGCAGCACATCCTTGCGGCCGCGTGGGTCGCCGTACTGCCGAACCCATTTGCCGACATTGCCGGAGCCCGCATTGTAGCTTGCGATCGCAAGGGGGGCGTTGCCGTCCCAGATGTTGAGCATGCGCTGGAAATAGGCCGTTCCGAGCGTGACATTGTACGCCGGGTCGGTCGTGAGCCGATAGCCGTCGTATCCCACGCCCAGTTTGCCCGCTTGCTCGCGCGCCGTGCCGGGCATCAGCTGCATCATCCCGCGGGCGCCTGCATGGCTGACCGCTGCACGATCGAACGAGCTTTCCTGCCGTGTGATGCCGTGAGCGAGCGACCACATGCGCCCGCCAGCGACGGAAACCGGGAGGCGAGGGTAGGCCGTTTCGACGTAAAAGGCGCTGCCTTTCACACGCGCCATCCGGGCAACCCAGACGCCCAGGTCCTGCCGGCCGATCTGCTGGCCGAACTGCGTAGCCAGGACCCGTTCGGAATCACTGTTGAGCGACTCGGCAAGCGCCCTGACGAACAGGGTCTGCTCGTCCCGGCGTCCCTGCGAGCCCGTGATCCGGACAGCCTGAACCAGGCGACGGTTCCCGAACTCATTGCGCTGGGCCGAGCTGACCGCGAAAGTGGGTAGAGGACCGGGCGCGGGCACGGCGCGTCCAAGTTGCTCAAGAGCGAGCTGGCCGTAGAAGAGTTCCGGATAAGCTGCGGCGCGCTGGAAATAAGTCGAGGAGTCCGCCGACCGGCGCGCCGAGAGGGCGGCTTTACCGGCCCAATACAAGCCCTTCGACAGCACCTGCAGCGACTTCCCGCCACGCGAATAGCGATCGAACATGATCATGGCGTCGTGGGGGCGGTTCAGGCCGCTCCAGGCAGCGGTCGCACCAAGCCACATCAAGGACGTATACTTGTCGCGAATGTCATAGGGCTGATCCGCCATATCCACGCCGGGAGTCAGGACATCGTCCGTCTGCCGTGCGATATTGTACGCGAGGGTCCAGTAACCGCTCTGCGCAGCGCCGTCGGCCAGCATGATCTGCATGTCCAGGAACCGCTCAGGGTCAGTTGGGCGGTAGGTGAAGTTATGGTCGCGGGCGAACAGCTGGCGCGCTGCCTGGTCCCAATTCGCATCACGCAGATACCGGGCACGGTCCATCATCAGGCCGGCATCGGTGAGGACTTGCCCCATAACGGCCTGATATCGGCTTTCGGCATCCGGCCAGCGACTCTGCAGAGCCACGCGAGCAGTGAATGCCGCGCGCCGCGCCGGCGAGGTCATTGCAAGGAAGCGCCCGGCGTCGGTCGGATCCTTGGCGAACAGCAGGGAGTCGGTCCGCCGATCGTGATCCTGCACGGTGAAGTTCCTGCCATAGCGGGCGATGATATTCTGCTCGTCGTAAGCGCTGAGATCGGCCGAGGCCCACGCAGCCCGTGCGGCTGCAAGCGCATCGGCGCTCCGGCCGGTTGCGGCCAAGGCATCTGCAAGCCTCGCATAGCCATTGCCGGTCGTCGGCTGCTTACTCGAGAAAAAGGACAGCACGACCCCCGCATTCTCCCCTGGCCGCATCGCCTTTTCGGCCCAGCCACGAAGCTTTGCTTCCTCCGGCCAGCCGGGATTTGCGTTCAGGAAGCGCGCATAATCGGCGAACGTGTACCCGCTGCTCTGTCGAAGGCGCCGCCAATCATTGAGCGCATACCCTACGCCGTAACCATAGGTTGGCGCGGCAACTGCCGCGGTCTGGGCCGGGGCCGTGTACGGCGTTTGAGTAGACGCGGCCGTCGACGTGACGAGCAAGAATATTAGAGCGACACCTCTCATGCTGGACATTGTCAGGCTGCCCTCCTTATCAGTCCCTGAACACTCCCGAGTATCCACCTCGACGAGTCCCTCGTGAAGGCGAAAAGTTCATGTTTTACGGGTCGATACCCGCGCTGGTGACACCTTTTTCAGGCAACTGTGTCGATGAAGACTCACTTCGCGAGTTCGTCGACTGGCAGATTTTGGAAGGAAGCAACGCGCTCGTTGCGTGCGGCACGACCGGCGAGAGCGCGACGCTTTCATCGGACGAACATCGCAAGGTCATCGCGGTGACCATCGAGGTCGCGAGGGGCCGCGCGCCGGTGATCGCCGGTTGTGGATCGAACGATACTGCTCATGCAATCGAGCTGACCCGGGCCGCGAAGGATGAGGGCGCGGACGCAGCGCTGCACGTCCCCCCTTATTACAACCGGCCGAACCAGGACGGTATCTACGCCCATTTTGCAGCCATTGCAGACGCGGTCGATATTCCGATCATCGCCTACAATGTACCGGCACGCACCGTTACCGATATCTCGGTCGAAACCCTTGGCCGGCTGTCGAAAATCCCCAATGTCATTGGCGTCAAGGACGCCACCGGCAATCTCGCTCGTGCGAGTGCTCAGAGGCTCGCCTGCAGTGCGGACTTTTGTCAGCTTTCGGGCAATGACGACATGGCGCTCGGTTTCAACGCCATGGGCGGCGTCGGCTGTATTTCCGTCTCGGCAAATGTGGCACCGAAGCTCTGCTCGGACTTCCAGAAGGCGATGCGCGAAGGCCGCTGGGAAGACGCTCTGAATGTGCAGGATCGCCTTTATCCGCTTCACGCCGCTCTTTTCAGCGACGCATCGCCAGCTCCTACGAAATATGCGTTGAGCCGGGTTCGTCCGGGGTTCCCGAGCAATCTTCGGCTTCCGCTTGTCGAGGCATCCGACGCCTCAAAGCGCGCCGTGGACGAGGCGCTAGAGCATGCGGGACTGATTTAGCCCCTATATAGGTCTCTTCGTGTCCAAACCGCTCCCATCCCCGTTCGACAAGAAGAAAGTCGTCGCCGAGAACCGGCGCGCGCGGTTCGACTATTTCGTCGACGAACGCGTCGAGGCCGGCATCGCGCTCGTTGGAACAGAGGTAAAATCGCTTCGCCATGGCGAAGGCTCCATTGCCGAAAGCTATGCGACCGTGGAGGGCGAGGAAGTCTGGCTGATCAACAGCCACATCCCCGAATACAGCCACGGCAACCGCCAGAATCATGAACCGAAGCGGCCCAGAAAGCTGTTGCTGAAAGGTCGCGAGATCTCGAAACTGCAGGGCGCGGTTGCCCGGCAGGGGCTGACGCTCGTGCCCTTATCGATATATTTCAACTCTCGTGGGAGGGCTAAGGTCGAGCTTGCGCTCGCCCGGGGTAAGAAAGTGCACGACAAGCGCGAAACCGTGAAAGAGCGCGACTGGAAGCGCGAGCAGCAGCGGCTGTTGAGGACGCGTGGATAGTATCGCGTCCAGCATTCGCGCCTTCATGGCCAGGCATGCGCCGTCCCGCGAGGAGGTGCAGAACAGCGCTCTTTTGAGACCGTTCGGGCATCGGATCCGCCAGTCGGAGCTCTGGCGGTTCACGCGCCGATCCGTTCCTCGCGGCGTCGCGATCGGGCTTTTCATCGGCATCTTCCTCATGGTGCCTGGACTTCAGATCGTTGGAGCAGCGCTCGTGTGCATGGCCCTCAGGGGTAATGTCGCGATTGCCGCCGCCATGACCTTTCTGTCCAATCCGGCTACCACGCCGCTCTTCCTCGTCGGGGCCCTCAATATGGGCAACCGGCTGGGTTTCCACGCCGACCTCACCACCTTCAAGATCCTCGCGACAACTCACGCGAGCATAGGTCGCTGGCTCGCCTGGCTGTTTTCCGATGCTGCTCCGGCAATGATTGTCGGCCTGGCCATGATCGGCGGAATCTTTGCGTTCGCAGGATATTGGGTGTCGCTTGTCGGATGGCGCTGGTGGGTAGGACATAAATGGAACCAGCGTCGCGCCATCGAGCGCCACAGCGCCTGATCGGGAATCTTGGGGAGAATAATGCGTAAATTGATGACTGTTCTTGCCGCGGGCACCGCGCTCGCCGGCTGCGCCACCCACACGGCTGAAGTGCTTCCGCCGGTGGAGGCTGCGGAGGCTCCGCCGGCAACCCCGGTCGCACCGGCGCCCAAGGCCGCGATCGGAACATTCGGGTTCGACCAGGCGGGCATGGACCGTTCCGCGCAGCCGGGCGACGATTTTTATCAGTTCGCCAACGGCACCTGGTCCAAGACGACGCAAATCCCGGCCGACAAATCGAACTATGGCGCTTTCCATGTCCTGGCGGACATCAGCCAGCAGCGTGTCCGGGATATTCTCGATGCCGCGCGGACGGATCCGTCGAGCAAGATCGGCACGGCTTATGCAAGCTTCCTCGATGAAGCTGCGGTCGAAGCCAAAGGCCTTTCGCCAATCAGCCCCTGGCTGAATGACATTCGCTCTCTCAAGAGCCGGGAGGGCTATGCCGCACTTTCTGCGCAGGCGGCGCGGAAGGGCGTCCAGACGCTTTTCGACGGAGGCGTCGGCCAGGACGACCGAGACAGCGAGTCCTACATCATGCAGTTGGGCCAGTCCGGTCTCGGTATGCCGGATCGCGACATGTACTTGCTGAACGAGCCGAATCTCGTCTCGCTGCGCACAGCCTATCTCGACCATCTGACCAAGATGCTGACGCTCGCGGGAGAGAAGAGTGCCGCTGCGCGGGCGAAGGCGATCCTCAACTTCGAGACGGGTATCGCGAAGGCATCGTGGACTCGCGAAGACGTGGGCGACGCGACCAAGACCTACAACAAGATGACTATGGCGCAGCTCAAGAAGCTCGCGCCCAGTTTCGATTGGTCGACCTATCTCGCCGATCGGGGAAGCAATGTGGACGAACTCCTCGTTGCGGAACCGAGCGCATTCAAGAGCATCGCCGCGCTGGCGGCGCGCACGCCCGTTCAGGTGCTTCGGGACCAGCTCATCGTTCGCTCCCTCGAGGCCTATGCGGATGTTCTGCCGAAGGCGGTGACCGACGAGAACTTCGCCTTCTTCGGAACGAAGCTCAACGGCACTCCTGAAAACCAGCCCCGCTGGAAGCGAGCCGTCGACTTCACCCAGAACATCCTGACTGACGAGGTTTCGAAGGTCTACGTCGCCAAGTGGTTCCCGCCGGAATCCGAGGCGGCGATGCAGGAGCTGGTTGGCAATGTCGTGACGGCAATGGGTAAGCGGATCGACAAGCTCGAGTGGATGCAGCACGAAACGAAGGTGAAGGCCAAGGCTAAGCTCGCAGCGTTTACTCCGCGCATCGGCTATCCAGACCAGTGGCACAATTATACGTTCCAGGTCTCTCGCGATGATCTCTTCGGCAATGCGCTAAGGGCCAATCAATGGTCTCATGACTGGAATATCCAGAAGCTGGGCAAGCAGGTCATGCGGTGGGAATGGGGCCTCGATCCGATGACCGTGAACGCCCAGGCCAATTTCGGACTGGTAGCAATCACCTTCCCGGCAGCTATCCTTCAGCCGCCTTTCTTCGATCCCAATGCCGATCCGGCCGTCAACTATGGCGGCATCGGTGCCGTGATTGGGCATGAGATGAGCCACCACTTCGACGACCAGGGCTCCAAGTATGACGCGAAGGGCAATCTGTCGGACTGGTGGACGCCTCAGGACGTGGCCGCTTTCAAGGCTTTGTCCAACAATCTTGTGAAGCAGTATGATGCCTATGAGCCCCTCCCTGGGGCGCACGTGAAGGGCGAGTTCACCCTCGGTGAGAATATCGGCGATCTCGCCGGAATGCTTACCGCCTACGATGCCTACAAGGCATCGCTGGGCGGCCGAGAAGCCCCCGTCATTGACGGCCTCACCGGGGACCAGCGCTTTTATCTGGGCTGGGCTCAGGTCTGGCGGCGCAACTATCGCGAAGCCAACTTGCGGTCGCGCCTGCTGACCGACCCGCATGCTCCGTCGACGGCGCGAGTTTGGATCGTGCGCAATTTCGATACATGGTACGACGCGTACGGCGCGAAGCCCGGTCAGGCGATGTATCTCGCCCCGGCGGACCGCGTTCGTATCTGGTAGGGGGCCAGAAGCAGGAATGTTGCACCAGGAGTTGCCGGCGATCGCATCCCGTCCTTTGGACGGCGAGCGCTGGCTGCTCCCGGCACTGGGAGGCGCTGCCTTATTTAGCGCTGTCGCTGTCTGGTGGCTCTTCGGACCTTATCCCGCTCTGTTCCTCGCCCTGCTGGCGGTCGCGGGCGGCGTCGCAGGCGGGATCGCTACGCGATCGGGTCCGAACCCTTCGTCGGCCTCCGAAACCGTCGCAGGACCAGATTATGCGTTAGTAGGTGCGGCGCTCGCTCTGTGCGAGGAGCCGGCCGCGATCACTTCCACGGACGGCGCGCTCCTGGCGGCCAATGAGGCCTACCGGAACCGTTTTGAAGCAATCCCACCCCTCAAGCTTCCGGCGGACGATGAGTCTGCCCAGTCGGTGCTCACCGCTGCATCAATGGCATGGAGGGACGGAGCCGGATGCGCTGCCGCCGTAGCAACATTGGCAGGCAGTGCATCGATCGAAGTCCAGCGGGCCGGCCTGAAGAGCGACATGCTTCTCTGGCGCTTCCCGAATGCACCGGCCGCCGACCCTTTGGCGCTGGCGATCCAGGGCATTTCCGGTTCGACTGGAGAGCGGCTCACCCGAGCGAGCGTTCTCGCGGCGGTAGTGGACGGGGAAGGGCGTCTTTTGGCGGCAAACAAACTGTTCGCTGATCGGGTCATACCGTCGACCCATGGCGAGGAGAGCTTGCGCTTTTCCGATCTAGTCGAAGCTGGTGAAGACGGATTGCTGAAGATCCCGGCGGAAGGCGAGACCGGCACTGCGATGCGCGCGGTGCACGTTCCGGTCCATCCAGCGAAGCCGAACGGTCCGGGTACATTTCTGCTCTTCGACAGCTCCGAAGCATCGCGCACGCTCACCAACCTCCAGGCACTACTCGACATGCTTCCGATCGGCCTTGCGCTGGTCGACCGCGATGGCCGCTTTCTGACGATGAATGAAGCGTTCCGCCTTGCCGCCGGGCTGAAAGGCACAACCCGAGCGGTTTATCCGGGGGATCTCGTCGTCAAGGAAGACAAGGCGGCTGTAGCCGATGCCGTGCGTCGCAATGCTCGCGGGCCCGCGACGTCCGGGGACATAGCCGTACGTCTCACCCGCGAGCCAAAAGAGCCTGTCGCTTTGACCATCGCCGGTCTTCGGGGACTGGGAGACGCTGCCGTCCTCCTGCTCCTCAAGGACAATAGCGAAGAGGCCAAACTCAAACGGCAGATCGCCCAGGCGACGAAGATGCAGGCCGTGGGCCAGCTCGCCGGCGGCGTCGCCCACGACTTCAACAACATCCTGACCGCGATCATCGGGCATTGCGACCTGATGCTGATGCGGCACACGCCGGGCGACAGCGACTACGACGACATCCAGCAGATCAAATCGAACTCGAACCGCGCCGCCGGACTAACTCGACAGCTTCTCGCTTTCTCGCGACAGCAAACGCTGCGTCCGCAGGTTCTTCAACTTCCCGACGTGGTGTCCGAGGTCTCGCACCTGCTCAAGCGCTTGCTCGGCGAGACAGTGGTTCTGGTGGTCAAGCACGGCCGCAACCTCGGCGCGATCCGCGCGGATCCCGGCCAGTTAGAGCAGGTCATCATCAATCTTGCCGTGAATGCGCGCGACGCCATGGCGTCGAACGGGGGCGGCACACTAACGATCCAGACCTACGCGGTTCGAGCCGATCAGGTCGCCGAGCTTGGCTCCGAAATCCTGCCGGTCGCCGATTACACCGCGCTTTCGGTGAGCGACACCGGCTCGGGTATTCCGCCGAACGTGCTTGGAAAGGTCTTCGAACCCTTCTTCACGACCAAGGAAGTCGGCAAAGGAACCGGCCTTGGCCTTTCGACGGTCTACGGCATCGTGAAACAGTCCGGCGGATTCATTTTTGCGGACTCGAAGGTTGGGCAGGGGACTCGCTTCGTCATCTATTTGCCCGTTCATTCGCTGGCGGAACCCGCGAAGGCGAACCGGCGCACCAAGGAGACTGACAACGAATTATGGGGCAGCGGAACCGTCCTCCTGGTCGAGGATGAACCGATGGTCCGAACCGTCGCTGAGCGCGCGCTCACTCGGCATGGCTATACGGTCATCACCGCGAACAACGGGTTCGAAGCGCTTGAGGTACTCGACCGCGGCGAGGAGATCGCACTCTTGATCAGCGATGTCGTCATGCCGGAGATGGACGGGCCGACCATGGTGCGTGAGGCCAGGCAGAGCCGACCCGATCTCCCGATTCTGTTCATGTCGGGCTATGCTGAGGAGCAGCTGCGCAAATCGATCGACATTGACAAGGTGGCCTTCCTGCCCAAACCCTTCTCGGTTCAGGAGCTGGCGGAGGCTGCCCGGAAAGCCCTTACGCAGGTTTAATGAAATAGGGCTTTGCCGCCGCTTGGGGTTTTGACTATTCGATTGAACCATGGGGCAAAGATCCATCCTGGTCGTCGAGGACGAACCACTCATCGCAATGATGCTCGAGGACTTCCTCGAATCTCTTGGCCATTCCGTGAGCGCAACCTGTGAGTCCGTGGCCGATGCCCTTGCCGAAGCGGACAAGGGCGGGTTCGACCTCGCCATCCTCGATGTGAACCTGAAGGGCGAAAGCGTCTGGCCAGTCGCGAGCAAGCTTCGTGAAAAGAATGTTCCGTTCGTGATCGCGACGGGAGGCCACGTCGATCCGCCACCGGCTGAATTCGCCAATGTCCCTGTGATCGAGAAGCCTTATACGGTCGATCGGGTTACGCCTGCTTTGGACGCGGCATTCGAGGTCTGAGCGTGGCTGCGCGGCGCGCTGGATTCTGGCGTGCGTTCTCCTCATAGCCGCATTGATATTCGCAATGAGCTGGTCCCAAGACGAAATTATCTTTCCAACGCACGCAGTAGCCGCGGCTGGCCCATTGCCGCCCCGCGCAGCGCGAATTCAAATCGAAACAGCCGATGGCGAGACGCTTCACGGCGTCCACCTTCCGCCGGATGCTGCGGAAGGTGGCTCAAAGACTCTAATCCTTGGTTTCGGTGGAAATGCGTGGAACGCGCAGGACGTCGCGTCGTACCTACATGAAGTGTATCCGCAGGCCGACGTCGTCGCCTTTCACTACCGCGGCTATCGTCCGTCCACGGGGTCTCCTTCGGCGGAAGCGTTGCTTGCGGACGCCCCTCTGGTGCTGGATGCCGCGGTCGAGCGCGTGAAACCCGATCGCACTGTGGCCGTCGGGTTCAGCATTGGGAGCGGCATTGCGGCCAGCCTTGCGAGCCAGCGTCCGGTGGACGGGCTCATCCTGGTCACGCCATTCGACTCCCTCAAGAAGGTGGCGAGCGATACCTTTCCGTGGCTGCCGGTCGGCCTTCTGTTCCAGCATGAGATCGATGCCGCAGGATCTCTTCACGGCTCGAGGGTGCCCGTCGCGATCATTTCAGCCGAGCGCGACGAGATCATCCCGACGGCGCGGACGGATGCACTGCGCAAGCGGGTGCCCAACCTCGTCATCGACCGCACGATTGCCGGCGCCGGACACAACGATATTTACGCTCGATCGGAATTCCAGGAGGCGATGGACGCCGCGTTGGAGGCCCTTTCGCACAAATAAATGTTCTCCTCTTGTTCACGCGGAACAAAGCATGTACGCAGGGAATATTGGGGCGGGGCTCGGACGCCCGTTGACGAGAGGATGAGTAGCATGGCAGCGCAGCTCAAGGTCATCGGAAGCGGATTGGAATCAGCAGGAATGGATCGTCAAAAGGCGCTCGAAGCAGCCCTTGCTCAGATTGACCGTGCCTTTGGCAAAGGCTCGGCGATGAAGCTCGGCAGCCGCGAGAAGATCGAGATCGAGACGATCTCGACCGGCAGCCTCGGGCTGGACATCGCACTCGGCGTCGGCGGGCTTCCCCGCGGGCGTATCGTGGAAATTTATGGACCGGAAAGCTCGGGCAAGACGACCCTCGCGCTCCATGCAATTGCGGAAGCGCAGCGTGGCGGCGGAACGGCGGCGTTCGTGGACGCCGAACATGCGCTCGACCCGATTTATGCGAAGAAGCTCGGTGTCGACATCGACGAGCTGATCGTCTCGCAGCCCGATACGGGTGAGCAGGCCCTTGAGATCGTCGACACCCTCGTCCGCTCGAATGCCATCGACGTTCTGGTCGTGGACTCCGTCGCGGCACTTGTCCCGAGGGCTGAGATCGAGGGTGAGATGGGCGATAGCCACGTCGGTCTCCAGGCTCGTCTTATGAGCCAGGCCTTGCGCAAGCTGACCGGTTCTATCAGCCGCTCGCGCTGCCTCGTGATCTTCATCAACCAGGTGCGCATGAAGATAGGCGTCATGTACGGCAATCCCGAGACGACTACGGGCGGGAACGCGTTGAAGTTCTACGCTTCGGTCCGTCTCGACATTCGCCGCACCGGGCAGATCAAGGATCGCGACGACATCGTCGGCAACACCACGCGGGTGAAAGTCGTGAAGAACAAGGTCGCTCCCCCGTTCAAGCAGGTCGAGTTCGACATCATGTACGGAGAAGGCGTCTCGAAGGTTGGCGAGATCCTCGACCTCGGCGTCAAGGCCGGCTTGATCGAAAAGTCAGGTGCGTGGTTCAGCTATGACTCGATCCGCATCGGTCAGGGGCGCGAGAACGCAAAAGTGTACCTCAAGGAGAATCCGGACGTGGCCGATCGCATCGATCGCGCCATTCGCGGCAAGACCGAGGAAGTGGGCGAGGCCTTGATGGTCGGTCCTGATGCCGACGACGAGGTTGCGGCGGAGTAAATCCTAGGCTTCGGCGGGGGCGTGCCGATCCAGCTGCTCGCCCCCGGCGATCGGTCCAGCAAATAAACGCTTCGGCTCGGTCAGAACGATGATCGCTAGGCCGATCACAGCGCAAGCGGCCATCCCGGACAGGAAGGGCAACACCGTTCCGTCGAACTGCTGACCAATCGCGTAGCCGATAATTGCAGCTCCGACGGTTCCCATGACGCCCTGGACGGACGAGGCTGTTCCGGCAATCGCGGCCATCCGGTCCATCGCAAGGGTGCCCAGGTTCGACGACGCGAACGAGAAGCAGACCATCGTCATCCCTTGAAGAATGACGAAGGACATTAGGCTTTCCAGCCCGGCCAGCGCGACCGACAGATGGGTCAGCGTCACCACGACGAAGGCGACGGCGGCGCCATGTCCGACACGTCGCAGGCCGAATCGCCCGACAACGCGCGCATTCGTCCACGAAGCAAGCGCCATCGGAGCGGCAATCGCTCCGAACACGATACCCAGCATGGCGGGCTTATCGAATGCCTCGAAGACGATCTGCTGGATCGAGCTGATGTAGGCGACCAGCGCTCCGAAGGTGACCGTCAGCGCAAGCGTATAGCCACGGGACAGCGGCTCCTTCACTGTCGTTCCGATGGCGCTGACGATCTCCCGGACATCCAGGCTCCGCCGGTATTCCGGATGCAGCGTCTCCGGCAGTCGCAGCCATGACCAGCTCAACATGATGACGGCGTAACAGGCGAGCACGACGAAGATTGCACGCCACGGCCCGAAGGCGAGGATCAGTTGGCCCAGGCTCGGCGCGAGTACTGGCACGACCATGAAGACCATGAAAACGAGGCTCATGATCCGCGCCATGGCTTCGCCTTCGAACAAGTCGCGCACCATTGCGACGACCAGGACTCGCGTGACTGCGGCCGATGCACCCATGGCAACGCGTCCCGCGATCAGGAGCGGAAAGCTCCATGCGAAAGCGCACAGAAGCGCGAAGAGGACATAGAGGGTGACGCCTGCTGCCAGGATAGGCTTGCGGCCGAAACGGTCGGCCAATGGTCCCCACAAGAGCTGGGTCGAGGCGAAGCCCAGGAAATAGGAGACTACGACCAGCTGTCGGTCGTTCTCGTGCACAACGTGCAGCGACCGCCCGATCTCCGGAAGAGCGGGGATCATCGCGTCTATGGCGAAAGCGTTGAGCGCCATCAGGCCTGCGAGAAGGGCTATGACTTCGCGCGGTCCCGGCCGCGGCCCGGAACCGGGCAAATTGTGCAGACTGAAGGGCATTGGGCGTTGCTGGCGCAAGCTGCATCGACGTGCAACAGTCAGCAGACGAAAAGGGGGAAATCGGATGCGCGGACCGATGATTAGTCGCCGGAACATGATTCGAGGAGCCGGCGCCCTGGCTGGTTCAGCACTTGTTCCCCGTGCTGCGGTCGCTACGGCGCCAGCCGAGCTTCGCAAGATCAAGCTTCCACCGCCAATATCTCGCGACGAGCGTTTGGCGAGAGTCGCGAAGGCGCGCACTTTGATGCAGCAACACGGCATCGGTGCCGTGCTGATCGAATCCGGTCCAAGCCTCGATTACTTTACCGGGATCCAATGGTGGCGGAGCGAGCGCCTGACCGGCGTCGTCATTCCAGCAACGGGCGAACCCATCGTCGTTACGCCCTTCTTCGAGAGACCGTCGATCGAGGAGATGCTTCTGATTCCCGCCGAGATCCGCACGTGGCAAGAGGATGAGGAACCACTGAAAATCGTCGCGGACTTCCTCAAAGAACGCGGTGTCGCTAACCAGCCGATCGCGTTCGAGGAAACCAATCGCTACTTCATCGAGGATCGGCTGAAGCAGCGGCTTCCGTCAGCGGCGGTCGTGAATGGAAATCCGGTCGTCCGGCAGCTGCGGATGACCAAATCACCGGCCGAAATCGCGCTGATGCAGGCCGCGGCGGACATCATGGCCGCCTCGCTGCGATACGCCGGGGAACGCACGCGCGTCGGCATGACTCCTGAACAGATCGATGCACTGATCGCCTCGGCTCATAAAACGCTGGGCGCAGACTATGACGGCGGGCTGATCCTGATCGGCGAAGCTTCAGCCTATCCGCATGGTAGCCACAAGCCTCAGGTCGTCCGCAAAGGCGAGATCGTGCTGATGGACTGCACGTGCTCGGTTCACGGCT
The DNA here is from genome assembly GCA_046730955.1 of Pseudomonadota bacterium. Taxonomy (GTDB): domain Bacteria; phylum Pseudomonadota; class Alphaproteobacteria; order Sphingomonadales; family Sphingomonadaceae; genus Sphingomicrobium. Next base: position 20,572 of record JBKPKE010000033.1, read on the forward strand.
ACCAAGCGGACATTACCCGTACTTTCGTTTTCGGCGCCGACCCAACAGCTGAACAGCGTAAGGTCTGGGACCAGGTCCATCGCGGTCAGCAGATTGCCATGGCCGCCGCAAAGATCGGAGCGCCCGCGGGCAGCGTCGACGATGCCGTCCGCGGCACCTACGAAAGCTGGGGTTACGGGCCACGCTACAAGCTGCCCGGCACCTCGCACAGGACCGGGCATGGCATCGGCATGGAAGTGCACGAGCCGGTGAACCTCGTCCACGGCGAGACGACGCCGCTCGCCCCCGGCATGTGCTTCTCCAACGAGCCCGGCATCTACGTTCCGGGCAAGTTTGGAGTGCGGCTCGAGGACTGCTTCCACATGACGGGGGGCGGGCCGAAGTTCTTCACGACGCCTCCGCCGTCCATCGACGACCCATTTGGAGCGCATGCGTGACCTCCGGGAACCTGGCGGCGGGCGTCTCGCAATGGGCGACAAGAAGCGGCTCTGTCTGGGCGAGGCGCTGGCGCGAGACGGACTCCGGACTTGAGGGCCTTTCTCCGCACCTGCTGTCAGCCGTGACGGCCTGCGCACCCTTGGGTCAGTTCCGAGCCTTCGATATCGGTTGTGGTCCGGGGACGACGACCCTGGAAGTCGCGGCTGCATGTCCCGAGGCGGATATTACCGCGTGCGACGTCTCGTCCGACCTGGCCGAGATCGCTCGGCAGCGCAGTAGCGGTATTCCTCGTATCCGTGTGGTCGAGGGCGATGCCGAGGTTCGTACGGGAACCGAGGGGCCATTCGACCTTTTCTTCTCCAGACACGGCGTGATGTTCTTCGACGACCCGGTCCGCGCGTTCCGAAGCTTCCGCAACGCAGCGACCCCCGGCGCGTGCATGGTCTTCTCATGCTTCCAGAACTGGGATCTGAACCCCTGGGCTTCGGAGCTTGCATCGGCCGTAGCGGGGAGTGGCCTACCTGCGCCCGGCCGCGAGCCGAGCGGCTTCGCATTCGCCGATCCGGATTATGTGCGGGAAATTCTGACGTCTTCGGGATGGGCTAATGCGGCCCCGAAGGACGTGACCTTCGACTATGCGGTTGGGGAAGGTTCCGACGCCGTCGACGCGGCACTGTCCTTCTTCAGCGAGCTTGGCCCCTCGTCCCGCCTGCTCGAGGCGGTGCCCGAGCAGGAAAGGCGCACCGCCCAAGGCCGAATGCGCGATGTCCTCGAACGCCACCACGATGGTACGAAGGTCAGCTTTAAGGCGGCAGCCTGGATCTGGTCAGCGAGGGCAGGGATGCCTGACTCCTAGAAGTGATCGTCGATCGGTTTCGTACGAGTTACGTGCGATGGAGCATGAGGCGGCTCGATGTCGGCAGGCTCCTCCGGGTCGAGATCGCCTTCCCACTTGGCGACGACGGCTGATGCAACCGCATTGCCGACCACGTTCGTCGCTGAACGTCCCATGTCGAGGAAATGGTCGACGGCCAGGATCAGCAGCAGTCCGGCCTCCGGGATCCTGAACATGGACATGGTTGCGGCAATCACCACGAGGCTGGCGCGTGGAACCCCGGCCATTCCCTTGGACGTGATCATCAGGACCAGGAGCATGGTGATCTCCTGCCCGAGGGTGAGGTCGATGCCGTACGCCTGCGCGATGAAGATCGTCGCGAAGGTCATGTACATCATCGATCCGTCGAGGTTGAACGAATAGCCAAGCGGGAGGACGAAGCTCGCAATGCGAGGCGGCACCCCGAAACGATCGAGCGCTTCCAAGGTTCGAGGATAGGCGGCCTCGCTCGAAGCAGTGGAGAAGGCGAGAACGATTGGATCGCGGATGTAGCGCACGAGATGCCGGATGCGGGGCCCGACGATGACGAATGCCGCTGCGACCAGCAGCAGCCAGAGGATCGCAAGCCCTAGGTAGAAGCTGCCGACGAACTTGCCGAAGGTGATCAGGATCTCCGGGCCCTCCTCGGCGATCGAGCTGGTGACGGCGGTGAAGACGGCGAACGGTGCGAAGCGCATTACATAATCGGTAACCTGCAACATCACCTTCACGAGGGATTCGACGCCTCGGACAATCGGCCGTCCGGCTTCGCCAACAGCCGTCAGCGCCACGCCAAAGAAGATCGAGAAGATGACGATCGGCAGGATTTCGTTGGCGCTCATCGCCTCGAAGATCGAAGCGGGCACGAGATGGGTGACGAAATCCTTGAGGTTGAATGCCGCAGTCTCGACGCCGCTTGCCGCAGTCGCGGGCGGAAGGGGCAGGTTCAGGCCAATGCCTGGTTGCAGCAGATTGACCAGCAGTAAGCCCAGAGTGAGCGAAACGAGGCTCGCCAGGATGAACCATGTGATGGAGCGCAACCCGACGCGGCCAAGCGCCGCGATGTCGCCCATATGCGCGATGCCCGCGACAAGCGTCGAGAAAACGAGCGGCGCGATGATCATCTTGATCAACCGCAGGAAGAGCGCGGTGACGATGCTCAGATATTCCGCGATCTGCTTCAGCTGCTCCGCGCTTTGCGGACTGCCGTCATCGATCGCCGCATTGATCGCCGATCCGGCGATAATGCCGAGCACAAGCGCCAGCAGGATGAAACGCGTCAGTCTTTTCGCCACATTCTCTCCCCTTCGGCGCGGCCTCGGACACAAGCTGCTACCCCTTCATTCGTCAAGCGCTTCGGGTTCACAGAGCAGGAAAGGCTCGATAGTCGCGGGTCATGTTCCTGGATGAATTGCCCGCTCGCTATCGCCTGATCCTCTGCGACATCTGGGGCGTCGTGCACGACGGTTTCCGTCTCTACCCCGGCGCCGCCGAACGATTGCGGCAGTTACGCGCTCAAGGTCGTGCCGTGATCCTCATTACCAACGCCCCGCGCACATCATCGGCGATCGAGGAGCAACTGGCCCGCATCGGCCTCTCGCGAGATGCGTGGGACGGCATTTCCACGGGCGGGCAAGCGGGAATCGATGTGCTGAAGAACATCTCGCAACCGGTCGGCTTTCTTGGCACCGACGAGGACCGTCGGATTCTTCTCGATGCGGGCGTGGCGATCGCGCCCGGCGATGAGTTCAGCGATCTGGCCTGCACTGGCCTCCCCAAACCTCGCGGCAGTCCGGACGAATACCTGCCGGTCCTGGAGCGTTTTGCCGGCCGAGGAGTGCGCATGCACTGCCTGAACCCGGACCGCGTGGTGATCCACGGGGGAGTCATCGAATATTGCGCCGGAACGCTCGCGGACAGCTACATCGAGCTTGGAGGGCACGTCGAATATTACGGCAAACCCTATCCGGCCATATATCGGCACGCCCTTTCGCTTGCGGGCGATCCGCCAAGCAGCGGGGTTCTGGCGATCGGCGATGGACTCCAGACCGATATTTTGGGCGCCGCGCGAATGGGATTCGATGCGGTGTTCGTTTCAGGCGGAATCCACGCCGGCGAGCCATTTCCGGCGGACTTTGCCGCGAAGAACGGCCTTGGTGACTGGAAGCCGGTCGCCGTTATCGAGGGGCTGAAGGAGAGCGCTTAGCACGCACTCTCCGATACTCGACGCGAAGCTGGACAATCAGGGTCAGTGCCATCGCTGCATAGGCGAGCACGAAGGCCGCACCCGCGCCGATCACTCCGAACCGCCAGCAGAGCGGTGCAATGCAGACGAAATACACCAGGGTGCCGATCAAACGCGCCTTGAGCGGAGCGTCGGGCCGGTCGAGCGCATAGAGCATCGAGGGTAGCGGAAAGCTGAAGATGCCGATCAATGGCGCGAAGATCATTACTATCAGGATCGGATAGGCGCCGAGGAAGTCCTTTCCGAAAAGCAGTCCGACGAGCGGACGCCCGCCGACTAGCAGCAGCAGCACCGCGGCGAGCGCGACCATGCCTGCCAATACCGCACTTCGAAGCATCAGCTTCCACGGATGCTTTGACGTCACATCCATCCGGACGATCTCCGGATAGAAGGCTTTGGACAGGAAATCCGCCGGCTTCTGAGCGCTATCTGCCAGGGTCGAGGCGACCCGGAAGAGGGCCGCAGCAGCCGGTCCAAGCAGTCCGCCGACCACGAGCCGCGCGATCGGACCCCAGGCCGTCTCCAGGCTCGATGTCAGGTTCACATGGATTGCGAAACGCCAGGCGCCCGGCAGCGTAGTTGGCCGCAAGGTGGGGCGGATACCTTCCATCAACCCATGCCGCCGAAGCTCCCGCCAGGCGAAATACCAGAGCAGGATGTCGCCGCCGAGGTCGGTTGCGAACCAGATGGCGACGTACGTTTCGAACGGGGCATTCGTGACGAACGCAATCGCAACGAGGATCGCCCGCGCGATCGGATAGGTGGTCCCCTGCCAACCGAGCAGATCGAAGCGGTCTAGCGAGCGAAGCACGCCGACGGGCGTTGCCGCGCTCATCGTGGGAAGGAGCGTGCAATAGAGCAGAGCCAGCCAGAGGTATTGCGGCGTTATCCCAAACCACCCGCCGATAAAGGGAAGGATGATCACGGCAACAATCATCCCGCCAATTCCACTGACAACGTCCAAGGCAAAAGCGAAACCGGTGGAAGCCTTGAATTCCTCGTGCTTTCCGGCCGCCAAAGCGTGACCGCCGTAGCGAACGATGAGCTGCCACGTCTGAAATTTGCTGATCCCGCTCACGGCCTTCGCGTAGCTGGTGATGAGGATCAGCATTCCGAACATGAGCACGCCGAGGCCCCGGCCGGCGAGGGCGAGGGTGGCAATTCCGGCAATGCCTGCGACGATCTTCGATGCAGCGAGATACCCGCTGTTCTTCAGCATCGAGCGAAAGTGGATGTCCTTGAACCATTGCCTCATTCGCGGGCTCGCCTAGACGAGCTCGCGTCAACTGTCGCGCGGAATTGGCGCTCGTCAGGCCGGCTCGGGCACCCTTTGCTGAATGACCTTGTCCGCCAGAGGTCCGTTCAGTTCGGCAAGGTGGTCGAGCTCGGCCTGATAGGTCGCAAGGCCCTGGCTCTGCGACCGGAGTTCCGCTTCCAGTCCGGATAGCTCTGCCTCCGGAATAAGAGCGTCGATCCGGTCCCACCCGGCCCAGCCGTCTCGCGGCGCCATGCCGAGCATCTGACCGCGGCGGCCTGCAACGGCCGAAGTGATCCGACTCGTCGCGCTGGAAGGGCAGACCACGCTCATTTTGTGCATCGGCTCCAGGAGATGCGGGTGCGCGGCGCCAAGCGCCTCGTGCATGGCGATCCGCCCGGCGAGACGGAAGGCGAGCTCGGAGCTGTCGACGGTGTGGTAGCTGCCGTCGACCAGAGTAACGGCGACATCGACCACCTGGAAGCCGAGCGGACCTTTTTCCAAGGCCTCGCGGACGCCTTCCTCGACGGCGGGAATCCACTGCTTCGGTATCGACCCGCCGTGGATCTTCTCCTCGAATTTGAAGCCGGAGCCGCGGGGGAGTGGATTGATGTCGATGATGACGTCGCCGAACTGGCCGTGGCCGCCGGTCTGCTTTTTGTGCCGTCCACGAACGTGGGTGACCGGTTTGCGGATCGATTCCCGGTAGCCGATCGCAGGGGCGTGGCAGGTCACGTCGACGCCGTAGCGACGCTTCAACTTGGCGAGTGTCGTCTTGAGATGCTCGTCGTTGACGCCCCGAAGGCGCATTTCGTGAATGGCCTCGTCGTGCTCCAGGATGAGCGATCCATCTTCTTCGAGCAGCTTTTGCAGAGCGCCGGAAAGCCTGACGTCGTCCTTGCGGTCGGTTGGTTCAATTGCCAGCGTGCAATTGCGCGCGGGAAACTCAACTTCGAGATCCGGCGGCAGGGCTCCTTTGCCGAGCCACTCGCCTGCCTTGACGTTATCAACCTTAGCGATCCCGATGATGTCTCCCGCCTTCGCTTCCGTGACTTTCTGCGTGCGTTCGCCCTGGACCTTGAACAATGCGCCAAGCCGCGCGGTCTCGGAGCGCGTCTTGAGGTCGGACCCTTCGGCGATCGTTCCGCCAAGAGCACGGGCGAAGGCGAGCCGCCCGACGGATCCCCCGTTGCTGACCTTGAAGATGTAAAGAGCCGGGTTTGAAACGTTCAGCCGATCGCCCGTAGCCTTCGGTTCCGGCGCTTCGTGACGCAGAGCCTTGAGCAATCGGCGCACGCCCCAGGCGCTGCTTGCGGAACCGAAGAGCACCGGCACGGCAAGGCTTTCGCCGGTTTCGCGGGCCAGATCGGCGACGACCTTATCCTGCGTCGGGGCCTGATCCATCAGAAGCTGTTCAAGCAGTTCGTCGTCATGGTCCGCGAGATGTTCCAGCAATTGCGTACGGGCTTCCGCCTCGCGCTGCTGGAGGTCTTCCGGAATATCGATCCTCTGGGATTCCTTCCCCGGCACGTAATGGTAGGCGCGTTCAAGCGCGAGATCGACGAAGCCCGTGATCTTCTCGCCTTCGCGGATCGGGAGCTGGCGCGCGATCAACGGCGAGACGCTGACAGGCTGAAGGGAGGAAAGGAGATCGCGGATTCGGCCATGCGCCTGGTCGATACGGTTGACGAAGATGAGGTGGGGGATTCCCAGCTCGTCGAGAGTGCGCAGCGCTGGTGCCGCGAGCGGCGCGCGCGCTGGATCGGGATCGACCACTACGATGGCCATGTCGGCAACCGCGATTCCTCGAGCGCCGTCAGCCGCAAAGCCGATCGAGCCCGGCACATCTATGAGCGCGAACTCGTCATCGAGATATCTGAAATTGTAGAGATTGAGCTCGGTCGAGCCGCCGCGCTGGCGAGCCTCCGGGCTGCTGTCGCCTGTGCTGGAGCCGTTTGCCGTGGAGCCCAGCCGGTCGGACGCGCCGGCGGCGAAGAGCATCGCTTCGGCAAGGCTGGTCTTTCCCGCGCCGGCCGGTCCGACCAGCGCGATAACTCGAGTGCCGTTGACGATAGCTCCGTTGGCATGAGGCATGCGACTCTCCCTTCGTCCGTTCCCGGGCGCGCGAGTCGCGAAAAGGCGCTCAGGCGCGCTCTTCGAAACGATCAGCGTCGGACTGTTTGCGGCCGTTGGCAAGAGCCTTGACCGATGGGAGCGCGCAATGAAGCGCCGGGCCGGCGCATTTCGCGGGCTGCGCAGGACGGATCGGGCCGCGGGACAGTAAGTCGCTGCAACCGACCAAAGGTGGCGCTCCGCATTGAGATGCTAGGAGCGTATAGCGCCACGTCACCGCTTTTGAGTCGGGGGCGGCGGCCTGTGATCCTGAGGAGGAGAGAGGCCATGAACGGACGATCGAAGCTTGCTCTGCTTGCAAGCCTGGCACTGGTCATTTCGCAGAGTGCCATTGCAGCGGAACCTAATGCCAAGCTGTGGAACGGGGCCTGGCATCTGAATGCTGCGAAGTCGAAGTTCGCGTCGTCAGCCAAGGAAGCCAGCGAAACGCGGACCTACGAGATATCGGGCGATAAGGTTATGATGAAGTCCAGCTCGAAGGATCCAGCGGGGAAGGAGCTCAATTTTAGCTACACGGCTGGCTACGACGGCAAATGGTATCCGATGACCGGAAATCCGAATGCGGATCGGATCTCGCTGAAGGTCGTGAGCGATCGCGAGGTGAAGGCGAGCTCGCAGCTGCATGGTAAGCCGTCCGTGGAGTCGACGGCTACCGTGTCGTCTGATGGAAAGCACCTCACGCTGAAGCGCAAAATGCTGCGATTGAAGGGTGCGCCGACGGATACTCTGGAGTTCGACCGCTAGGACAGTCGCCTGAGCGGATCCGTGTAGGAAATATCGGGTCGTCGGCTCGCGTAGGACGGCGTGAGGGGGAACGCGCTGCCTTGCCACGCTTTGGGTCGGCAATGGCAGGCAAGAAGAGCAGCGTGATCCCTGATCCAAAGGGCCACCAGGCGTCCTCCCCGCTGGAGATGCCGAAAGCGGCTTGGAAGGACATTCTAAGCCGGACGTGGCAGCGCACGTGGGACGACAATGTCGGGCTCGTGGCTGCAGGCGTCGCTTTTTATGGCTTCTTCGCCTTGCTTTCCCTGCTGGTAATGATCGTACTCGTTTACGGTCTGGTCGCGGACGTGAAGACTCTGGTCGACACAATGCAGGCGCTCACGGTCATCCTGCCGCACGACATTGCGACGTTGATTGGTGATCAGCTTCGACAGGCGATGAGGTCATCGGAAGGGCAGAAGGGCGTAGGCATCCTCATTGCGTTCATGGTCGCTCTGTACGGAGGGACCAACGGTGCGAGTTCGATCATCACGGCCTTGAACATCGCCTATGAAGAGAAAGAGAAGCGCAGCCTCTTGCGCTTCTACGGTGTGGCAATTGCGATGACGCTTTCGGCCGTCGTGCTGGCGCTGGCCGCGCTCGTCGGAGTTACCGTCGCCGGATCGCTGGAGCACGTCGCTCCACAGGCCTCCCCTGCATTCGTCGTCGCAGGCAAGATCGCCGGTTATGCATTTCTTGTCGCGGTCGCTGCGGCCGTGGCTGCGACGCTTTACCGCTACGGTCCATCGCGGCAAAAGGCCCGGTGGGAATGGATCACTCCGGGATCCATCTTCACCTCAGTTTCCTGGCTGCTTCTTACGGTCCTGTTCGGGATC
>JBKPKE010000034.1:0-9680 GCA_046730955.1 Pseudomonadota bacterium
GACCTCAATCGTGCGGGTGTCGCGCTGATGGAGATCGTGTCGCGCCCAGACATGCGTTCTCCTGTGGAAGCAGGGGCTTATCTCCGTAAGCTGAGGGCGGTTCTTCGGTACGTCGGCTCGTGCGACGGCAATATGGAAGAGGGTTCCATGCGCGCGGACGTAAATGTCAGCGTGCGCAAGCCCGGGACGGAATTCGGGACCCGAACCGAGACGAAGAATGTCAATTCTGTTCGCTTCGTCATGCAGGTGATCGAGTATGAAGCCCGGCGCCAGGTCGAAGTGTTGGAGGAGGGCGGCTCGGTCGCGCAGGAAACCCGTCTGTTCGATCCGGACCGTGGAACGACGCGTACGCTCCGATCAAAAGAAGACGCGCACGACTATCGCTACTTCCCGGACCCAGACCTGCTGCCGCTGGAGCTGGACGATGCCTTCATCGCGGAATGCCGGGCGTCCCTTCCAGAACTACCCGATGCCAAGCGCAGGCGGTATGAAAGCAGCGGCATAACGCCTTACAATGCCAGCGTTCTGACCGCGGAAGTCGAGACAGCGCGTTGGTTCGACGCGCTGCTCAATGCGGGAGTTCAGGCAGGGCAAGCGGCGAACTGGGTCGTCGCTGAGCTGTTCGGAGCGCTCAACCGTCTCGGCAAGAGCGTTGAGGAATCGCCGGTATCGCCAGCGCAGGCGGCAGAGCTTCTCCGGCTGGTTGCGGACGGCACGATTTCCGGGACGATCGCCAAGCAGGTGCTGGAGGTCATGCTGGAGACGGGCGAGGGTGCAGCGAACATCGTCGAGATTCGAGGACTCAAACAGACGAGCGACACAGGCGCCATCGACGCGGAGATCGACAAAATTCTTGCAGCGAACGCGGACAAGGTCGCCGAGTACAAGAGCGGGAAGCAGCAGCTGTTCGGCTTCTTCGTCGGCCAGACGATGAAGGCGATGCAAGGCAAGGCCAACCCCCAGGTCGTCAACGAGCGGCTCCGGGCGAAGCTGGACTGACACAATAACCGCGCATAGGCAGCGGCCATGCGCAAATTCATTCTCAGCGTCTTCGCTGCGGCCCTCGCGTCCGCCGCCGGCGGTCAATCGTCGGCGCGCGCTGCTTCTGTACCACCAGGATCCCCGAAGCTCCTCGTGGTCATCTCGGTCGATCAGTTTTCGGCCGATCTGTTCGATGAATATCGGCCGCAGTTCACCGGAGGGTTGGCGCGCCTCGCGAATGGCACGGTGTTCCGAAACGGCTATCAGGCGCACGCCGCGACTGAGACTTGCCCCGGCCATTCGACGATCCTGACGGGTTCGCACCCGACGCACACGAGGATCATCGCAAACACCTGGGTCGATCAGTCTGTTAGCCGGTCCGACAAAACCATCTACTGCGCCGAAGACGAGCGCGCGCCGGGTTCGTCGACCACAGCCTACACGGTCTCGGCAATGCACCTGGATCGGCCCACTCTAGGCGATATCCTCAAGCGGACATGGCCGCAGAGCCTCAACGTCGCCGTCGCCGGGAAGGATCGCGCGGCAGTAATGATGGGCGGCCACACTGTCGATCAACGCTGGTATTGGGACGGCAAGAAGTTTGCTTCGGACGTGAATGCCGCCCCTCTCGCGACAGTCCAAAGGGCTAACCAAGCTGTCACTGCGACCGTGGCGATCGCTCGACAACCGCTTGAGGTTCCTCCGTTCTGCCAGACTAAGGCCACGCCGTTCGCGATCACGCCGCAGTTGACTGTCGGCGCCGGCCGCTTTGCTCGAGCTGCCGGTGACGGCGCAGCCTTTCGAGCCTCGCCGGAATATGACGGAGCCGTCCTGGCTCTCGCAGCGGGTCTTATCCAAGAAATGAAGCTCGGCGCACACGCGGCGCCTGACGTCATCTCCGTCGGCCTCTCGGCAACGGATTATGTCGGTCACAGTCTCGGTGCAGGAGGCGCCGAGATGTGCCTCCAATTGCTGTCCCTCGACCGCAGTCTCGACGGCTTCTTCAAGGTTCTGGATGGGGAGAGGATCGATTACGCCGTCGTGCTGACCGCAGATCATGGCGGAATGGATATCCCGGAGCGGTTGCGTGCCAAGGGCGTCGCGGATGCACAGCGAGCTAACCCCAACCTTGCGGCCGCTGTGGTCGGAAAGGCTATTGCCGCGAAGCTGGGCCTCCCGGGACCGGTGCTCCTGGGCGATCTTGCCAATGACGTCTGGATCGACCGCTCCCTGAAGCCGGCGGATCGCGTCCGTGCGGAGCGTGAGGCGATTGCCTTCTATAGAGCGCAGCCACAGGTCTACGCGGTCTTCACCGCGCGTCAGATTTCACGAATTCCCATGCCCACTGCATCTCCGGAAAAATGGGCGATCGCACAGCGCATTCGGGCATCCTTCGACTCCAAGCGATCGGGCGACCTCTACGTCGTTCTCAAGCGCAATGTGTCACCCATTGCGACGCCGGGACCGGGCTACGTGGCTACGCATGGCAGCGTCTGGGATTATGACCGGCGGGTTCCGATCCTATTCTGGCGCCGGGGCATGACGCGGTCGGACAGGCCCGAGCACGTTTCGACGGTCAATATCCTGCCCACGCTCGCTGCAGAGATCGGATTGCCGATTTCAACGCCTATCGATGGACACTGTCTGTCTATTGAGGGCGTTGCTTGCCCACGGCGCTAGATCGTTCTTTTGATTGGGTTTTTTAAATCCCCTTCACTCAACGTTCAGGAATCTCGCCCCATTGGAATGCATCAAGCGGCGTGTATAGTTCCGCGCCGGGGGAGAGGTTATGCGCAAGATCGGGGTCGCGCTCGCGCTGACATTTAGCATCGCATTATCGGGATGCGTCCAGACGCGTCAGTTTGCAGATGTTCAGTTTACGCCCCCCCAAGGTGATTATCGACTTTTGGTGATGCGGCCTGACGTAACCGTCAACGCACTGACCACTGGCGGGATGGCGCAACCTCGAGCGGACTGGACGGAGCAGGCACGGAGCAACATCATTGAGGCTCTTCGCGCGGAGCAGGCGACTCGCGGCGGTAAGGTACTGATACTCGCGCGGAGGAATGAGTTACCCGGAATCAGCGCAGATGAGGTCGCCGATCTCGAGCGACTGAATTACGCAGTGGCTCAGTCGATCGCCCTTCACAAATACTCAGGCGCAGCGCTTCCGACCAAGTACGGCAAAGGCCTGGACTACACGCTCGGCGAAGACGCGGTCTCGCTTGGGCGCCGTACCGGATACGACTACGCGTTGTTCGTCCATGCCGAGGACAATATCGCTTCCACGGGCCGGACGGCACTCCAGGTCATCGGCGTTGCTGGATGTTTCATCGGCTTCTGCGCGCCGAGCGGAGGAAGCAATCAGTTCGCTTATGCCTCGCTCGTCGACCTCAGGACCGGCGAAGTGGTCTGGTTCAACGTCCTTTCTACCGGAAGCCAGCTTCCGGGAGTCACCTTCGGAGATATTCGCAAGCCCGAAGGCGCGGCGCAGATGGTCGACAGGCTTCTCGGCAGAATGAGGCCCGGACGCGAGGTCCGCGAGGCTCAGACAGCGGAGAAGCACTGATGGGCAGGCGATGCGAGATCAGTCGGCGGTCGCTTCTCATCGGTGGCGGAGCGGCCGCCGCTTCGCTTGCGACCGGTGTGGCACAGGCGCGCATTCTTCCTGCGAATATGGTTCCACTGATCGGCCCTGGATTCCGACCGACGGACACGGACGAGATCGGCCTCTGGGGCCTTATGGACCGGGTCGAAGAAGAGGTCTCGGGCTCGAACCTGCTGATCAAGGACGCCTCCATCGTCGCCTATCTGCAGCAGATCATCGGGCATGTCGGCGGATCGGCCGCCAGGGACATGCGCATCTATCTGGCGCATGTGCCGGATTTCAACGCGATGATGTTTCCGTCGGGCTTCGCCGTCGTGTTTTCCGGGTTGCTGCTGAGGATGCGGAACGAGGCGCAGCTAGCCGGCGTGATCGCCCACGAGTCCGGGCACTTCCTGCGAAGACATATGATTCGGTCCTGGCGCGACATGAAGCGTAAGAGCGATCTCTTCGCCATTGGAGCCATGGCAGCGGGTATCGGCGGAGGAGCGGCAGGCATCTACATGGGCGACTACGTCCAGCTGGCCCAGCTGGCGACGATTCTGTCCCTGTTCCAGTACAGCCGTGCAATGGAGGCGGAGGCCGATGCAATGGGCGCGCGCCTGATTGCCGAGGCGGGCTACGCTCCCATCGAGATGGCGACTGTGTGGGAACAGCTGATTGGCGAGATGAACGCCAGTGCGCGGTATCGCCGCAAGCATCGGGAGGGTGGATCGCTGTTCGACACGCACCCTTCGCCGGACTCGCGAATGGCCGACCTTCGCATTTCGGCGAATGAAGTGACCGTCCCGGGCAAGGTGTATGAGACCGGTCACCAGCGCTACCTCAAAACGATCGCTCCGATCCGGCAGATGCTTCTTGAAGACCAGGTTAGGCTCAACGATCCGGGGGGAAGCCAATATCTCCTGAATACGCTCGCACTGGATGGTTGGGACGGGACTCTGCGCTACTATGAAGGTGAAGTCTGGCGTCTTCGAAACCGTGCCGGCGACGAGGACCGGGCAGCGCAAAGCTATGCGGTTGCGGTCGCCTACCCGGATGCCCCACCCGAAGCGTGGCGCTCCCACGGTCTGGAACTCATCAAACAGGGTCGGAATGGCGAGGGCAAAGCAGCGCTTGGTCGCTACCTCAAGATGAAGCCGGCCGCTCCAGATGCGCCCTTCATCCGTCAGATGATCAGCTAGGAAGGAAGTGATGCGTACCTACAAGCTGGCTCTGGTCGCCGCGGCCCTCCCTCTCGCAGCCTGCAGTTCGGTGGGTGAAGGCTCCGACCTCGGTGTCTATTCGCTCGTCCGGGTGAAGCCGACGAGTGTCGGCAATGGTTCGGTGGTCGTCGACCCTCCACGCCCGTGGAACCGCCAGCGGCGCTTTTTCTTCTTCGACAGCGTCCGCTGGGTCGAAGATTGGACTCTGAACGGGCCCTATCTCGACGGCATCACTTTCGTTTCTGGCCTGCCGAGCGGTGAGTATCTGGTTCGCCAGCGCAAGTCGAATGAGCGGCAGGTCCCCAAATTCCGCGGGAACATGACCGCTCCGGAGATCACTGCGATCCTCGAGAGTGCCTTCCGCGTGCGCGGCGGCGCGATCGAGTTCCACACGCTGAATCTAGCGCCTCGCCAGTACCTCGGTTACCCGGGTTTCCAGTTCGACTTCGAGCATCTCGACGGCGACGAGCTATGGCGCAAGGGACGGGCGGTCGGCGCGGTGATTGACGGTCGTCTCTACCTCATCATGTATGACGCTGCGCGGTCGCATTATTATGCGAATGCGTTGCCCGACTTTGAAGCGATGGCGAATAGCGCCCGGCTGAAAGTCTGACTGTTCAGGCCGTCGGCGAAGCCGGGGTAGTTGGGGGCGCGGTCCCGGGCGCTGGAACGTCAATCGGCGGTTGGGGCGGCGGGGTTTCCTGAGGTGCGGGCGTCGGTTGGCCTGGCTGCGTAGGCTCTGGGTGCTCCGGCGGGATGGTTGGTTGCTGCTGCGTCATCACGATCCTTTCAGAGGGAGTGAACGCGCGTGGCGCCTAAGCGGTTGCCCCTGCGGCGATCCTTGCTATAGCCGCGCTCCAGCATCGCGCACGGCTTGTCCGGGCACGGTGTTCCGCGCGCGCGTGGCGGAACTGGTAGACGCGCTGGATTTAGGTTCCAGTGTCGAAAGACGTGGGGGTTCGATTCCCTCCGCGCGCACCATCACAGCGCACAGCTTGTCCGGGGACAAGCGAGCATTGTGATTTACGCGCAGACGCGCGGGACGAAATTTTTTTGACGGGATTCTACTGTGATCAAGACGGTTGAGACGGAAAAAGAGGGCCTGAAGCGGGCATTCATGCTGACGATTCCCGCGGAGGACATCGACGCGCGCGTGGACCAGGAGGTCAAGCGCATTGCTCCGCAGGTGCGCATGCCGGGCTTCCGTCCGGGCAAGGTGCCGCCGAACCTCATTCGCAAGATGCATGGCGAGTCGCTGCAGCAGGATGCGCTCAACAGCGTCGTGCAAGACAGCGTGCAGAAGCTTCTTGAGGATAAGAAGCTCCGTCCGGCGATGCAGCCGCAGGTTGCGCTCGAGCAGGATTACCAGCCCGGCAAGGACGTGCAGGTCAATGTGCGCCTCGAAGCTCTCCCCGACGTTCCACCGGCGAATATCGATGGTCTGAAGCTCGAGCGCCTGACGGTCGCGCTCGATGAGTCCGGTGTCGACGAGCAGATCAATCGCCTGGCCAGCGCTAACAAGAGCTGGACCGACGCGAAGAAGGGTCACGCCGTGGCGAACGGCGACGCAGTTGTCATTGATTTCGCCGGCAGCGTCGACGGTACGCCGTTCGACGGCGGCACCGGGACCGACATGCAGGTAGAGGTCGGCTCAGGCCAGCTGATCCCGGGTTTCGAAGATCAACTCCTTGGCGCCAAGGCCGGCGACAAGCGCGACGTTCAGGTGACCTTTCCGGAGGATTATCCGGTCGAGAATCTGAAGGGCAAAGCCGCCACCTTCGACGTGACCGTAAAGGGCGTGAAGCAGGCGGGAGAAGCGAAGGCCGATGACTCTTTCGCCCAGCAGCTTGGCCTCAAGGATATGGAGCAGCTTCGCGGAATTTTGCGCGACCAGGCCGAGCAGGAGCTCAACGGACTCACACGGACTCACATGAAGCGCCGGCTTCTGGACGAGCTCGCGGCCCGGCATTCGTTTCCTGTGCCGGAATCGATGGTCGACGCGGAGTTCCAGAACATCATGCAGCAGCTTCGCCACGAGGCGAGCCATGAGGAAGATCCGCAGGCGGCTCTCGCCGCGCTGGAAAAAGAATCGGCCGAGTATCGCTCGATTGCGGAGCGTCGAGTGCGCCTTGGTCTGCTGTTGTCGGAAATCGGCGCCGCAAATGGTGTCGAGGTCAGCCAGCGCGAGATGAACCAGCTGATCGGGCAGGCAGCATCGCAGTACCAGGGCAAGGATCGCGAGCGCTTCCTTCAGTATATCCAGCAGGAGCCGATGGCCGCCGCCCAGCTGCGCGCCCCGCTTTATGAGGACAAGGTCGTCGACTTCCTCTTCTCAAAGGCGGACATCACCGACCGCACGGCTACCCGCGAGGAGTTGGAAGCCGACCTCGAATCCGAGGAGGGCCACGTCCACGGTCCGGGCTGCGGCCATGACGTGCCGGAAGCCAAGGCAAAGCCGAAGAAAGCCGCCAAGCCCAAGGCTGAGGCTGCTCCTGCCGAAAAGCCAGCGAAGGCCGCGAAGCCTGCCGCGAAGAAGACAGACGTGGTCGAGGCGAAGGCAGAGGCTCCCAAGCCCGCGAAGCCCAAGAAGAGCGAACCGGCGAACAAAGCTGCTGCGGTCGCAGCAGAGAAGAAGCCCGCCGCGAAGAAGGCCCCCGCCAAAAAGGCCAAGTAACCCTTCTTGTCAGTGAGCTTGTCGAGGCCCCGTCTTTCTCACTACACCGTGTAGGGGAGGGCGGGGCCTCAACTGTTTCGAATGCACCCGTCCGGGGGGATGATGGCCGTAAAGCAGCAACCGCGCATCGCCGTATTACTGCCGTGCTATAACGAAGAAGCGGCGATCGGCGCTACCGTCGAGGGATTTCGCAGAGCGCTGCCCGGCGCGACCGTCTATGTCTACGACAATAATAGTAGAGACCGGACGCGCGAAGCGGCTGCTGCCGCCGGTGCCGTCGTCCGGTCGGAACCTCAACAGGGCAAAGGCCGCGTTGTCCGGCGCATGTTCGCGGACATTGAAGCAGACGTGTATGTCATGGCGGACGGCGACCTTACCTATGATCCGGAAAGCGCACCCGACATGGTTCGCATGGTGCTTGCAGAACAGCTGGACATGGTTGTGGGTACGCGCCGTCACGAGGCGGAAGACGCTTACCGGGGAGGTCACGTCCTCGGCAACAAACTCTTCACACGACTGCTTTCCGGCCTTTTCGGGCGTAGCTTCAGCGACATCTTCTCTGGATATCGGGCTTTCTCTCGGCGTTTCGTGAAGAGCTTTCCGGTGCTTTCGCAGGGCTTCGAAATCGAAACCGAGATGAGCGTTCACGCGCTCGAGCTTCGGATGCCCATCGACGAGATCGAAACTCGGTATGGCGCGCGACCCGAAGGATCACATTCCAAGCTGTCCACCTACTCAGATGGTTGGAGGATCCTGAAGACGATCGTCATGCTTTACCGGATTGAGCGTCCTGTCCTGTTCTTCGGCGGCATTGGGGCGCTGCTCCTGGTCGCGGCCATCCTGCTCGCGATCCCATTAGTGCTGACTTATCTGCAGACGGGTTTGGTGCCGCGTTTCCCGACGGCAATACTCGTCACTGGAATGACGGTGATCGCAGTCCTGTGCTTCTTTGCGGGCATGATCCTCGATACGGTCACGCGCGGCCGGCGCGAAATGCGTCGTCTTGCCTATCTCGCTTTGCCCGCCCCAGGGCCTGCTAATCGAGTGTGAACAATTTGCATCACTCCTTCGCAAATCTGTTGCGATTGTGTGACCGACGACTGTTTCGGGGGTCTGACATAGATTAGCTACACGGAGCAGGCGGCTGATTGCCGTTCGAGCAAAGGGGGCTAATTCATGACGCGCATTCCGACCGCACTTCGGGCCGGCACGGCATTGCTTGCACTTACAATGGCGACGGCGGCAGCTGCGCAGAGTGTTGAGCCGCCTGCAGACGTAACGCAGAACCAAGCCTCTCCGTCCGACGAAACGACGCGCCAGGGCGACATCGTCGTCACGGGTTCCCGCATTCGTCGCGATCCGCTTTCGCAAGATTCACCGATCACCTTTGTCGACCAGGCTGACATCGCCAAGACCGGCTTGAACTCCATCAATGACGTGCTCCAGCGCCTTCCGAGCGCTGCCGGCGGCATCAACGGCAAGTTCAACAACTCCGGCAGCCTCGGTAATCCGCCGAGCGGGGCGGGCGTCGGTGCAGGCGCTGCCGAGATCGACCTGAGGTACTTGGGTTCGCCGCGTACGCTCGTCCTCGTGGACGGTTTGCGATACGTGCTTGGCTCCTCTGCTAGCGGCGTTCCCGGATCGACCGACCTCAACTCAATTCCCGACAGCATGATCGATCGGATCGAGGTCCTCCAGGACGGCGCCTCGGCTATCTACGGTTCGGACGCCATCGCCGGTGTGGTCAACATCATTACAAAGAAGCGGCAGGCCGGATTGATGGTGAGCGGCCAGGTAGGTCAATACGGGCAGGGCGACGGTACAACTCAGAACTATCAGTTGAGCTGGGGCAACGGCGACGAAGGTCCCGTCCAATTCGTCGTTGGCGCGAACTTCGTAAAATCGGAGGGGGTCAGGTCCGCAGACCGAGCGATCTCGGCGTTTCCACAGCCCTACTCGACCAGCTGTCTGGCAGGCGGCTGCTCGTCGACGCCAATACCTCCTCGTTTTCAGCTGTTGTCCTCAGCCCTTCCGCCGGGGTTTCCCGCAGGAACGGACCTGACGCTGATCAATCCAGCGACGCAAACGCCCACGCTGGCGGACTTGCGGCCCTTTGCCGGTAATGCCGACAGGTTCAATTTCGCGGCATTCAACTTCATCGAAATCCCGGTTGAGCGCGAGGGTCTGTTCGCCAATGCCAAGTACGAGGTTACGG
>JBKPKE010000035.1:0-7465 GCA_046730955.1 Pseudomonadota bacterium
GTTGTGCGCGTCGACGGCACTCGCCGTCAGGACTTGCCCCTGGGCACTGCGCGCGTTCGTTCCCGCGAATGACGCCGAAAACCGTGCTGGCCGGCCTGGATCGAGATTGATCATGGACAACCAAAGTTTGCCCGATGCGTCGCGCGCAGCGACCGCATCAACCCGGGGAAGGCTGATGTCGCCCCTTGTGTAGGTCCCCGCGTCGAAGCTGACTGGAACGAATGTCGCGCCCTGGAACGGCACGTACATGTGGTAGATGTGATAGGTCGGCGTGAGGAGCATCTTCGGGCCGTCCGTCAGGATCATGGCCTGAAGTACGTTGATCATCTGCGCGATGTTGCTTCCGCGGACCCGATCGGCATTGCGCATGAAGATGTTGAGGTTGAGCGCTGCGATGACCGCATCGCGCATCGTATTCTGCTGCTGAAGGAAGCCGGGATTGCTGCCCGGATTGGCATCCACCCAGATGCCCCACTCATCGACGTAAAGACCAATCTTCTTGTCCGGATCGTAACGGTCCATGATCGCCGTCTGCTTGGCGATCCACTCCTTCATCTTCAGCGTCGCTTTCAGCCCCTTTGCGTACTCGTCCTCGCCGAAGCCGACGCTGGGACCCTTCTTCTCCCAGCTGTTGGGGATCGTGTAGCCATGGAGTGAAACGCCTTCGATGTCCCAGGCCCAGTTCTTGTTCTTCCAAGCCTTCATCACCGCTTCGGTGTAATCGTCATTGCCGCTGTCCCAGCCAACGGCGATGCGCTTCATCGCCTCACCGCCAGTCTGCGCGGGATTGAGATTCCGGAGATAATGCGCGTACCTCTTCATCTCTTCGACATAATGGTCCGCGGACATGGCTCCGCCGCACGCCCAATTCTCATTGCCAAGTCCAAGATACTTGACCTTGTAGGGTGCCGAATGACCGTTTGCGGCCCGCGCCTTCCTGAGCGACGTCGGCTTGTCGGCCGTGAGATATTCCATCCAATCGGTGGCTTCTTGAACGGTCCCCGATCCAACATTGACCGAAAGATAGGCCTCCGCGCCGACCTGCTGAGCGAAATCGAAGAATTCGTGAGTGCCAAAACTATTGGGTTCGATGACTCCGCCCCAGCTTGAGTTCAGCCGTGCCGGTCGCTGTGCCGACGGACCTATACCCTCGCGCCAGTGATATTCATCGGCGAAGCAGCCGCCCGGCCAGCGAACGTTCGGTACTTTGAGCGTACGAAGCGCCTGAACAACATCGGTGCGGATTCCGCGGACGTTAGGGATCGGCGAGTCCGGACCGACCCATACCCCCCCGTATATCCCGGTGCCGAGATGTTCGGCGAATTGGCCAAAGAGATCGCGCTCGATCTTGGGACCGTTGCGGCTAGCATCGACAGCAAGACGAATGGGCGCCGAAGCGCTCGGCTGCGCGGCAGCGGAAACGGGGTGAAGCGCGAGAACAAGTGCCGCGGCGGCCATCGACATACGCTGAACTGCTGCGCCTGATCCCATCCTCTTGAGGCTCCTCTTCTCGATCAATTCTAGAGCGCGGAAACCCGCACCTCGCGTGGCTCCGAGATCACGAGCCGGTTGCGCAGCTTCAGCGCAAAGGGCTCGGCCCCGATTTCAAATATGTCACCCGGCTCGGTCTTGACGGATTGCGCGAACGACAGCGTGGCCGTCCCGAAAAAATGAACGTGAACGTCTCCCGGTCGACGGAAGACGTCGTATTTGAAATGATGATGCTCGAGGTTGGCGATGCTGTGCGACATGTTCGCTTCGCCCGACAGGAACGGCGCTTCCCAGATGATGTCGCCCTTGCGCAAAATCCGGCTGGTCCCGCGCACGTGGGAAGGCAGTTCTCCGGTGAGGATCTCGGCACCGATTGCGGCTGGTCTCAGCTTTGAGTGGGCCAGCCAGAGATAGTTGTGACGCTCGGTGACATGGTCGGAGAATTCGTTGGCGAGAGCGAAGCCAAGCCGCCGCGGCTGACCTTCGGCGTCGATAATATAGAGCCCGGCGATCTCCGGCTCTTCCCCACCGTCCAGCGCAAAATCGGGAGAGCGCAATTCGTCTGAGGGACCGACAAGACAGCTGCCGTTGCCCTTGTAAAACCATTCGGGCTGGCACCCCGGTCCACTTCCTGGCTTGCCGCCTTCCAGACCCATGAGGAACATCCGCATGGAGTCGGTTTCTGCGCCCGCCGCCGCCTGCCTGTGCATCTCGTCGCGGCTTTCCGCGGATCCGAGATGAGTGAGACCCGTGCCGGTGAGATGCTGCCGTGCTGGATCCGGGTGATCGATACCCGGCAGGAGCCTGCCGTCTGCTTGAGCGGAGTCCAAGTCGACCACATCGTTTGCGATTAGGTCCGCAACGATCTCCGACAGATCCACCTGCCGGTCCATGGCCATTGTCGCCAGACCATAGACGTTGTCGACCTCGTCGACACGGTACGCCTTACCGCCCCGTACCGCCGCGACCGCTCGTTCACCCTTCTCATCCCGGAGCTGAACAAGGTGCAGCGCGACCCTTGGAATTTGCGTCACGACTTCTTCGCCATCCGCGTCTTGGCCTGATCATGCGCTTGCGGCGCCGTCCGCGTATCGAAAAGCGCCAGCTCCACGAGCTTCGACATCGCCTCCCGCGCCGCCACGGCATCGCGGGCCGCAATCGCGTCGAACACCTCTTGATGATCAGGGATCGGGTCGCGGACGAGGGGGCGCACGCGCTGCTTCAGGACCGTCGTCCACGACACGGCAGTCGAGATACTGCTCGTTAGCGTACGCAGGAACGGATTGTCGGAAGCGACAAGGAGCGTCGCATGGAACTCCCGGTCGGCATTGCGGCCTTCCTCGGTGCCCAGCGTGTGCCTGGCCATTGCGGTGAGCGAGCGGCTCATCTTTTCGAGATGTTCGCTCGTGCGTCTCTGCGCCGCAAGCGCTGCCGCTTCGGGTTCGACTATCATGCGCAGTTCGAATAGCGCTTCCAAGACGTGGTCGGCCGGCTCCGACTGGAACATCCAGGAGAGAACGTCCGGGTCGAGAAGGTGCCATTTGTCGCGAGGCGTCACGCGCGTTCCGACCTTCGGCTTGCTTTCCACCAGCCCCTTCGCCGCGAGAATACGAACAGCTTCGCGATAGGCGGCGCGAGAGACGTGATGGCGCTCGCTCGCCGCCAATTCCGTTTCGAGAATCTCTCCGGCCTCAAGCACGCCGGACACGATCCTCAGCCCGAGATCGCGGGCGAGCTTTCCGTGCAATCGAAGCGGCGTGGGCACGGAATGCGGCATTTGCCACTCCAGATTTCGGGCGGAAGAAAATCAGACTTCATCGCTGCTTTACCCGGACAATTAGGGATGGCAACACTGCTTCGAAGAGGAGGGCTCGGATGGTCCGTCGGTACCTGTCGTTTTCGGTCGCCCTGCTCGCCACCGCCGCTTCGGCGCAGCCCCCAGAAAAGGCTGATTCTGGTCCGCAGCGAACGAAGGCTGAAGCTCTGGCCACCGAATTGGTGGCAAAGATGACGTTGGAGGAAAAGCTCGGGCAGTTGGTCAATGTCGCCCCAGCAATCCCGCGGCTGAACGTTCCCGCTTACAATTGGTGGACCGAGTCACTTCACGGCGCGATCGGCGCGGTGCCGACGACCAACTTCCCCGAACCGATTGGATTGGCGGCCAGCTTCGACACGCCGCTCGTGCATGAAGTCGCGGGAGCGATCAGCACGGAGGTTCGCGCACTCCACACGCTCGGTCGGCAGACCGGCAAGCTCGGCCGGATCGGTACCGGTCTCGATACATGGTCTCCCAACATCAACATCTTCCGCGACCCTCGCTGGGGACGCGGGCAGGAGACTTACGGTGAAGATCCCTACCTGACCGCTCGGATGGGGGTCGCATTCGTAGAGGGCATGCAAGGCCCGGACCCGGACCTTCCTTACGTGATCGCAACGCCCAAGCATTTCGCGGTTCACAGCGGGCCGGAGAGCACTCGTCACAAGGCGAACGTCCTGGTTTCTCGTCATGACCTCGAAGACACCTATTTGCCCGCGTTTCGAGCAGCGATCGTCGAGGCGAAGGCTCTATCGGTGATGTGTGCGTACAACCGCGTCGACGGCCAGCCCGCCTGTGCCAGCGACGATCTGCTCAAGGACCATCTCCGGGGGGCCTGGAACTTCCAGGGCTACGTCGTCTCCGACTGCGACGCGGTAAAGGACATCAGCGATAATCATCATTATGCGCCCGACGCCGCAGCGGGCGTCGCGGCGGCAGTGCACGCCGGCGTCGACAATGAATGTCATACCGCGACGCTCGGCCCCAGTCCGCCGCCCCTTTGGCAGCGCTATCGTGAAGCGCTTGACCGCAATCTGATCACGCAAGCCGAGGTCGACCGTTCGCTCGTCCGCCTGTTCGCCGCCCGCTACCGCAACGGCGACCTGCCCGGCGTCAGGTCCGATGCTCCTGTCCCCGTCTCCGCAATTGGTACGCCGGAGCATCGCGCGCTGGCGCTCGAGGCGGCCGAGAAGAGTCTCGTCTTGCTGAAGAACGATGGCATCTTGCCGCTAAAGCCGGGTGCCAGGATCGCGCTGATCGGTCCGCTTGCGGATGCGACGCGCGTGTTGCGCGGCAATTATTCGTCCCCTGCGTCGGCACCGCCCATCTCAGTGCTCGAAGGCTTGCGACAGGTCTTCCCTTCTACGCAAGTATCGTTCGCACCCGCAGGCGAGTCCATGACGGACGGAGATCCCTTGCCGCCGTCGGTATTGCAGACTGCAGACGGACAGCAGGGCCTGCTGGCGACCTATTACAACGCCTTGCCCGACGCTCTCGGCAAGGACGGCAAGCCGATGAGAGTCTCTGCGACTTCAGCGACGGTCGTACAGCACGGTCTGGGCAGCGGCGGCACCGACGTTCCGGCCGTGAAAGAGGATCATCGCGTCGTCTGGACTGGTTACATCGTCCCGCCCGAGACTGGCAGCTATCGGCTGGGCCTGTCCGGATGGAAGAGCGGAAAGATGGCCTTCGCCGGCAAGCCGCTCGTCGAGTTCGTCGATGAGCCATGGGGCAGCCTTCCAAAGATGAAGACGGTCCGGATGGTGAGGGGTCAACGTTATCCGATCGAGGTCTCGGCGGATGCACACGGAGAGACGGGCGTAGGGTTGATCTGGAAGCGTATTTCAGAGGAACCTGCAGTAGAACTGAAGGCGGCGGCCGCGCAATCCGACGCAATCATCGCTGTCGTCGGACTGACGTCCGATCTGGAAGGTGAGGAGGCGCCCGTCGACCTGCCGGGGTTCAAGGGCGGCGACAAGACAACGCTGGATCTGCCCGCGGATCAGCGGGCGCTTCTGGAGCAGGCGAAGGCGACCGGGAAACCGCTGATCGTCGTCCTGGTGAATGGCAGCCCGATCAATCTCAGTTGGGCGAAGCAGAACGCAGCGGCGATTCTGGAATCCTGGTATCCAGGCCAATCGGGAGGTTTGGCGGTGGCGAACGTCCTCGCCGGGCGGACTAATCCCGGCGGTCGTCTTCCACTGACCTTTTATGCCGGCCTCGACCAACTGCCCTCGTTCGACGACTACGAAATGACGGGCAGGACCTATCGCTATTTCACCGGAAAGCCGGTCTATCCCTTTGGATTCGGACTCAGCTTCACGCGCTTCGCTTACGCGCCGCTGAAGGTGTCGGTGACGGAAGCGCGCGTCCAGGTGTCCACGTTAGTCCGCAATGCAGGCGATCGGCCTGGCGACGAAGTAGCGCAGCTCTACTTGAATTTCCCAAATGCGCCGGGAGCCCCGAAGATAGCGCTGCGCGGGTTCCGCCGTGTGTCGCTGGAACCGGGCGAAGCGAAGACGGTGACGTTCGACCTTGAACCGCGCGACCTCAGCAGCGTCACTCCCGAAGGAGTTCATACCGTCCTGGCAGGAACGTACCGAGTGAGCGTGGGGTCGGGGCAGCCGGAACCCGGCGTTGCGGGTCAGTCGGCCGACTTTCGGATCGAGAAAGCGGCAATCCTGCCGAAGTGAGGGGATCACGTACGATGCAAGTGTTTGGAATGAAGCCTTTGGCGTCGATCTGCTTCGCCCTCTCCTGTGCTCTTGCAGCGCCTGCGCAGGCGCAGACCGACAAGATGACTCCCATCGCGACGCCGGATCAGCCGAATGCAATCCTGCTCGGCACGGGAGCCTTGCCCGATGCGACAGCGCCCGAGGCATGGCATCGGCAATACGGCAGCGCATTCGCGCGCAACGTCACAATTGCAACGTTGACGCCCTACCTCCCAGACCCCGGGATGGCGACGGGCACAGCGGTCATCGTTGCTCCCGGCGGCGGCTTCCGCACACTTTCGATGGAAAATGAAGGCTCGGACGTCGCCCGCGCACTCGCCGCGAAAGGCGTAGCTGCATTCGTGCTCAAATATCGCCTTCAGCAGACTCCTCGGGAAATGGGGGCATTCGAACGTTCGATGGCAGCGATGTTCGCAGGCGCGGCCCGTCCGGGACCGATGAAGGTCGACGAGGTCATCCCGACGCTCGGACCGCAACTCGCCGACTCCCGCGCAGCATTCGCCCTCATTCGCAAGCGCGCGGCGGAATGGCACGTGAACCCGGATCGCATTGGCATGGTCGGCTTTTCCGCCGGAGCAATGCTGACTATGGCGACGACGCTCGGCGTAAAGGATGCGAAGCCCGCATTCATTGGCGATATCTACGGCCCCCTAGATCCCGTGAATGTCCCGACGGACGCCCCACCGCTCTTCGTCGCGCTGGCCGCTGACGACCCACTTTTTGGCGGAAGGGGAATGGGGTTGATTGAAAGCTGGAGGGCCGCCCACCGACCGGTCGAATTCCACCTTTACGAACAAGGTGGCCATGGCTTCGGAATGTATCCGAAGGAAACGACCAGCACCGGCTGGTTCGATGCCTTTGTCCGCTGGATGGGGATGCACGGAATGCTCCAGCCGGTAAATTGAGAGGCGTGCAACACGACTGCGAAGTTCGCGACGCGGTGCCCGGTTTTGCACGGAAATGGCGCGCCCGGCAGGATTCGAACCTGCGACCCCAAGCTTAGAAGGCTCGTGCTCTGTCCAACTGAGCTACGGGCGCGCACTCGCGAAGTTAAGTAGCGGGATTGCCAGCTAGGCTCAAAGCCCCAGTTCATCTAACGTTCAATCGCGCGGGCCGATCGATAGATCGGCGCAGCAAAACGGGGGTATTGAATGCGCGGGGTGCTGATAACCGCTCTGACTCTTGCGGCCTGCCTTGCGGCAGCTCCTGCGAGTGCGGCGACGATCGTCGTGTTCACCAATCCGGAGACAATGCAGAGCAAAACCGTGGTCCTCGATCAGGACGGGCCCGACCGCGTGTTCATGTGCATGCTTCCCCCCGGTGAAGCTGGCTGTCACCAGGTGAAAATGAGGCGCAGAAGCTAGGCCGCGACGGTTTCGAGCAGGCCTTCGAACAAGCGCCGCCCGTCGGTGTTGCCATGTGC
>JBKPKE010000036.1:0-5930 GCA_046730955.1 Pseudomonadota bacterium
TGATACCACAAGGCCTCTCGCCCCGTGAAAATGTCTCACCGCGGCACGAAAAAATGCCAGATAGGCCGCTTCGGCTACCGACAAATACGGATTTTCGCCACATTGGAACATGTTACTGATTTCGCGGGGTTCTGACGTAAACCCTTGCTGCGGAACTCCGCCTTCAAAGCCTGGCGGCCCGGTCTCTCCCCTCATCAACCGGGCCGCTAACTTTTCACCCCGTCATTTCCGCTTCGCTTTCGGGCACGGGTGAAGCGCCACACCGCGCCGCCCTCGCATCGAACACCACGAAGCGTCGCGGTGCCTCCAGCCTGCAATTCGTCGATCAGGCGGTCCAGCTCACGGCCGCGAAGGTCCTCGGGCCGGCCTTCGGTCCCCAACTCCTCAATGGCCCGAGCGACAATGCGGCGAACGATTTCGGCGGGCGCACTTGATGGCCTGTAGGTCACTTCGGCGGTATCGGCGGTCGCGAAGCGAGTCCACTCCGTCGCCGCCGCCCACTCCACCGCGTCGTCGGCGTCCGCCAGGTTCGCAGCGCTTCTGGCGAGACCTCGGGAGTCAAGCCATGCCGCATCGGCCAGGGCGCGGCGGACACGAACGCGCTCATGCCGCTGGTCTTCGTTACTGGGGTCGGCAAACGGACGGATGCTTGCGGCGGCACAGACAGAAGCAAGTTCGCCCTGTCGCCAGCCGAGCAGCGGGCGGGCGAGACGAAGATCCGGATAGCCCGGCACGCTCGCCAGCGGCCTCATGCCGGAAAGACCGCGCACACCCGCGCCGCGATTGAGGCGCATGATGAGGGTTTCCGCCTGGTCGTCGAGATGGTGCGCCGTGACCATGGCCGGCAACCCGACGTCGCTCATCCAGGCCGCGAGCGCTCCGTAGCGGACCTCGCGCGCTTTCTCCTGAAGGCCCGACTCCGGCTGGATGTCCCATTCGATTGCCAGAATGGCGTGCGGAACATTCAGCCGCTCGCAAATGTCGGCGACGGCGTCCGCTTCTTCCCGGCTTCCCGATCGAAGCGCGTGATCGACCGTTGCTGCCGCAATCTCACCTGGCCGCGCCGCGGCTGCGAGCAGCAAGAGAGCAAGGCTATCGGGTCCACCAGAGACGGCGATGCCGAAGGGCGTGCCCGGCTCGATCAGCGGGTCGAGGTCGGCACGAAATCGATCGACGAAATCAGTGGGGACCATATCGGCCCCCTATCATGGTCAGCTGCACTTCGCCTGCGACTTGGCGGCGGGCAGCATATTCTTCAGGTCGGCTCGCATCGAACCCCCGTAGACGGCTTCCAGCTCACCATAGGCCTTGCAGGCCTGCCCTGACTGATTGAGCTTCACCAGGGCCTGGCCGAGATAGAAAAGGCTGTCGGCCGCGCGCTCTCCCTTCGGGTTCGAGCGATAATTGGCGAGAAGGACTTCCGCAGCCGCCCTCGGCTCACCCTTGTCCAGCAGCGCGCGGCCAGTGAGATTGTTCGCCCAGCTCGCGCGGCGGTGCTTCGGATAGGCAGCGGTGAAGGCGCGGAGGGCGCCGACGGCCTCATCATATTTGCCCGCCTTCCACAGCTGGTAGCCCGCATCATAGGCTTCCTCAGCCGGATCCGTTTCCGCCGAAGCAGCGGCATTCGTCGGCGTCGGTGTCGGCTTCGCCGAGCCGGATGCGACGACTGGCGTGGGCTTCTGGATCGTGGGCTCGGAAGTTGCCTGGACGGGGGCCGTGCCTGCTGCAAGCTGCGCTTCAAGCGCGGCGATGCGGGCGGACGATTCGTCCCGTTGCTGTTTCAGCTGCGATTCGAGCTGGGCGATTCGGTGCCCATTCTCTTCCTCGGCGCGAAGCAGGTCCGCGATCTGCCGCTCCAAAGTGACGATGCGATTGTCGAGATTCGCGACGGATGCCTGGGTCGCGGGTGCGACCATCGGGGTCGCCGGATACTGCGGCTGAGCTTGCCTGTATTGAGCGAATGCGGGCGCGCCAGCGGCCAAGAGTATTGCGATGCCGAGATATGCGAGTTTCATGGTCCCTCCCCGCGGGAAAACCTAATCGGAACAGGTGTCTAATCCAAGCGCCAACACGCGTGAAAGCTTTACTGGACGGAGTTCTGGACTCCGGGGGGCGCGCTCGGCGCAGGAACAGTCGCGGTCGTGGTTCCGCCCGCCGGTTGCGCACCGCCCCGCATGAGGTCGGCGGGAGCAAGGCTTACGTTCGCCGCCACGTGGCCCGGCGGTCCGACCGGGGGAGCGACAGCGCTGCCAACCGTGATCCTGAGTGCTTCAGGCTTGCCGGCCTTCAGCACCGGAGCCGCTGCGGTTGAAGGAACCTGGTAGGTCTGGCCCGGCGCCATGACGCCCTCAAAGAGCGTTTTTCCACTGTCCTTCACCTGAACCCAGGCTTCCTGCGTTGCAGCGATGGTCACGGGTCCGTTCGCCTGTGCCGGCTGCGCCTGCGGAGCTTGCGCAGTCGGCTGCGAGCCTTGCGGCGCAGCTTGTGTGGACGCTATCTCGGGCGCCGGCGAAGGCTCGTCGCTCAGTGAGCGTTCGTTCAACCAGCTCAAGAGAAGAACGACAACGATGATCCCGGCGATTGCGGCCAGGACAAGCCACTTCGGCATGGTTCGTCCCGGGTCAGCCGGCTGGAACACTTCCGCGCTGCCGGAATCTGGCCGATGGCCGCCCATTTCAGCGCGCAGATCGTCCGCAATCTCGTTGCGGTCGAGGCCGACCGCGCTGGCGTAGCTCTTCGCGAAACCGATCGTATAGGTCGGCGCCGGGAGCCGAGCCCAGTCGCCCTGCTCCAGACTCTGCAGGTGGCGCAGCGGAATCCGGGTCTGAGACGCCAGTTCCTCCAGCGTGAGGCCCTTCGTCTCGCGCGCCGCGCGCAAGCGTTCTCCCGCGGGAGAGCTCGTCGTTTCGATGATCTCGTCGTTTTCCGTCATTGCTCCGGCCCGGCCACCCCTTTCGCTTGTCGAAGCGGTGAGGCTGACTGTCAACCGCTGCTCTAAGCGATGGACACGCTATGCCGTCGAGCCCAGTCGGTGAGCGCCTTGCGCATGTTCGACGGTGGCCTTTCGAGCAATTGCTCCAAGCGCAGCCTCACCTTTCCTACGTCGAGCGAGCGGACCATTGCCTTGACGGAGCCAACGGCCGCCGGCGTGATGGAGAAATCCTCGATGCCGAGACCGATGAGAGCCATGGCTTCGAGAGGCCGTCCCCCCATCTCGCCGCAGACGCGAACAGGAACGCCGGCAGCTCGCGCCTGGACGGTCACTCTGCGAAGGAAACGCAGGATTGCCGGGCTCAGCCAGTCGTACCGTTCCGCCAGCCGTGGATCCGCACGATCGGCAGCGAAGAGGAACTGCGTGAGGTCGTTCGTACCGATCGACAGGAAATCGACCCGCGGGAGCAATTGGTCCAATGCCTCCGCCAGAGCCGGGACCTCAAGCATCGCGCCGAACTCGATGCGCTTGGGCAATTTGCGGTGGGCCTTTCGCGCCCAGTCGACCTGCTCTTCGAACAAGGCACGCGCTTCCTCATATTCCCATGGTTCGGAGACCATCGGGAACATCACCCGAAGCACCTTGCCGCCCGAAGCCTCGATCAGGGCACGAGCCTGTGCCTTCATCAGGGTCGCCCGCTCGAGAGAGAGGCGAAGCGCCCGCCATCCCATCGACGGGTTCTCGGCTTCGTCACGGATGTCCGTCAGATAGGGCAGCGCCTTGTCGCCGCCGATGTCCACGGTGCGAAAGACGACAGGCTTGTCCCCGGCAGCTGCAAGCACCTTGGTATAGAGGCGCTGCTGGCGCTCACGCCCGGGAAGCGTGGCAGAAACCAGGAACTGGAACTCGGTACGGAACAGGCCGATGCCGTCGGCGCCGGACAGCTCAAGGTTGGCCGCGTCCTCGGCGAGGCCCGCGTTGACCATGACGCTGACCGGCACTCCATCAACGGACAAGGCCGGCAAACTGCGCGCCCGATCGAACTCCGCGCGGCGCTGTTGACGCGTCGCAAGCCGGTGCTCGAAGCCGGTCAGCAGCACGCGATTCGGGCGAACGATGACGCTGCCGTTGTCGCCGTCGACGAGAATCGTTTCGCCTTCCTCTACGCTGTGTCGGATGTCCGAAATGCGCCCGACGACCGGGACACCCATGGCTCGTGCGACGATCGTCATGTGCGCCGTCAGCGAGCCTTCCTCCAGCACGACGGCCTTCAATCGGCGGCGGTCATATTCGAGCAGCTCTGCCGGCCCGAGGTTTCGAGCGATCAGGACCGTGTCGCGGGCAAGACCGGTCTGCGCTGCCGTGCCGAACCGGCCCGAAACGATCCGGAGCAGCCTGTTCGATAGATCCTCAAGGTCGTGCATGCGATCCTGAAGCAGCGGATCGTCGATGTCCTGCATTCGCGCCCGAGTGCGCTGCTGAACGCGTTCGATGGCGGCTTCGGCAGTCAGGCCGCTGTCGATCGCCTCGTTGATCCGCCTCGACCAGCCTTCGTCGTAGGCGAACATCTTGTACGTCTCGAGGATCTCCTGATGCTCGCCCGCGGTGCCGAATTCGGCCTCCTTGGTCATCGCATCGATCTGCTCGCGCATCTTGCGGAAGGCGGAATAGACGCGGTCGCGCTCAGCCTCGGTGTCCTCGGCCACCGTGTGCTCGACCACCACCCGCGGCTGGTGGAATACGGCTTCGCCCTTCGCCATGCCCGCAACCAAGCGAAGGCCTGCCAGCCGGAGAGGTCCGCTGCTGCGGAGGCGACCGCGCCGGGCTCCATCGACGAGCCGGGCGGCCGCGATCATTTCCGATAGCACCATTGCGACGGTCTGAAGCGCCTCGATCTCGACGTCCTCGTAACGGCGCGGATCGGCGTGCTGGACGGCAAGCACGCCGACCGGGCTTTCAAGCCGCATGATCGGGACGCCGGCGAAGCTGTGGAAGCTCTCTTCCCCGGTTTCCGGCCGGTAGGCGAAAGCGGGATGGTCCGCTGCTTCGGCCAGATTGAGAATGCGGCCTTCGGCAGCGATCGTCCCGACCAGGCCTTCACCCATGCTCAGGCGCGTGACGTGAACTGCTTCCTTGCGAAGACCATGTGTGGCGAACAGCTCCAGCTTGCTGTCGCGCAGCAGGTAGATTGAACAGACCTCGCTCGCCATTTTGTCGGCTATCAGGTCGACAACCTTGTCGAGCTTGGACTGCGCGCTGCCGCGGCCAGCCATCACGTCATGGAGGCCCGTCAGGATTTCGCGGGCGGACGCGGCGGCGGAAAGCGGCATAGCGAATCGCTAACAGATGCGCCGCGCTTATGTCACCTTTGTCGTGTGCCTCGGCTACCTCTTTCCGTCTGCACAGAGCACATCAGCGAGATAGGTATGTCCGCCGATCGACTGCAGTCGTTCGTAGGCGGAGGTCCGCCAGCCGCGTTGCCTACAGAAGTCCTCCGCCAGGCGAGAAGCCTCTTCCGACTTGCCGCTTGCAACGAGGATGCGATTCCCATTCGCATCGGGCGCGATGAAATATTCGCTCGAAAGGCCGCGAAGCGTCGGCCATGGGCCGCCTCCGACCGTCCCGACGGATGCGGCCGGTCCGCTGCTCGGTGGGGCCGATGTTATTACCGGAGCCACTGGACGAGCCGAGCGGACATTCATGACCGTTGATGGATCGGAGGCGTTGAATTCCTTGCAACCCGTGAACGTATTGCCGCTGCACAATTCCCACGACTTGCCTTCTGGGATCTTGATGCTCTTCGTGGTGAACGCCGTCTGCAGTCGCGTCGGTCCCTCAAGCGTGATGTTGTAACCCTTGTAATTGCCTTTGGCGTAGATCGTGGCCTGGTCATCCTGCTGCGCCATGGCCTGGGCCGGCATCAGAATGCCGAGAACGACGGCACCGAAAATCAACCGCTTGAGCATTTGAATTCCCCCTTTGGCCAGACCTTAGCCCA
>JBKPKE010000037.1:0-6458 GCA_046730955.1 Pseudomonadota bacterium
CAGAAGGAGGTCGTGCCCGCAACGTCGCTGCTTCCCGGACTTCCGGTCACGGTCGAAGGCGACGATGCGAGCGGCCAGTTCGTAGTCAGCGAAGTCGATTACAAGGCGAAGGATTATAAGACTGCCGCGCAGATCCAGGCCGGTGTCGAAGAGACCGCGCGTCGCAGCGAAGAGGTGCGAAGCGCTTATTCGAAGATGGGCGAATGGGACGTTCGCGCCGAGGAGAACATCTTCTTCAAGTCAGGTAGCGCGGTCGTCTCCGCTGCGGATAAGCAGAAGCTTCTCAAGCTTGCCGAAAATGCGGCGGGGATCAAAGGCTATGTCATCTCCGTTCTCGGCTATGCCGATCCAACCGGCAATGCGGCCGCGAACCAGAAGCTGAGCGATCGCCGCGCCCAGACGGTCATCAATTACATCAAGCAAAGCGGCAAGGTCTTGCCCGGCAGAGTGCTCGGAGCGTCAGCCATGGGCCAGATGAAAATTCCGGTCGAAAAGTCGAGTTCGGACGCGATGTCTGGCGCAAGGAAGGTGACGGTTCGCGTTCTGACCAGCGCGGCGCATCTGCAGAACTGAGGAGAAGCGAAGGCCCGTCCCTGGGGTATTAAAGGAACGGGCCTTCTCAACACGAGGGCCGCTACGCGCCCATGATTTCACGGCCAGCTTAGGGGCGCAGGCCGCGATGAAGGGCCCGCATAGCCCGGATGCTGAAAGGAGACTTACCGGATCGTCCGGACAATTTAGCAGCCGACGCCAATCGCTTACGCTACAGGCGAGGTCCGCAGAACAGTTTGGAGGGGATTAACGTCCGCGGACCTCGCTTGAGGCCGTTCCAAGCGCAATCGGGAGTGTCGCGCCGAGCTTTGCCTCTAATCGGCGAGATAGCGCGAGTCGGATTGGCCCCACCATCGGGACAATTTCGTATCGATCGGGCGGCGCGGTCTCAGCCGCGGAACGCGAGGAAAGCCTGATTGAGCGGTTTCGTCTCCGGCAAGATGTACACAACGCCAGCCGTATCCTTGAAAAGTGGGCGAACGACTTTGCCGTAGAAGGCCTTGGGCACATTGATGCAGCCGTAGGTGATGCGGTTGTCCTCGGGACTTGGCGAGTTGAGCCGCTTCAGCCTCTGCTCTTTCTTGTTCCCGGTGACGACGGGATGGAGCGAGATCGATGTGTGATAGTCGACCCAAAGGACGCGTTCGTGGCCTCGCGCCCATCCGAACTTGGCAACGAACCGGCCGGCGGGCGTCGTGCGTTCTTCGGGGCTGATTTCCGACAGTTCCCGATCGCCGACGCCCGGACTGGAATCGTCGCCGGCAGTCGATCCGAGGAGCGCCGGAGTCTTGCCGACGAACTGCCCGGCTGCGTCGAACAGGAAGACTTCCGCGCCGACCTTATCGATCACCATGAACGGCAGCTCGCCATTGTCATGGCTGGAGATCACCCAATTCGTGACCCGCAAGACATCGGCGGATGGAGTGTCGGTAGGCTCGTCGATGGGAGCGAGTGGATCCGCGGCCTTGGCATCGGCGCGAGCTTCGGTCAGCGTGTCGAGCGGCGCAAGCGGGTCGGCCGGCTGGGCCACAGCCGCTGTCGAAGCCAGTAAAATCATCGTTGCGAGAGCGGTCTTTCGGACCGTCGCGCGAATACAAATAACCAACCCTGCTACCTCAACCTCTTGAATGTCGCGTCCGCGGAGCCCGACGGAGGAATTTCGCCGACGAACTCCGCGGTGAAGCGATCAGTTCCGAGGCTTCTTGGAAGCGAGCTGCTGCTCGATGCCGTCCACGCGGGACGTCAGCTGGTCAAGCCGCTGGTTGGCCTGCTGTGCCGCACCCGCGGCAGACTGAGCCGTCGCGTTTGCCTGCTGTGCAGTCTGGTCGACCGTATTCACCCGGGCCTCGAGCGCACTCACGCGATCGTTTACCGTCGCGATGTGCTTGTCGACATAGTCTTCAGTCGCGCAACCGCTGAGGCCAAGGCCACTTGCGATGACCAGGCCAGCTGTCGCGATGCTCTTACTTAGCAAGGGCATGTCTCACTCCCTCTCTCTTGTTGGGCCTCGCCGGGCTGACGACTTGGCCGCCTTGTAATCCACCGCCCCAGACACAGCCGATTTTTGGCGGCTAACCGCGCTTATCTCGCGCTGCGGCGAATTTTCATTAGGAAGAATCCCGGAGGGAACCCTGCGGACTTTACCGATGCCGCCACATTCCGGACGACCCGTGGCAGGCCATTTCGCCTAGACGCGCAGCGCCGCGGCGGCTTCGGCCTCCCTCTTCAAATTGCGGGCGAGCTGGCTCATCCCGTTGAGATACTGCGGCGGCACGTGCACATCGCGATAGTCAAGCTGTGCAGCTGCGCGCAGCGTCCAGAACGGATCGATAAGGTGCGGACGGGCCAGGGCGACAAGATCCGCGCGCCCTGCGGCGAGGATCGAGTTGGCATGGTCGGGCTCATAGATGTTTCCGACGGCCATGGTTGCGAGGCGTGCTTCGTTGCGGAGTTTGTCCGAGAAAGGCGTCTGAAACATGCGGCCGTAAACAGGCTGCGCTCCGGTCCAGGTCTGGCCAGCCGACACGTCGATCAGGTCTGCGCCTTCGCGTGCGAAGGCTTCCGCAATCTCGACCGCGTCGTCGGCAGCGATGCCCCGTTCGCCCGCCCAGTCTGTCGCTGAAATGCGCACCGACATCGGCTTGTCGGAAGGCCAGGCAGCGCGCATCGCCGCGAAAACCTCGAGCGGATATCGCAGACGGTTCTCCAGGCTCCCGCCATATTCGTCGGTTCGCTTGTTCTGCAGCGGAGTTAGGAATCCCGAGAGCAGATAGCCGTGCGCCGCATGAAGCTCGACCATGTCGAAACCCGCTTTCGCGCCCATTCGCACGGCTGCGACAAACTCATCGCGCACCTTGTCCATCTGCGGGCGCGTCATCGGCGTCGGCACCTGGTTGACCGGCGACCAGGCTACGTCGCTTGCCGCCATCACGGGCCAGTTGCCGTCTGGCAGAGGCGCATTGTCCTCTTCCCAGCCGACGCAGGTCGAGCCCTTCGCGCCCGAGTGGCCAAGCTGCAGGCAGATCTTCGCTTTCGAGTTTACGTGGACGAAATCGACGATCCGCTTCCACGCAGAAACATGGTCGGCATTCCACATCCCCGTGCAGCCAGGACTGATCCGTCCTTCGGGCGACACGCAGGTCATCTCCGTGAAGACGAGTCCTGCGCCGCCCAACGCACGCTCGCCGTAATGGACGAAATGGAAGTCGTTTGG
Organism: Pseudomonadota bacterium; assembly: GCA_046730955.1. GTDB lineage: Bacteria > Pseudomonadota > Alphaproteobacteria > Sphingomonadales > Sphingomonadaceae > Sphingomicrobium. Next base: position 3,266 of record JBKPKE010000037.1, read on the forward strand.
CATCCCGTCGACCGCCGAGTACATCGCCATCGGCGAGACGGTTATGCGGTTCTCTAGCCCCATCTCGCGCATCTTGAACGGCGCAAACATGGGCGGTGCAGTCTTGTTCGAACGCCCCTCCGTGGCTCGTTTCCAGAACCAGCGCTCGACTCCTTCCAGCCATTCGCGATCGCGGAGGCGAAGGTTTTCATGACTGATGCGTTGGCTTCGCGTGAGGAGCGAATAAGCGAACTGAAGCGGCTCGAAATGGGTGTAGCGCTCCAGCGTCTCGAACCATTCGGTCGAGTTGCGCGCGCTGTTCTGCAACTTAAGCACTTCGAGGTTCCGTTCGGCGACATATTCGTCCATCGCGGCCTCGAGACTGAGGCCCGGACGATTGAGAACGTCCGCGAGCTTGATCGCGTCCTCAAGCGCCAGCTTGGTGCCGCTTCCAACCGAGAAGTGCGCGGTGTGTGCCGCGTCGCCGAGCAGAATGACGTTGCCAGAATTCCAGCGCTCGCATTTGATGCGGCGGAAGTTGAGCCAGGCCGCCGACCCGCGCAGATGAGCTGCGTTCGACTGCAGCCCATGTCCGTCGAGATATTTTGCAAATAGCTTCTCGCACACTGCGATCGCTTCGACCTGATCCATCTCGTCGAAGCCGAAGTTACGCCATGTCTCCTCAGAGCATTCGACGATGAATGTCGAGCAATCCGGAGCGAAGCGATAGGCATGCGCCCAAATCCATCCGTGCTCCGTCTCCTCGAAGGCGAAAGTGAAGGCATCGAAGACCTTCGACGTTCCGAGCCACACGAACTTGTTCGCGCGTACGTCGACATCCACTCCAAACGCTTCCGCATGGGCATCGCGGAAGCGCGAATTGATACCGTCCGACGCGATGACGAGGTCGTATTCACGCCACCTCGGGTCCTCGGGATCGCATTCGGATTCGAAGTGGATCTCGACGCCCAGCTCGCGCGCACGGTCCTGGAGGATTTCGAGCAGGCGCTTGCGACCGATGCCGATGAAGCCGTGACCGCCGGACGTGACGCACTCGCCGCCGAAGTGGACGTCGATATCGTCCCAGTGGGCGAACTCCTCGGTGATCGTCTTCGCGGAAATCGGATCGTTGTCGGTGATGTTTTCGACCGTAAGATCGGAGAAGACCACGCCCCAGCCAAAGGTGACGCCGGGTGCGTTCCGTTCGAAAATCTCGATCTCGTGCGATGGGTCGCGCAGCTTCATGGAGATGGCGAAGTAGAGGCCGGCCGGCCCTGCTCCGACGCAGGCAATCTTCACCGCGAACGCCTCGAAAAGTCCCAAAGGTCGCACTGACACACGCGTGCGCGTGCGCGAGACCGTGTTCGGTCAGGCGAGGAATCCAGGAGAGCGCAGAACTGCATCAGCCAAGCATGGCACAGCAGGCCAGCGGTAGGACAGGGGAATGTCCGCTTTGGTGGAATGCGCACATTTTGCGCCCGACCGGTTGCCGTGTTTGTGCTAAGACAAGCACGGGACTCGAACACCATTCGTTTTTGAACCATCGGGTCTCCTACGAACGGCTCGGTGATACATTCTCCGGGCCGTTTGTGCCGCCGGTGCAGCCTCAATCCTCGGGCGCGACGGTCACGCAGAGACCTTCGAGATCCTCGGTCACCTTGATCTGGCAGGACAGGCGGCTGTTCGGCTGGCGCCAATCGGAGAAGGCGAGGATGGTTTCTTCCTCGTCCTGTATCGGTGGCAGGCGATTTACCCAGTCTTCCGCGACATAAACATGGCAGGTGCCGCAGCTCGCGCAGCCGCCGCAGATCGCCTGGATTTGGCCTGGCTTGCGGATATTGAGCATGAGCGAGCGTCCCGGCCGCGCGTCGACCGCCTCACTGCTGCCGTCCCGACGTGTAAGCCAGACTCTCGGCATGGCTCCGCTCAGTACGCTTTCGCTTCGACGCCGGAAAGGAAGTCGCCGATTACGCCGTTGAATTCGTTCGGTGCGTCAAGATTGGCGAGGTGCGACGCACCCGCGATGATTTTCAGGCGCGAATTCGGGATCAGCGCGGCCAGTTCCTCGGACAAGGATGGCGGCGTGATCGTGTCCTCGTCGCCGCAAATGACCAAGGCAGGCACTCGGATCGATGACGCCCGGGTGCGTTGATCTGCGAGCCAGACGGCGCGGGCACCGATGCGATAGGCTTCGGGATCGATCGCGGCCATCGTGTCGATGACTTCGGCGCGGGGTTCCTCCGAAACCAGCAGTGCGCCGATGCGGCCTGCCGCAAGCTCACGCATACCGCCGTGGCTTGCAGCGACCCCGCGTTCGTAAATCGCTCCGCCCTGCGGATGCACGGCGAAGCTGTCTGCAATGATCAGCGAGGCGCAGCGTTGCGGCGCCGCGGCGTGCATCGCGATTGCCACGACTCCGCCAAGCGACAGTCCGCAGACGTGGGCCTTGGCGATGTCGAGCGAATCGATCGCCGCGATAACCGTGGCGGCGAAATCGTCGCGCGTCGCGTCGGGCAGAAACGCGCTTTCTCCGTACCCCGGATAGTCGAAGGCAAGCGCGCGCCGGCCCTTCCCGAAATGGTCCAGCTGCGGCTCCCAGACCGACTTGTCCGACCCCACGCCGTGCAGAAATACGATGGGGGTCCCACCCGATCCAACGTCGGTCAGGCCCACGCGCCCGGCCCCAGTATCGATGCTTGCCATGCCGCCGAACTGCAGGGCGCGAACGTGCTTTGCAAGATTACGATTCGCTGGCGAAACGGTTAAGCCTCCGCTCATCTCGAAGAGCGCACTTCCCGGCTAACTCCAGATGCCGAGGTTTGGCCGATGCGTACTCTTCTGATTGCCGCGCTTCTTGCCGGCGTTGCTTCCCCCGCGTTCGCCTCGCGTCCCAATGACGACGCCAACGGCGAGCGTCATCACGAGCGCGCAGAGCGCTCTCAGACGCGGGAATCCTCGCCGAAGCAGGAGCGGTCTTCCGAGCACTCGCAGCAACAGCGCAATGTCGAGGTGCGAACCGAGAGGTCTGACGGCGCTTCAGGGGAACAACATTCCCAAAGCTCCGGCGGGCATGCCCGAACGACCGATGCGGCGAATGGGCAGGCGATCGGACAGGCGAATCGTCGCGATGCCGGCAACGCCGTTCGGGAGCACCGTGAGCATCAGCCCGCCGCAGCCGAGACGAGCGGAAGCGTGCGTGTGCACAATTTCGAAC
>JBKPKE010000038.1:0-50203 GCA_046730955.1 Pseudomonadota bacterium
GGCGCTGACAGATCATGTCAAGTTGATCCAGGCTGCTGTAATGCAGCGTGACCGTGCCCTTCTTGCCGTTGTGGGCAACGTCGACCTTGAGACCGAGCATGTCGCCAAGCTGCCGCTGAAGCGCCAACAAATCGGCGTCCGCGGGTTGTTTATGGTTGCGGGCGCTCCCCCGGGCGATGTCGTGACCTGCGCCGGGCTTGACCTTGCGCGCCTGATCCTCCGCCTGCCGAACCGAAAGACCCTTGGAGATGATTTCCTTGGTCAGCTCTTCCGGGTCCGGAGCCGTGGCAACGGCTCGCGCGTGCCCCATGCTGATCTCGCCGCGCACCAGCGATTGCCGAACAAACTCCGGTAAGTCGAGCAATCTCAATAGGTTGGCGACATGACTGCGCGACTTATGGACGAGCTTGGCCACCCCGTCCTGCGTGTGCGAATGCTTTTGAATGAGCTGCCGGTAGCCCTCCGCCTCTTCGATAGCATTAAGGTCTTCGCGCTGGATGTTCTCGATCAGCGCAATCTCTGCCGCGGTTGAATCGTCGATCTCCCGAACCAATGCGGGGATGGTGTGAAGCTGCGCCCGCTGCGCCGCGCGCCAACGGCGCTCCCCGGCAACGATCTCAAAGCCTTCTCCGTGCGGGCGCAAAAGGATGGGCTGCAAGACGCCGCGCTGCGAGATCGAATCCGCGAGCTCCTCGATGGCCTCTTCCGTGAACTGAATGCGAGGCTGTTCCGGATTCGGCCTGATTCGGCCGATCTCTATCTCGCGCACTCCACCCGGCCGGACGGCCGGAGCCTCCGCCGACGCGGTAGGCACGGCCACCTCGCCGAGAAGCGCTTGCAGTCCTCGGCCCAGCCCCGCCGCGGGCTTGTTCGTACTCATGCTGCCTCTGCAACGCGCGGAAGCCGCGCCATCAGCTCACGCGCCAGGCGCACATATGCCTCGGATCCGGAACAGCGCAGATCGTAAATGAGCGCCGGCAGTCCGTGACTGGGAGCTTCGGACAGGCGAACATTCCGCGGCACGACCGTGTCGAAGACGGCGCGTCCCAGGCAGGCGCGGACGTCATCGGCAACCTGCTGTGAGAGCTTGTTGCGGCGGTCAAACATGGTCAGCGCGACCCCCAGGATCTGCAACTCGGGATTGAAGGCCACGCGGATCCGCTCGACTGTTTGGAGAAGCTGGCTGAGCCCTTCGAGGGCGAAGAACTCGCACTGAAGCGGAACGAGCAAATGCCTGGCTGCCACGAGGGCGTTGACCGTAAGTAGGCCGAGCGATGGCGGACAGTCGATCAGACAGATGTCCCAGCGTCCGCTTGGAACTGAGTCCAACGCTCTCTCAAGCCGGCGCGCGCGATCGGCAAGCGTAACCAGCTCGACTTCCGCACCCGAGAGGTCCATCGTCGCCGGCAGGAGTTCGAGACGCGGAACGCGCGTCGATACCACGCTGTCCACCAATTCGGCTGACCCGATCAGAACGTCATAGCTCGTATGTGCCCGGCCCGCCTGGCTGACTCCCAGCCCAGTCGACGCGTTCCCTTGCGGATCCAGGTCGATCAGAAGCACCTTCCAGCCTATCGCCGCCAGCGCCGTTGCAAGATTAATCGCGGTGGTGGTCTTCCCAACCCCGCCCTTCTGGTTCGCTACGGCGACCCGCATCATGGCTTTTTCCCCACCCCACTGGCGACCACGATGTAAGAATCGGGGTCGGTGATGCTTTGTTCCACGTGAAACACACCTTGCCACGCTTGCTGGGCTTCGGCCAGTTCCGTTCGCGCGCTTCGACCCTTCGGAAGCGCCCAAATCGTGTTTTTTGTGGACAGATGGGAGGATATCTCGAACGCCTTGCTGAGTCCGGCGACGGCCCGAGCTGTGATCACGTCGAATTTCCCGGAAACCCGCTCAGACTTAGCCTGCCGCACAGTGACTCGCGAGGCCAGGCCAAGCACTTCCACGGCGTGATTGAGGAAGTCGGCTCGCAGGCGCCTTGGCTCAATCAGGTCCACCGGTCCGTCTACGAGAAGCGCAATAACGACACCGGGCAGGCCTGCGCCCGATCCGACATCTGCCCAGGACGAACCTGACCACGGCTCGAAACGCACCAACTGCGCTGAGTCAAGGATATGGCGCTCCCAAATTGTAGCGAGGGTCGAAGGCGCGATGAGGCTTTGCGATTGAGTTCCTACGAGCAGGAGCTCGACAAATGCCTCTAGCATTTCGAACGTTTCACGTGAAACAAACCTGTGCGCTGCTGCCGAAATCGCCTCAATCACGCGGCGCGCCGTGACGCCGCAACGTAGAGAGCGGAAAGAGCAGCAGGCGTAACGCCGGGAATACGGGAGGCCTGATCCAGCGTCTCCGGCCTTGCGGCCTCAAGTCTCTCTGCCATTTCCGTAGAAATTCCCGGGATGGACGCGAATACCAGTTGGGCGGGTATCGCCACACGCACGTCCCGCTGAACCGCCTCCCACTCACGCTGCTGGCGATCCAAATAGGGAGCATAGAGCGTGTCTGCCCGGCCTTCCTCCGTTTCGGCCCACGAGGCGCTTGCGCGCGCCTTTAAGTGGCTTTCGATTTGCCGGTGACGGCGACCGGAAACGCAGCCCGCTTCCACAGCGAGCTTTCCCAGGCGGGTCGTCGCATTGTCGGCGCGTAGCGCCAGCCGATACTCCGCCCGCGCAGTCATCATTCGGTACGGCTCGCTAACACCCTGCAGCGTGAGGTCGTCGATCATCACGCCGATATAGCTTGTACGTCGATCGAAGTTGACCGGGCTGAGGTCACGTACGCGGGCGGCGGCATTAAGCCCCGCGGCAAGACCCTGGGCTGCCGCTTCTTCATATCCCGTCGTCCCGTTGATCTGACCGGCCAGGAAGAGACCGGTGATTTCACGCGCCTCCAGCGTCGAACCGAGTCCGCGGGGGTCAACGAACTCATATTCGACGGCGTAACCGGGCCGAGAGATTTCGACGCGATCGAGGCCGTCTATACTGCGCATGAAATCGAGCTGCACGTCGGCCGGAAGAGAAGTAGACACTCCGTTCGGATAAACGAGATAATCGTCCAGCCCTTCCGGCTCGAGGAAGATCTGGTGGCTCTCCCGCTCGGCGAACCGCTTCACCTTGTCTTCAATGGACGGACAGTAGCGCGGGCCCCTGCCCTCGATAGCGCCGGCGAAGAGCGGCGAACGGTCGAAGTTCGCGCGAATGATGTCGTGCGTCCGCTCATTCGTTCGAGCAATAGCGCAGGCAAGTTGTGGAACCCGAGCGCCACCGTCCAACGCCGACATCGTCCATTGCTCGGCGTCGCTCGGCTGCTCCTCGAGCCTGGCCCAGTCGATCGTCCGTCCGTCGAGGCGCGGTGGCGTGCCCGTCTTCAAACGTCCTTGGGCTAGGCCAAGTTCGCGGACTTGGCCCGCGAGCGTGGCGGCGGCGCGCTCCCCGCAGCGCCCGCCCTCGCGCACCTCATCGCCTACGAAAATCCGAGCATCCAGGAAGGTACCCGTGGCAATGACCAGCGCACGACACTCCAAAAGGCCTAAGCTGGTCTTCAAGCCCCTGACTCGTCCGCTCTCCACGTGGAGCGCGAACGCTTCGGCGACGATGACCTCAACGCCGCCTTGCGAGATCAGCGCGGCTAGTGCCAATCGATAGAGTTTCCGATCAGCTTGAATCCGCGGACCCTGCACGGCGGGCCCCTTGCTACGGTTAAGCATCCGCCGGTGGATCGCTGCGCTGTCGGCGGCGCGAGCCATGAGTCCATCAAACACATCCAGCTCGCGAACCAGGTGTCCCTTCCCCACCCCGCCGATCGAAGGATTGCAGGACATTTGCCCGATGTCTGCCGAGCGGAAGGTGACGAGGCCGACACGCGCGCCACGACGGGCGGCCGCGGCCGCAGCCTCGCAACCGGCGTGGCCGCCGCCAATGACCAAGACATCGAACATGGAGGGTGCCCTTAATGGATATTCGCGCGAAGGGAAAATCGTCTCAGACGACTGACCGTTTCTGACTGTTTCACGTGAAACATCGACTATTTGCCCAAGCAGAAGCGACCAAATAAAGCGTCGAGGACATCTTCCACGCCCGCCCGGCCCGTCATTCGATCGAACGCCCCGCGTGCCGATCGAAGATCCTCCGCCAGGAGGACATGATCGTCGGCGCTTGCGGCCGCATCTAGAGCAAGTCGAGCGTCGGACAGGCCCGCTGCCTGTCGACGGTTGAGCGCGATCGCGTCTTCCGCAGGCAAGAGGAATGGCGCGATCTCGCCAACTCGAGCAAGAAGCTCCGCCATTCCCTCTGCCGTCTTTGAAGATACGGGCATGGAACCGGCTGGGGCATCTCTCCGATCCGGCCGATCCGCTTGCGCGTGCACGAGAACCAGTTGCGCATGCGGAGGAGCGTTCTTCGGCTCTCCGAGCCAAAGGAGGATGTCCGCGGTTTCGAGCAAAGACCTGGCTCGGTCCACGCCGATCCGTTCCACCAGCTCGTCCGTTTCACGCAGTCCGGCCGTGTCAGTCAGCAGTATCGGTATTCCGTCCAGCGACATGGGAACATCGATCTGATCGCGCGTCGTTCCCGGAATGTCTGTGACAATGACTCGATCCTGCCCGATTATAGCATTGATAAGGCTGGACTTTCCGGCGTTTGGCGGGCCCGCGACCACAACTCTAACACCATCCTTCAGGGGTTCCATCCGAGGTCTGTCCAACCACAGCTTCAGCTCAGATGCTAATGCGCCGCAATCGCGAGAAAGGCTGCGATCGGGCGTAACGTCCTCTTCTTCGACATAGTCGATCGCCGCCTCGGCCCGGGCGGAAAGCTGCAAAAGGCGTTGCAGCCACTCGTCCACTTGGCGCCTCAAACCCCCCTCCGCGAGCCTGAGAGCGGCACGACGCTGGCTGTCCGTCTCGGCCTCGATCAGATCGGCGAGACCTTCAGCCTCGGTCAGGTCGATGCGGCCGTTTTCAAAGGCACGGCGCGTGAATTCACCCGGCTGCGCAAGCCGAAGACCCTGGAGCGAGCTAAGCTGACGGAGGATTGCGTCGACGACGGCGCGACCGCCGTGACAATGGAATTCCACGGTATCCTCGCCTGTCGCGCTCGCCGGTCCGGCAAAGCAAAGGATGAGGGCCTCGTCCAGCGGCTCTCCAGCCTCGTCCCGCAAGGTCCGCAGAGAGGCTCGCCGGGACTCCGGAACCTTGCCAGCCAGCCCCCGGGCAACATCGTGCGCGCGAGGCCCGCTGATCCGGATGATGCTCACGGCCGCAGGTGGACGGCCGCTGGCGAGGGCGAAAATGGTGTCGGCGGACATAAGACCCGCTTAGCGCAGGGTGCGCGTCAGGCGAATAGCCTCCCCAGGCCAACTTCGGGGTGCACCCAGCCATCGTAGATCATCTTGAGAGCAACGTAGATGATCACGAGCAAGCCGATGTAGCCGATCCAGCGATAACGCTCGATGTAACGAGCGATGAGATTCGCTGCGACGCCCATCAAAATGACCGCGAAGATCAGTCCCACGATGAGGATGCCTGGATGGTCGCGCGCGGCACCCGCCACAGCGAGGACATTGTCCAGACTCATTGAGACGTCGGCGACTGCAACAGCCCAAACGGCCGCCGCGAAACTCTTCGCGGGCCTCAAACCGGAATGCTCGTCCCCCTCAATCTCCTCAGACCCACCGGACTCGCCTTGATGACGCAGTTCCCGCCACATCTTCCAGGCAACCCACAACAACAGCAGACCGCCGACCAGGATGAGGCCGATGACCTGGAGCAGCTGAGTGACGATCAGCGCAAAGATGATTCGCAGCACGAGCGCCGCCAGAACGCCGATGAGGATGACCTTCCGGCGCTGGTCCGCGGACAGGCCTGCAGCAAGCGCACCGACGACGATCGCATTGTCCCCGGCGAGCACCAGGTCGATCATCAGCACTTGCAGGAATGCCGCGAAGGCCGTGGGCTCCGTGATGTTGGAGAAATCGTGGACGATGGCGCCCCAAAGATCGGCGGGCGGGCCATAATGCGCGGCCACAGCGGTAAGCGTGGTCAGCAGATACTGGAGCAAGTCTTCCCCCTAGAGCGATGCCAGCTACCGGACCCAAGTGCGGCAACGGCATTTTGTTCCGCTTAGATGAAGCCGAGGGCGCTCCTCAAGCCAAGCACGTGTTCGCCCCCAACCCAGCCTTCATAGATCATGTTGCACGCCACATAGAGGATGACGGCTAGGCCGATGTAATTGATCCAATGGTAGCGCTGGATAAGCCGCGCCACATAGTTTGCGGCAAAGCCCATGAAGAGGACTGAGAAGCTCAGCCCGACCACCAGCAAAGCCGGATTGTCCCGCGCAATCGACGCCACCAACAACACATTGTCGAGGCTCATCGACAAATCCGCGATCGTGATCTGGATGGCGGCCTGGAGAAAGGTCTTGGTCCGCGGTGGGCCTTCGACCGCCGGCGTGTCCGGGTCGTCGCACACCAGTCGTTCGGAAGGATGCAGCTCCTTCCACATGTTGTAGGCAACCCAAAGGAGCAGGAGGCCGCCGGCAAAGACGAGCCCGGTCACCCTCAGGAGCTGCGTGGCAATCACCGCGAATGTGATCAGGAAACCCAGCGCCATGGCGACGCCGAGCATCAGGACGCGCTTGCGGTCCTTCTCTGGAAGCCCCGAGGCCAGCGACCCCATGATGACGACATTGTCGCCAGCCATGGTGAGGTCGCCGACGATGATCTGGCCGAGCTTGGCCATCCCGCCCGCGGTGAAGATGCTCGAGAAACTGAAGCCGGAAAGCATAAGCGCCTTGGGAACGCTCCGAATGGCGGGTTGAGCCATGCACCGGCACGCGAGGCGTTTCGGTGCGCCGACTCAGCCTACTGGTTCATCGAAGCGAAGAAGTCCTCGTTCGACTTGGCGTCCTTCATCTTGTCGAGAAGGAATTGCATCGCGTCGACGGTACCCATCTGCATGAGGATGCGGCGAAGCACCCACATTTTCGAAAGCGTGCCTTGGTCGACCAGCAACTCCTCCTTGCGGGTGCCCGACTTGCCGACATCCAGCGAGGGGAAGATGCGCTTGTCTGAGACCTTACGATCGAGCACGATTTCGCTGTTGCCGGTACCCTTGAACTCTTCGAAGATGACCTCGTCCATCTTCGAGCCAGTGTCGATCAGCGCTGTTGCAATGATCGAAAGCGAACCGCCTTCTTCGATGTTGCGAGCGGCGCCGAAAAAGCGCTTGGGCCGCTGCAGAGCGTTGGCATCGACACCGCCGGTGAGCACCTTGCCCGAACTCGGCACGACCGTATTGTAGGCACGGCCGAGGCGCGTGATGGAGTCGAGCAGGATCACGACGTCCTTCTTGTGCTCGACGAGGCGCTTCGCCTTTTCGATGACCATTTCGGCGACCTGGACGTGGCGCGAGGCCGGCTCGTCAAAGGTGGAGCTGATCACCTCACCGTTCACGGAGCGCTGCATGTCGGTGACCTCTTCCGGCCGCTCGTCGATGAGCAGCACGATGAGGATCACCTCGGGGTTATTGTCCGTAATCGCGCGGGCAATGTTCTGCAGCAGGACCGTCTTACCCGTCCGCGGCGGAGCGACGATCAGTGCGCGCTGACCCTTGCCGAGTGGCGAAACGATATCGATCACGCGCGCCGACTTATCCTTGATCGTCGGGTCCAGCGTGTCGAGCTTCAGCTTCTCATCCGGATAAAGCGGCGTGAGATTGTCGAAATTGACGCGATGGCGGACCGCCTCCGGATCATCGAAGTTGATCGCGGTGACGCGGGTCAGAGCGAAGTAGCGCTCACCCTCCTTGGGCGCGCGAATTTCTCCCTCGACCGTATCGCCGGTACGCAGGCCGAAGCGACGGACCAGGCTCGGCGCGACGTAAATGTCGTCGGGACCGGCGAGGTAGTTCGCTTCGGGCGAGCGCAGAAATCCGAAGCCGTCGTTCAGAACCTCGATCGTTCCCGACCCATTGATCTCGGCACCAGTGTCGGCACGGACCTTGAGGATGGAGAACATGAGGTCCTGCTTGCGCAGGGTGGATGCGCCCTCGACGCCGAGTTCCTCGGCCATGGTGACGAGTTCAGCGGGGGTCTGTTTCTTGAGATCTTTGAGATGCATTTGGTGCGGACTTCGAACGAAGGTGGGGAGAAAACGGCTTTAAACAAAAAGCGCAGAACGGGCAGGACGCCTCATTCGGGAACAACGGTTCGTCGGCAAGGAAAGTGAACTGGCCGATTCAGCCGTCGGGCCCGAGGTATGTCTGGCGACCTGCCAAGTCAATGCTCACCCTCCGGTAGATTGAGGCGCCAGAGCAACACTTCGCGGCTTAGAATGGCTTTACGATCACCAGGACGACGATGATCGCTGCAACGACCCCGGGGAGTTCGTTCATGATCCGCAGGGTCTTGCTGTCGAGCGGGCGCTTACCCGCCGCGAGACCCTTGCCGTACTTGCCCAGCCAACCCTGATAAGCGCTGAGGCCGACAACGAAGAGAAGCTTGGCCTGAAGCCAGTGCTGCGACCAGGCATTGGTGATGTAGGCGAGAGTCAGCCCAAGCACCCAGACGATAATCATCGAGGGGGTGAGGATGATGGTCCTGACGCGGTCCTCGCGCTCGATCCAGGCCCGATCCTCGGCCGAACCCGGCGTGGTCTCATGGTGATAAACGTAGAAACGCGGAAGAATGAAGAGCCCGGCCATCCAAAAGATGACGAAAGTGACGTGCGCAGCCTTCACCCACGGGTAAGCGGCACCTGCCAGTCCCGCGAGATCGCTCATCCGCGTCCTTTCACTGCGGCAAGCATCTGCTCGACATGAGCGATTGGTGTTTCCTGGAGAATGCCGTGCCCGAGATTGAAGATGTGCGGTCGCGAAGCAAAGGCGTCAAGCACGGCGCTGACGGCAGATATCATGCGCTCACCCCCGGCGAGAAGCGAGAGAGGATCGAGATTGCCCTGGACCGGCAGACTCTCCGGTAGCTGCGAATTCGCCCAGGACGGGTCGACTGTCTCGTCGAGACCGATTGCGTCGACTTCCGTCTCCCGAGCGTAGGCGCCAAGCTTGCCGCCAGCGCCCTTTGGAAACCCGATAATCCGAATATCCGGGTGGTACTTCCTGAGCCCAGCCACAATCCGCGCCGTAGGCGCGATCACCCAACGCTCGAACTCAGCCGGAGCAAGGCTTCCCGACCAACTATCGAAGATTTGTACGGCCTCCGCACCCGCCTGAATTTGTGCGGATAGATAATCCAGGCTGACCTCTTCGATACGCGAGATAATCGATTGGAACCGGCCGGGGTCGGAATAAGCGAGGCGCCGTGTCTCCGACTGATCGCGGCTTCCCTGTCCGGCCACCATGTAGGTGGCAACCGTCCAGGGCGCGCCGGCAAAGCCGATCAAGGTCTTCGACGGATCCATCGCCGCCTTCACCTTGCGAACCGTCTCGTAGATTGGGTCGAGCCGCGCCGCGAACGGGGTCAGCGAATCAAGGGTGCCGGTCATCAGCGGAGGAGTCAGACGAGGCCCTTCGCCAGCGACAAAGCTGAGATTCTGGCCGATCGCGAAGGGGACAATCAGAATGTCCGAAAACAGGATCGCAGCATCCAGCTGGGGAAAACGGTTCAGCGGCTGAAGCGTCACCTTGGCGGCCGCGTCGCTGTCATAAACGAGGTCAAGAAAGCTGCCCTTGTCCGCCCGCAGCTGGCGGTACTCCGGGAGATAGCGCCCGGCCTGGCGCATCATCCAGACGGGCACGGGATCGACCCGCTGCCCGCTCAACACGGAGAGCAATGCCTTGTTCGAACCGTCAGCGTTGGAGGCTTCTCGCGGCGTGGACGCCACCCTTCCTTTCTCCCTTATTATAGATTCTTAAAAAGACTGTTGATGTTAGTTGGGGCGCGGGACGCGGGGTTTAGGCGGGCCTCCCGATTTTGCCAACAAGGACCGATCCCGGACTCATGAGGCGAACCGGCGAGTCGCTACGCTTATTGCCCGAGACTCACAGGCTGGGGATTGAATCGATCACCCGTGGATGAATCTCGGGAAGGTCCAAAACGGATGTCGGACAATCGTTCGGTTGAGCCGTTCCCCATCTTCGCGCTAGGACCACGCACGGTGTTTTCCACAGGGTTGTTCCTTTGCCGCTGATCCTTGCCTCCGGAAGTTCGATCCGCCGGAAGATGCTTGAGGACGCGAGCGTCGATCATGTCGCCATTCGGCCGGATGTGAACGAAGCGGCGCTCAAGGCCGGGCAAACCGATGCGTCGTGGATCGCGCTCGCGCTCGCGAAAGCAAAGGCCATCGATGTCAGCGGAGGGCGAGCGAACGAATGGGTGATCGGAAGCGATTCAGTCGTCAGTGTCGGGCAGGGGTTGTTCGACAAGCCGCGCAATAGGGGGGAGGCCGCAGAGCATCTCCGCTTCTTTTCTGGCAAGACGCTCGTCCTGACGAGCGCAGTGGCGCTGGCGCGCGACGGGACGGTTGACTGGAGCCACGCCGAGAGTGCCGAGCTCCACGTGCGGCACCTCTCCTCCGAATTCATCGAGGCTTATCTTGCCGCCGAATGGCCGGAGGTGGGCAATTGCGTCGGCGTTTTCCGCATGGAAGGTCCCGGAGTACAATTGTTCGATGAGGTTGAAGGAAGCTATTTCACGATCCTTGGAATGCCGCTGATTCCGCTGCTTGGTGCCCTTCGCGAAAGAGGACTCCTGCAGTCATGACGTCACGGCGCCATGACGTCATTTCCACGGGCTGCCCATCGGCATGATGCGTCTCGCGCTCACCGGATCCATCGGAATGGGCAAGTCAACGGTCGCGAAGATGTTCGAACGCGCCGGCGTGCCGCTGTTCGATGCCGACGCGGTCGTGCGCGATCTTCAAGCCAAGGACGCGACCCTTATCGCTGCGACTGGGAAGCGCTTTCCGGGCACGGTCCACGACGGCAAGCTGGATCGGGAGGAGCTGGCTCGTCGAGTCTTGAGTCAGCCGGCTGAACTCGCCGCGCTTGAGGCCATCGTTCATCCCGCCGTTCATGCCGCGCGTACCCGCTTCATCCTCGATCATACCGATGCGCCCGCGTTGCTCTTCGACATTCCGCTTCTCTTCGAAACCGGAGGCGACGAGGCTTTCGACAAGGTGATCGTCGTTTCGGCTCCCCGAGAGATCCAGCAGGAACGTGTTCTCGCACGGGCCAATATGACACCTGGCAAGTTCGAGGCAATTCTCGCTCGCCAGCTGCCGGACGAGGAGAAAAAGCGCCGTGCCGATTTCGTGATCGATACCAGCGGCGAGCTATCCACAACTGAACGCCAAGTGCTCGACATTCTGTCTTGTCTCGGGATTCCGGCGGGTCGATAGAGGTGATGGGGCAGGGTAGAGCAGTGCGCGAGATCGTCTTCGACACCGAGACAACGGGTCTGAATCCGGCGACGGGCGACCGCATGGTCGAGATCGGCTGCATTGAGATGATCAATCGGGTCGAGACCGGCCGATCATTCCACGCCTATTTCAATCCGCTCCGCCCGATGCCGGCCGAGGCGGAAGCAGTTCACGGACTCAGCAATCTCTTCCTGTCGGCGCAGCCGCTTTTCGCCGACCGCGTCGAGGAACTGATCGAATTCCTCGAGGATTCGCCGCTCGTTGCGCACAATGCCTCGTTCGATTTCGGATTCCTGAACAGCGAGTTGCAGCTCTGCGGCCGGCCGAGCGTGTGCATGAGCCGAATGGTCGACACTTTGGTCCTTGCTCGCGCACGGCATCCCGGTGCGAAGCATAGCCTTGATGCTCTTTGCACGCGCTTTGGCGTGGACCGCACCATGCGGATCAAACACGGGGCTCTCCTCGATGCCCAGTTGCTTGCGCAGGTCTACGTTGAGCTGACGGGTGGACGGCAGATCGGCCTCGGCCTTGTTGCTGATACCGACCCGGGAGGAATCAGCGTAAGCGGCAAGACCGTTACCGTTCGAGAACCGCGAATCCCGCGTCCGCATTTTGCAAGCGCGGAGGAACTGGAGCGGCATCGTGCGTTTATCGCGCATATGGCCAGCCCTTTGTGGGAGCGTTTCGCTCCTTCTGTCTGAGGCGCTGGTTGACGCCCAAGCGGTGCGGGTCCTAACGGGCCGCGCCTCGCGAGAAAGGAGGGGTAACCCACGTGGACGTACGAGTTACGGGCCATCAGATCGACGTCGGCGAATCGCTGCGCGACCAGGCCATCGGCCGGATGGAGAATATTGCCGATAAATATTTCTCGCGTGCGGTTGCGGCCAGCGTGACCTTCAGCCCAGGCCCGCAAAACGATTTTGTCTGCGACATTGTCGCCCCGGTGTCGCAAGGCATCGTGCTTAAGGCACATCACCGCGCCCAGGCCTCGCACATCGCCTTCGAAGCTGCTGCGGACAAGATCGAGAAGCAGCTCCGGCGCTATGCGAAGCGTCTTCGTGAGCACAAAGGCGACGGCGCTGACGAGCTTGTGGAGAGCGCGGGCTACACGATCTTCGCCCCGCAGACGGAACAGGCGCCGGAAGCAGACGGCGAAGGGTCGCATCCGGCAATCGTTGCGGAGACTCGTGTCGACATCCCGGAGGCGAGCGTGTCCGACGCGGTGATGCTCCTAGACCTGAGGAACACCAATGCATTGATGTTCAAGAATAGCGCTTCGGGTGAGCTGAACATGATCTATCGCCGCGAGGACGGAAACATCGGCTGGGTTGAACCGCAGGCCCGCTGACAAAATTTGTTATTCGTGTAATCCAGAGCCGGTGCGGCGGGGGCCGCATGGGTCACAACTTGGTCTTTGACGATGCACCTTTCGGACTTCCTCGATTTCGACGCGATCAAGCCGTCCTTGCCGGGCGGCAACAAGCGCGCGCTCCTGCAGCAGCTCGCGCAGATCGCCGCGCAGCGACTGAATCTGGATGGCGGCGAGATTCTCTCGAGCATCAGTGAGCGTGAGCGTCTGGGCTCGACCGGATTCGGACAGGGCGTGGCCATTCCCCACGGCAAGATCGACGGTTTGAACCGTATCTACTGCCTATTCGTGCGCATGTCCGAGCCCGTCGATTACAAGGCGATCGACGGTCGCAAGGTCGACCTCGTCTTTCTTCTGCTGTCGCCGCCGGATGCAGGCGCCGAGCATCTGAAGGCGCTGGCTTCAATCAGCCGCGTTACCCGCCACGCGCCGACTTTGGAGAAGATGCGCGGTGCCCGGAGCCGCGACGCACTTGCGGCCGTGCTCCTGGGGGCTGACGAGCGCGACGCCGCCTGATGATGGGCGAGTGACCGAACGTCTGCCGGCGCATGTTGAGGCGGCCGGCTTCATTCGCCGAACACAGGCTGAAGGGGGTTTCGCGGCGATCCTCAGAAAAGGCGACCCGGATAGCGGCGCATTGACCCTGATCGTTCGCGAAAGGGGAGAATTGCGCGGATTTCTTGAGCGGGAGCTGGGACCGAACTTCACTTACAGCTGGTCCTTCAAGCGGTTCGAACCACGTTCCGAAGGCGATTCTGTTTCAGAGCTTGTCGCGCGGAAGGAGCGGTTTGACCCCGATTTTTGGTTAATTGAACTGGACATCGCGGACCCGGAACGATTCATCGCTGAAACGACCCATCCGGGTTGACCCTTAGTCCTCCGGGCTGGAACACAGGGGCAAGACAGAGAGCGGGGGGCATTTCCAAGCCGGGACGAGCCGGCGGAGTGTCACGCGAGACGGGGAATTTCCTAGGGCGCAAGTTGTTGCTTTTTAAGCGTTTTGTGACGCGCCCATAGGCGGTTCACCGCACTGAATACGGACAATATGTTGTTTTCCTTCCGATCGGCACTGCTGATCTTCGCCGCTGCAAGCGCCAGTTCCGTGGCTCCGGCCCAGGTTGGTCCGAGCTCAGAGCCGTTGATCCCAGTGACTCAGGCATCCTTTCCGAAGGTCGTAGTGCCTGAGAAGATTGAATATCCCGCGCTCCCGGATTCGACGGATCCGGTGGAGACCGAGGAGACCGCTAACGCTCCTCAAACAATTACCCCTCCTGCAAAGCCGACCGGCGATCTGAGTTCCCTCGTAGCGCAGCTTCGCGGTAGCGATGCCGGAAGCCGCGAGCTCGAATGCCTGGCCGCAGGTGTGTACTTCGAATCGAAGAGCGAGCCGCTCGGTGGCCAGCTGGCAGTCGGGCAGGTCATCGCCAATCGCGCCAATTCGCACGGGCGTTTCCCGTCTTCATACTGCGGCGTTCTGTTTCAGCGGGGGCAGTTCAGCTTCATCCGCGGCGGTCATTGGCCAGCGGTGAACCGGTCGGGCCGTCAGTGGCAGAATGCAGTTGCGATCGCCAAGATCGTCGATCAGGACCTGAAGGATTCCGAAGCTGAGAACGCTTTGTTCTTTCACGCCAAGCGCGTCTCCCCGGGCTGGCGTCTCAAGCGAGTGGCGTCGATCGGCAATCACGTTTTCTATCGCTAGAAGCATTTCTCCTATTCTTGGTTTGTTCTAGGGTGGCCAGCGATGGCCACCCTTATTGATTCGTGCTTTCAGGACGCCGCGCCGATCGCCGCTGAAGTGGCCCGCGGCGTCACGCGTCTGTTCTGCCGCCAGGATCTTTTCGCGATCTGCGAAGTCCCGCTGCCCAATGGCCGTCGCGCCGACATGATGGCCATCGATGCCAGGGGCGCTCTGACGATCGTGGAAATCAAGGTGGCCAAGCCCGACCTGCTCGGCGACGGCAAGTGGACGGACTATCTGGAATATTGCGACCGTTTCTTCTGGGCTGTCCCGCCGCACTTGGCCGGGATTTGCGAAGGCGAGCGATTCCTTCCGAATGAAGCTGGGCTCATTGTCGCCGATCGGTATGACGCCGCGCTCGTTCGGGACGCAACGCATCGCCCGCTTGCGCCTGCGCGACGGAAGGCTGAATTACTTCGGTTCGCGAGGCGCGCGGCGCGGCGCCTGTCGATGCAGATCGATCCTAGTCTCGGCGACGATTACTGAGGCTTTTTCAGGTCGAAGCTGTTGAGGTCGGTCGATTTCGCCTGCGTCTTTGCGGGCGCGGCCGTTTTTGCCTTTCCGGCAGCTTCGATAGCCGCGAGAAGCTGCGGCGTCCGCGAGTCCCTCTTGGCGTAGTCGCGCGCAGTGTAGCCGGCGGCCGAGTCCGCTTTGTCGGGATTGGCACCCTTGGCGAGCAACAGTTTCACGGCTTCAACTTCTCGCTGCTGCACTGCGACGATGAGCGGCGTTTCCCCCATCTTGTTGGCCAAGTCGACCTTCGCCCCGTACTTCAGCAGCAACTCGATCGCGTCCGTGTAGCCGACGCGCGCCGCGGCCATCAAAGGAGTGTCGCCTCTGCCGTCCTGGAGATTCGTGTCCGCGCCGTTGCCGATGAGGAAGCGCGTCCATAGATCGTCGCTGCGACTGAGCACGATGTTGAGCGCGGTTTGTCCCTTGGCGTTGCGCGTGTTGACCACGCTAGGACGGCTGGTGAGGATCTCCGTAGCCTTGTCGCCGTCACGGTCGCGAACGGCATTCATGAAAGGCTCTACGTCGGAGACGTAAGACTGCTGTGCCAGCGCTGGTCCGGCAAGCGCTGCAGCAACAAAGGCGACAAATGCGAAGCGCTTCAAATTCCCTGACCTTTTCATCCCCGGCTCCTTGAAGGAAGGCAGATAGCAGAGCATGTCTGAACTTGTCATGGCCGATGAGCGCACATCTTCGCAGCCCTTTTGGGAGAAGCCCCTGCCCGAGCTGGACCGGGGTCAGTGGGAAGCGCTGTGCGACGGCTGCGGCAGGTGCTGCCTGCACAAGCTCGAAGATGAAGAGACCGGGCTTCTTTATCCGACAAATGTCGCGTGCGAGCTTCTCGACCGGAGGAACGGGCGCTGCACGGATTATGCGCACCGGAAGCAGCGAGTAATCGATTGTGTAGTCCTCGACAGGAAAAGCGTCGGGAAGCTCGACTGGCTTCCGGAGACCTGTGCATATCGCCTCCGTTCGGAGGGAAAACCACTGCCAAGCTGGCATTACCTGATCTCGGGAAGCACCGAGACGGTACATGAGGCCGGTCAGTCGACCCGCGGTTGGACCGTAAGCGAGGCGGATGTTGATGAGCTGGAGGATCATGTCATCGATAAGGCGCTCTAAGGCGCTTGTTCGACGCGACGATCTTCCTTTGCCCGTGGAGATTCACGCCATCCGCGGCGCCAGGCGGCTTCGCCTCCGGCTGGATGAAAAGAGGGGGCTGCTGAAGCTGACGGGGCCCATGCGCATGAATCGCAAGGCCGCGCTGGATTGGGCAGCGCAACAGCGCGAATGGGTGGAAAGCCAGATCGGGGCCATGCTTCCCGCCGAGCCCCTGGTCGCGGGAGCCCGCATTCCACTCGAGGGCGAAGATGTGGAGCTGGTCTGGGTTGAGCGCGCAGCGCGAACCGCGTCCCTTGAGGATGGCCAACTGATCTGCGGGGGATCGCGTGAGGGTTTCGCTCGCCGCATCGAACTTTTTCTCAAACGGCAGGCACTTCAGACCCTATCGCTCGAAACTTCCGAGATCGCTGAGAAGGCCGGCGTTACGGTCCGCTCGGTAACGGTCGGAGACGCAGACACAAGGTGGGGAAGCTGTTCTTCGGCCGGCCGCATTCGCTACAGCTGGCGGCTGATCCTCGCACCGCCTGTGGCGCGGCGTTACGTGGTGGCGCACGAGGTTGCCCACATGCGGCACATGAATCACGGCGACGAATTCAGGGCTTTGGAACGTCAGCTCTTCGGCGGTGACACCGGTGCCGCGAAGTTATTGCTGCGGCGTGTCGGGGGCCGGCTGAAGCGGATCGGGCTGGGGAACTGATCGAGGCTGTGGCGGCCGCACGACCTGCGGCTGCTGTTGCTGCGGTTGCGGCACCGGTTGACGCGTCGGCTGACCGGGCCGCTGCTGACCCGGCGGCAGCACCTGGTCGAGCCATTGCTGATCGACCTGCCCGTTCTGCGGAGGCAATTGGGCGCCCGGGGCCGGCATAGTGTCCGCTGGCTGATTCGGGAGCGGATTGCCGTTCTCATCGACGAGCGGTTCGAAACCGGCCTGGTTCTCATCGACATATTCAGCGCCGTCGTCCCCAAGGTCCCAGTTGGGGATCGGCACTTCGGTCTGGAACTGCTCGACCGGCCGTTTCGCGACTGCGATGGCCATGAAATCATGGAAAGCCCGCGCGGGCGCAGTGCCGCCCTGGAGCCCGGCGATCGCCTTCGCGTCGTCCCGGCCCATCCAGACTCCGGTCGTGAGGCCGCTTGAGAAGCCGATAAACCAGCCGTCCCTGTTGGACTGAGTGGTGCCCGTCTTTCCCGCGACTGGCCGACCGATTTGGGCGGCACGGCCAGTGCCGGTCATGACCGCCGACTGGAGGAGGTCCGTCATTCCGGCCGCGACCCACGGGGCAACAAGCACGCGCCCTTCCTCGGCATCGTGCTGGTAAAGCATGCGCCCGTCCGCCGTCACCACGCGGCGTATTGCGTAGGGAGCGACGGACACGCCCTGATTCGCGACCGATGCGAAGGCCCTAGTCATGTCGATCAGGCGAACGTCGCTCGTTCCAAGGACCATCGACGGGAACGTCGAGATCTTGCTGCTTATGCCGAACCGCCGGGCCATGTCGGCGATTGTGCCGAATCCGATCTGAGCTCCGATCTTGGCGCTGATGGTGTTGATCGACAGGGAGAACGCCTCGCGAAGCGTCACCTGACCCCGGTACGTCCGGGTCGAGTTGCGCGGCGTCCAGCCGTCGATGGTTACGGGCTCATCGACGATCGTGTCCGTCGGCTTCATCCCGGATTCGAGCGCGGACAGATAGACGAACAATTTGAAGGCCGAACCCGGCTGCCGTTCAGCCTGGGTCGCCCGATTATAGATCGACGTAACGTAATCCCGTCCGCCCACCATCGCACGAACCGCACCGTCGCGATCGATGGCGACCAGCGCGCCCTGTGCGTTCTGCGGGGCATTGGCTACAATTGCCCGGTCCGCCGCCGCCTGCATGGTCGGATCGAGCGTAGTCCAGACTTCGATTGGCTCGCTGCTTTCATCGATCAGCGTATCGAGTTGCGGCAAAGCCCAGTCGGTAAAGTAGCGGACGCTGTTCTGCTTCGTGGTCGGCTGAAGTCTGATCGCATTCGCGTCGACCTGAGCAGCACTGGCTGCATCGACGAACCCGTTTTCGACCATGGTCTGGAGCACGACCTGCGAGCGTGAGCGTGCCGCTTCCACGTCGGCGGTCGGCGAATAGTTCGATGGAGCCTTGACCAGGCCGGCGATGATGGCAGCCTCGCCCAGCGAAAGCGATCGAGCGCTATGCCCGAAGAATCGCCGGGAAGCCGCGTCGATGCCGTAAGCGCCGCCGCCGAAATAGACGCGGTTCAGATAAAGCTCGAGAACCTGATTCTTTGAGAATTTGCGCTCGATCGCGATCGCGAGGATGGCTTCCTTGATCTTGCGGCCGAACGTCCGGTTGTTCGTCAGGAATATGTTTCGCGCGAGCTGTTGGGTGATCGTCGACCCTCCCTGCGCCCAGTGGCCGCGTTCCACACGCGTCTTCACGGCGCGCGCCATTCCGATCGGATCGACGCCGATGTGCGAGCGGAAGCGCTTGTCCTCAACTGCAATCATTGCCGCGCGCATTTCAGGCGGGATCTGCTCGTAGGGCAGCCACTGGCCGAAACTCGGTCCGATGTTCACGAGAACGGCGCCGTTGGCCGCGCGAACACGGATCATCTGCCCTAGGTCGGAACGCCGGGACAAAGCCTGAAAGCTCGGAAGGTTGGCGTACGCTACCGCCACCGCGACGATGAGCGCGAGGAGGCCGACAAGCGCAAGATAGACGAGGGCCTTGAAAGCAGTCGCGAGCGGCCTGCGGGACGAGGTGGGACTGACGCGGGCCATTTCTGCTCAAGGGATAGAAAGTCGTGACGGCGTCGACAAGCTTCTGTCGGAAGGGGCGACTGTAACAACGGAGGTTAGCGCAGGATTAACCCTGTCTTGAGCTTTGGCCGATATCAGTCCCGGCATGATGGGACGATCTGTGTTCCTCGTGTTCGTACCTTTCGCGGCTTTGCTGCTCGCGGGTAGCTCCGACGCGCGCGCGCAATGCCGGCTGTGCGGGACGCCCACGACGCGGCCGACGACCGATCCCGACCTCCGTCCGATGGAGCTGGAAGTCCAGGCAGTGCTCGACTTCGACCGCATCGTTGTCCTTGGAAATGGGGAGGGCACCGCCACTTTGAGACCGGATGGAACCCGCCACGTAACAGGTTCCGTCGAGGCAATCAGCGGTCGCGCAATGGTTGGCGAAGCCCGCGTTCGAGGCGAGCCCGGGCGGTCGATCCGCGTCGACATGCCGTCTCGTATCGAGCTTCATTCGGTGAACGGCGCGACGATCAGTATTGACGAGATCGTCACGGATCTTTCCCAGCAACC
The DNA here is from genome assembly GCA_046730955.1 of Pseudomonadota bacterium. Lineage (GTDB taxonomy): Bacteria > Pseudomonadota > Alphaproteobacteria > Sphingomonadales > Sphingomonadaceae > Sphingomicrobium. Next base: position 19,435 of record JBKPKE010000038.1, read on the forward strand.
CAAGCTCGATTCTTCGGGCGGCCTATTGTTCCGATTCGGTGGGCGGTTGCGGCTTAGCGGGAATAGCGACGGCGATTTCCGCGGCGAACTGCCGATCACAGTCGAATATCTCTGACTTTCTCCAAAGCGGATGAAAGTCTTTCCGGATCGGTAACCATCCCCTTGAGGAAAGCCGTAAGCGCTTGCGGTTAATGGGACAAATACGGGTGACCTGACCAGCGGTCGGCCAGCCGGCGAATTGGACCAAGTGGGGAATCTCAGATGAAGAACATTCTTCGTGTATCGCTGGCCGCTTCCGTTGCGGCTCTAACGCTGGCTTCGACGCCGGCGCTCGCCGCGCCGGTTGGCGCAACCACGCCGGCAACGGCAACCGCCAAGATCGTCAAGCCGCTGACGCTGACGGCCACGGGCGCCCTCAATTTCGGAACGATCCTGATTCCGTCGGCTGGCGTCACAGCCACGCGCACGGTTACGCTCAGCAACGGCAACGTCCGCGATTGCGGCTCCAGCGGTGAGCTGATCTGCGCCGCGACGGACATCACTTCGGTCCCGACGTACAACGTCAAGGGTACGAACAAGATGGTCGTGAACGTCATCAAGACGGCGAGCTCGCTCAGCGGCTCGAACGGCGGCACCCTGGCGTTCCGCCCGACCGGCCCGGCAACGGTGACCCTGCCCAACTCGGGCACCGGCGGCGTCGACTTCCAGATCGGCGGGGACATCGACATCGTCCCGGCGACCGTTGACGGCACCTACTCGGGCAACATCGACGTCACCGTCGACTACCCGTAAGAAATCCCGGTCTTTCTCGACCGACCAGACGGAGGGGCTGCGGGAAACCGCGGCCCCTTTTCGTTATCGCCAAGTCTGAAGCGGCATGGTTAGCCGGATTTCAACCATTTTGGGTGAATTCTCCTCCGCAAATCCGAGAGGAGTCTGTTCATGTCCCTGGTTCGTTTCGTGGCGCGCGCCGCCTTGCTTGCTCCGATGCTCGTCGGTTCGCCTGGCGTGCAGGCCGGTGTCGGCGATCTGTTGGTCGCTCCAACGCGCGTCGTCCTGAACGGCAGCCGGGGGACGGAGATCATCCTCAACAACATCGGCGACGACGTTGCGACATACCGCATCTCCGTTGAGCTGCGGCGGATGAATCCCGACGGGTCCCTCGAGGACGTGACCGATCCGAATGCGGAGGAGAAGCTCGCCGAGTCCATGATCGTTTACGCCCCGCGCCGGGTGACGCTTGCTCCCAACGAGCCGCAGACCGTCCGTATTTCCGCTCGCGCTCCGAAAGACCTGCCCGACGGAGAGTATCGCGTGCACCTGCTCTTCCGAGCCGTTCCACCGCCATCCCCGGTCGAGGTACCCAAGGATGTGAAGGGGATCGCCTTCAAGCTGACGACGATCTACGGCGTGACCATCCCAGTCATTGCACGCTTCGGAAATCTTCAGGCGAAGGCCGGAATTGCGGACGTGAAACTGACTCGCGAGGACGGCAAGCCCGCAGTCAGCCTCGAGCTGACCCGCGCCGGCGAGCGATCGACCTTCGGCGAAATCCGCGTGATGAAGGCGGGCATCAAGGACCCCATCGCCGTCCAGCGAGGCATCGCAGTTTATACCGAGATCGGCCAGCGCCACGTGATCATTCCGATCGAGGATCAATATGCATCGGCCGCCACGGGTCGAGTTAAGGTTCAGTACGTGGAACCCAGCGACAACGGCCCTCTGACCATCGCTGAAACGGATGCGGTGCTGAACTAAGCGCCGGGGTCTGTGACGGGTTGATCCGATGTTCGGCGCCGGCCGGAAGCTGGGAGCAGCAGCCTTGCTGGCGCTTTGTGGCGCCGGTGCCGCTGTGGCTCCAGCCGCAACACCGACCACCGACGGCTGGTCGCCCGATCCGGAAGCGCAATTCCTTCTCGACGTGAATTTGCGCCGTCTCCGCCTCGGGGACGGCGTTCGCGCCTATCAGACTCCCGAAGGCACGTGCATCATCTTTGGCGATTTCCTGACCACGCTTGACGTGCCCATGAAAATCGATCTCGCCGCAAAGAAGGCCAGTGGTTGGGCGTTCAAGGAGCAGCATAAGATCTCCATCGACGCTGCATCGGGCGTTGTGACCTATGGGGACAAGACCGAGGCGCTGGCACGCGGAACAGTGCGCGAAACTCCCGACGGCTGGTGTGTCGACAGCGCCGCTTTGTCCCGCTGGTTCGGAATCGGCGTGAAGAGCAACACGAACGCGTCGGCGCTGATCCTCGAATCCCAGGCCAAGCTTCCTGTCGAACTGGCGATTGAGCGGCAGCAACGGGCTTCCAGGATCAAGCCGGCCAGGTTCGACCTGACGACTCTCCCGCAGGTCAAGATCCCGTACCGCATGTGGCGCGCGCCTGCCCTAGACTTCGTCGCCAGTGCGGGCGTTACCTACAACGCCGCCACTGGTACGAAAGTGGATCGAACGGCCGCGGTCTATGCCGCAGGCGAGATAGCACGTCTTTCCTATGACGCTCGCCTTTCGACGGACGAGAAAGGCATGCCGAGCGCCTTTCGTTTCAGAGCGTATCGTTCCGATCCGGAAGCGAGTCTCCTTGGCCCGCTGAAGGCAACGCATTTCGGTTTTGGTGATGTCACCGGCTTCGATAGCGGCCTCACAGGCTCTTCTGCAGATGGTCGAGGAATCGTCCTTACCAATCGACCGCTCCACAATCCGACAGCCTTCGACAAGACTCGGTTCGAAGGGGAGCTACCGGCGGGCTGGGAAGCTGAACTCTATCGCAACGGAGAATTGATTGCGTTTGCGCATCCCGCGGCGGGGCAGCGTTATGTCTTTGAAGACGTGGCGCTTTTGTACGGCGAGAATCAGATCAGCATCATCCTCTATGGGCCGCAGGGGCAGATTCGAACGCGCGAAGAAATGATCAATGTCGGCGAGGATAACGTACCCGCCGGAAAGACCTGGTATTGGGTTGGCGCAAACCAGCCCGGTCGCGAGCTTCTCACGCTCCAGCATTCGCCGGAGGACCTCACCCAGCCGAAAGCTCAGGCCGCGCTTTCAGTCGAGCATGGGATCGATGATCGTACCAGCGTCGGAGCTCTCGCTCGGGCAATGCTGATTGGGGACGAGAAGGTAACCTTCGTCGAAGGGTCGGTGCGCCGGTCGTTCGGTCGAGCGCTCGTCGAGGTGGCCGCCGCGAGGGAGACGGGTGGTGGAGCGGCCGCTCGAGCGCAGTTCGCGGCCCGATTCGGCTCGGTGAATGTGCGAGGCAAAGCCGAGGTCGCCAATGATTTCCACATTGATGGCACGTCTCGAAAGACCGGCCAGAACTTTGAGCTGGCTGCGGACGCTCCCTTGACGCTTGGACGCAGAGTGATCTCGGCGCATTCGGACTTGAGAGTCATCAAGGGACGATCGTCGACCCAATTGGAAGCGGCGGCGCGGCTGTCGTCCACCTTCCATCGGTTCAATCTTGCGACCGAGGCGCGGTATCGGAAGGACTATCTTGCGCACGGGCCCGCGCCGCCTGGCCAGTTGGAGCTCGGGCTCATCGGGTCGGGAAGCATCGGAAACGTCCGTCTGCGCGGCTACGGAAGCGTGGACGTGACGCCGCGCGCGCGTTTCCGCACCGCTGAGCTTTCCGCCTATTGGTCGGCCAGCGATCATGCCGATTGGGAGGGGGCCGTCGGTTATGACGCGATCGTCGAGCGCGCGCACGCGCGCGTGACATACGTCCGCCGATTCAACAGCATGGCGGTCTCACTGACTGGCGAAGCCGCTACCGATGGATCGGTGGCGGCCGGCATCAATCTCAATTTCTCGCTGGATTCGGCGCATGACTTCCGCCTGTCCCGTGAGCTGCTTGCGGGAGCCGGAGCAGTTCGGGCGCGGGTGTACCGCGACCGCAACGACAATGGCGTGCGCGATCCGTCCGAGCCGTTTGAGAAGGGCGCGCTGATCACAACCGGTACACGATTGGCGGATCGGCCGACGGACGATCGCGGCACGGTGCTGGTTGGCGGCCTGGCAACGTTCGAACCGGTCGCAGTCGGCGTGGATGCGAGCAGTCTTCAGGAGGCGACCCTCGTACCGCGGAAAGCCTTGCAGGTGGTGACGCCGCGACCAGGTGTGCCCGCCGAAGTCGAGATCGGTCTCGTCGGCGGCGGCGATATCGAAGGTGCGATCGTAAAGAACGGAGGCCTCGGCATCGAAGGGCTCGCGCTCGAACTTATCGACGCGTCCGGGCAGGTCGTTGCAAGAGCGCAGACAGATTATGACGGCTACTTCCTATTCGAGCGCGCCGCCTACGGAAGTTACACGATTCGGGTGGCGGCCGAGTCAGCCTCCGCGGCCAGAATCCTCCCTGAGCTTCATGCCACCGCGATCGTAAGCGAGGAAAAGCCCGTCATTCGATTGGGCTCCATCGGCGTGGTGCCCGTCCCTCGCGTCGCCTCAGGCGACCAGAAGTCGTCTGAGACGACTCTTTCTGCTATTGCGAATTAGTTGCCAGAGTTCCCGGCCGCTCGCCTGGGAATGGTGCGGTCGAGAAGACTCGAACTTCCACGGCCTTTCGGCCACAGCGACCTCAACGCTGCGCGTCTACCAGTTCCGCCACGACCGCACGTCATGAAGTTTGGAGGCGGCTGGACGCCGCAACTCCTTGGCAGGCGCGCGCCTCTAGCAAAGCCGTTCGGGCCGCGCAACGCCCTCACGAGAGTCTCTGCGCGGTACAATCCTTAAGAAGTTGTTTACCTTTTGGTGCGGGCGCGTTTAGCACTGGGCCATGCTTCTCGCTTTTCTCTCTGCAGCAGTCCTGCAGGCGGCCCCGGATTCAAGCGGCCCATCGGCCGCGCCAGTTTCTGCGAGCGCTACGGTGCGGATAATTCGAGCAGTCGAAATCCGGGCGGATCGGCTCGAGGCGACGCAAGAGAGCGTAAAGCGGACGTCAGCCCTACGCGAGCCTGACGGAACGGTTAGAAGCGCGACCCTGATCGAATTTTATTAGAAGTTCAGGCTTTCGGCTCGCCAAGGGTGACGGTGAGCTCTTCGGCCGTCGGAGGGATGTTCAGCTCCGCGCTGTTAAAGCTGGTGCTTCCGCCCGGCCCAATGGTTCGCGCGGGCGGTGGGATGGTCCAGCTGTAGACCACCTTGCCCGCCGAATCGTGCAACTGCGCATGGATCGGCGGCACTTTCTGCTGCCGGTCCGTCGGATTGATGATCCGCCCGCTGATGTTGAGAAATTCGTTCCCGCTAGCGAGCTGCGTCCGATCGCTGTGCGTCATCATCAACTGCAGCGGCGTGTCTCCAGCGGCGGTGAGGCCCAGGCGCTGTCGCCACTCGGGTGGAGCGAAGAACCATAGGCCCGCGACCACCGCCGCGATGACCAGCACCAACAGGGTGACCAGCAGGATCCGGCTGCGCGGCTTGGCCTCGACGGAGTCACGACGCGCAAAGGGGCTGAAATCGTCGTTCTCGCTCCATTCCAGGCGACCGGAAGGAGCGGCCTCGGCAAGGCCGGTAACGTCTGCTTCCGGAGGGATGGGTGGAGGCGCCGGTGCTTCGGCAAGCGCTTCTTCCTGAGAGGGCTCCTCCGCGAGCGGCTCAGCATAGCCCGCATATTCGGATTGCCCAGCCGCCTCGTCGGCGGCCTCATCAGGCGCCCCTGCTTCCGAATAGCCGGCTTCTGCTGCGGCTTCCTCGGGGACGGGATCTTGCGGGACCGGAGCCTCGTACGGCTCGTCGGTCTGCATATCTGCCGAAGCGCCTTCCGGGATCTCGCGCCAGCTGTGCCCGCACGCCTTGCAGCGGACCTGTCGGCCCCCGGGCGGAATGGCGCCGTCCTTCACGACATATTGGGTGCCGCAGGAAGGGCAGGTGAGGATCATGCGCCAACCATCCTGCTTTTCGGCCTCCCTTCCGGCGTTTGTGCAGGATAAACAGTAATGCGCGCCCATTGGCAAGGCGGCGGGCGCGTGCAACAAGCCATTGCAGATGGGAGGGGCGGGCTTCTGTCTGCAATCGTCGAATTCGATAGCGTCGGTTTGCGTTACGGTACGGGAGCCGAGGTCCTGCGGGATCTTGATTTCCGGCTGGCCAAGGGCGGCTTTTATTTTCTGACCGGCCCATCAGGCGCAGGCAAAACGTCTCTGCTGCAGCTTCTCTATCTAGCGCGGCGGCCTACCCGCGGTCGGATTCAGCTGTTTGGGCAGGATATCAGCGATGCTTCGCGCGACGTTCTTCCCGACTATCGCCGCCGGATCGGCGTCGTATTCCAGGACTTCCGCTTGATCCGGCATCTGTCGGCGTTCGACAACGTGGCCTTGCCGCTGCGCATCGCGGGCAAGAGCGACGCGGAGGTTGAGGGCCCTGTTCGGGAGATGCTTGCCTGGGTCGGGCTGGCCGACCGCGCGAGCGCCAGGCCGCCGACCCTTTCCGGCGGAGAGCAGCAGCGTGTGGCGATCGCTCGGGCGGTGGTCAGCCAGCCTGAACTGCTGGTCGCCGACGAACCCACTGGAAACGTGGATTCTGAAATGGCGGCTCGGCTTCTGCATCTGTTCACGGCGCTCAATCGGCTCGGGACGACAATCGTCGTGGCGACGCATGACATCGGCCTGATCACAAGCACGCCGGGGGCGCGCCTGATGCGCCTGGAGAAAGGAACATTGGGCGACCCGACCGGCGCCTTGCGCAATCCACCAGCCGAACCGGTGCGCGCCGGATGAAGCCGACCTTCTTTGCGGCCTCCGAGGCGGAAAGCCGGCTGCTCCCGGGGGGCACGTTCCACGGCCCTGCCCCCTATGTGATCGCGATCATGACTTTCGTAATGATGATCGTGGCCGCGGCGGGCTTGACGCTCGCCAATGCGGCCGGCGTTGTCGCTCGCGCGGTCGAGCATCGCTACGTCCTGCAGCTTCCAGACGCTCGCGACGGAAAAGTGGAACGGGCCGTCGCAGTGGCACGCTCCCTGCGCGGCGTTGCTGGCGTCGAAGCTGTACCGGAAGAGCAAATGCGCAGAACGCTCGAGCGCTGGGTCGGTCCGGGCGGATTAGGGGACGATCTCCCGGTACCAGCGATCATTCACATCGACCTCGCTCCCGGTTCTAATGCGATTCTCGCGGGTCAGGATCTCCAGCGCGGGGTCCCCGGCTCCCGCTTCATTGCTGAACAGACAACGGTCCAGCCTCTGTTAGGCTCGCTTCGGGCGCTGCGCTGGCTGGCAGCGTCGCTCGTTCTCCTAATGGCCGCCGCAACCTCGGCTGCAGTTGTTCTCGCGACCAGGAGCGCGCTGGATACTCATCGATCGACGATCGACATCATGCATGGGGTCGGCGCGACCGACGCCCAGATCGCGCGGCTATTCCAACGAAAGATCGCACTGGACGCTTTGGTCGGAGCTATTGGCGGTGCAGCGGTCGCGGCAATCGCACTTCTTTTAGTGGGTGGCGGGGGGGCCGCGCTCGCAAGGGACATCGCCGGCACAGCGCCCCTCCGGACCGGGGATCTGCTCATCCTGGCCATGATGCCTTTGGCTGCAGCGCTGCTAGCAACGCTTGTTGCGCGCGCAGCCGTGCTCAGTGCATTGCGCAAGGCTCCATGATCGCGCGCTTCCTTTCGTTCCTGGTTCTTCTTTACGCTCTCGGCTTCATCCTTTTTGGGGTAACGCTCGGGCGACCGGCTAAGCCTGACCAGAAGACCGACGCGACCATTGTCATCACCGGCGGTGCAGGCCGCATCGAACAGGCCATGGAAGTCCTGGCCGGGGGGCTGACCAAGCGCGTCTTTATCGCCGGAGCTGATCCGCTGGTGACGAAAAAGGACCTCGTTGAGCGTCTGGGAGGCAAGGCGCGTCTCATCCGCTGCTGCGTCGATCTTGGAAGCGAGTCCGTCGATACGCGCTCCAATGCGGAGGAAGCACAGCGCTGGCTTGCTAAGCACAGGTACAAATCGGTCAGGCTGATCACGAGCGATTGGCACATGCGCCGCGCGCTGTACGAGTTCGAGCGCGTGCTCGATCAGAAATATGATCTGGTCCCGGATGCAGTGCCAACCGAGCCGGGATTCGCGACACTGTTCTCCGAGTACAATAAGTACCTGCTGCGGCGCCTCGCCGTATGGGCCGACATGTGATCAGGGGCATTGCCTATGCCCTGGTCTTCTATCCGGCGACGTTTTTCTACGTGCTCGCCTGTATGGTCGCGAGCTTGTTCGGGTCGAAGCCGTTGCGTTCGGTAGTCCACGCCTGGGCCGATTATCACCATGAGCTGGCGCGGCTGCTGGGAACGGACCTAGTCGTCAAGGGGAGAATTCCGCCGGGAGCATCGCTCATCGCCGTAAAACACCAGTCGATGTTCGAGACATTGGAAATGGTGCGCCTGGCTAACACGCCGGTGATTGTCCTGAAGCGCGAGTTGTCGGTCATCCCGGGATTCGGCTGGGCAACACGGCGTTATGGCGTCATTCCCGTCGATCGGAAGGCTGGCGCGAAGGCCCTTCGGGAAATGGTCGCTCGCGGGAAAGAGGCCAGTGTTTCAGGCAGGCCGATCATCATCTATCCGGAGGGGACTCGCGTGAAGCCGGGAGAATTTCCTCCGCTGCAATCGGGATTTGCGGGACTCTACCGCGCGCTCGGTCTGCCCGTTGTCCCGGTCGCAGTCGACAGCGGGCGGCTATGGGGACCCAATCTTCCCAAAGGCAAAGGTGCTGTGCATTTCGTCATCGGCGAACCGATTCCGTCTGGATTGAAGCGCGAAGAGATCGAGGCGCGGGTGCATGGTGCGATCAACGCTCTCGAATCAGGTCCGCAGTCGAGCGCGTAGCTTTTCGGCCGCGGCAACGATCCGCTTGGAAATCTCCGCAAGCTCTACATCCGTGAAGCTTTTCTCGGCCGGCTGGAGCGAGACTTCGACCGCCAAGCTGAGTCCGTCAGCCGTTCTGAAGCTGTCGAAGACCCGCGCAGCCGTGATCCACTGCTTATCGGCGCCGCGGATGACGCGAACCAAATTGTCTGCGGGCAAGTCGGCCGGAACGATGAAGGCAAAGTCGCGCGTCACGGGCTGAAGCAACGGCGGCGTAAAGTGCGGGCGTGCGTGACCGCTTGCTCGCGCAACGGGGATGGCGTCCAGATAGATTTCCGCTGCCACGGATTTTTCCGGGGCATCCAATTCCCTGGTCAGGCGTGGGTGAAGCTCGCCAAAGGAAGCAAGGATCACCTTCGGACCGAGCCGCAAGGTAGCCGATCTGCCGGGGTGCCACGTCGGGCCGGCATCCGGGAAAAGCTGGAGATTGGCGACCGGGGCACCGCCGGCTTCGAGCAACGCGAGCACTTCAGCCTTCGCATCGAACGCATCAAAGGCGCGCGCCTTGCCTTCCTGCCAGCTGCGCGGCTGCTTCTCGCCTGAAAGAAGGAGGGTCGCCGTTGGGCGCTCTTTTTCGGGAAGATATCGCCGGCCGATTTCGAACAGGCGTGCGGACGCCGCACCACGCGCAAGATTCCGCCTGGCGGCCGAGATAAGTCCCGGCAGCAATGAAGGCCGCATGACCTTCATCTCTTCGCTGATCGGGTTCGCAAGCGGCCATGCGCCGCCGCCGAACGCCTCGGCTTCGCGCTCGGAGATGAAGCTCCAGGTCACAGCCTCGTCGAGGCCTCGGGCCGCCGCTGTTCGGCGAACGTTGCGCTCGATCATCTGCGAGCGCGTGGCCGTCGGCTTTGCCACTCCGGACGCTCTCGGAAGCGGCGTCGACGGCACTTTGTCGTAGCCATTGATGCGGGCGATTTCCTCGACGATGTCCGCTTCACCGTCGACGTCGGGCCGCCAGGTCGGCGCCCGCACGAACCAGGTCTCGGTCTTCGCGCCAGCGAGTTTTCCAAGCGCGTCCTTGCGCTGACTTTCATTGACCCAGCTTTGTGCATCGTTTGGATCGAGCGAGATGAATTCGAGACGTCCGAGGATCGCCCGTTGCTCGTCCTCGGGAAGATCGACGCCCGCAAGTGCTGCGAGGCGCGCGGGCCGATAAGGCACGACCTTGTCGACGTTGGGATAGCCGTCCTTGGGGAATTCACCGCTGATTCGCGGTTGGGAAGCCTCGCCTCCACACAGGTCGAGGATCATTTGCGTGGCGGATTCGATGCCCGTCGAGAGCTTCACCGGATCGATGCCGCGTTCGAAGCGGGAGCGAGCATCCGTACTGATAGCGTGGCGCTGACCGCTGCCGGCGATCCGAACCGGATCGAACCAGGCGCATTCGAGCAGGACGTCAGTCGTATTCTCGTCTACTCCGGTGCTCTCGCCGCCGATGATTCCGCCGAAGCCGATTGCACCGCTTTCGTCGGCGATGACGCAATCCTCCGGCGTCGGTTCATATTCCTTGCCGTTCAGCGCCAGGAACTTCTCGCCCTGGCGGCCGCGGCGGGCAATGATGTGCCCGGTCAGCTTGGCGATATCATAAACGTGAAGCGGCCGTGCCTGGTCGATCGAGAAGAAATTGGTGATGTCGACCAGCGCGCTGATGGGTCGCAGGCCGACCGCTCTCAGCCGCTGCTGAAGCCATTGTGGGCTCTGCCCGTTGCGGACGCCGCGGATCACGCGTCGCCAGAAGACGTAACAACCGGAGTCAGGGTCGACCACGACCTTGGGTTCTGGCTCGAAGGAGCCCTGGACAACGGGATTGCTCGCCGGTTTGCGATAACCGATTCCGGCAGCGGCAAGGTCACGAGCAATACCGTCCACGCCCATGCAGTCGGGCCGATTCGGTGTGACGTTCACGTCGAACACCGGGTCGTTGAGCCCTGCGTAGTCCGGGAAGACTGCACCCACGGGAGCGTCCTCGGGAAGCTCGATGATGCCGTCATGCTCTTCGCCGAGTTGGAGCTCACGGACGGAGCACATCATTCCGCGGCTCTCGACCCCACGGATGGCCGCCACCTTCAACGTAAGGTCGGACCCGGGCACGTAGGTTCCCGGGCCACCAAATACGCCGAGCATTCCCGCGCGGGCGTTCGGCGCTCCGCAGACGACCTGGATCGTCTCGCCGGTACCGGCGTCGACGGTAAGAACCTGCAGCTTGTCGGCCTGCGGATGCTTCTCCGCGGTGAGCACCTTGGCGACGCGGAAGGGCGCAAGCGCTTCGGCGGGATTGACGACGCCTTCGACCTCAAGGCCGATCGCCGTCAGCGTATCTGCGATCGTTGCCGGATCGGCGTCCGTATCGAGATGCTGCTTAAGCCAGCTCAGCGGGAACTTCATGCGCCCACTCCTCCGCTCAGCGTGGGTACGTCGAGGGCGCGGAACCCGTAATGCTTGAGCCAGCGAATATCGCCGTCGAAGAAGGCGCGCAGGTCGTCCATACCGTATTTCAGCATAGCAAGCCGATCGATTCCGCAGCCGAAGGCGAAGCCTTGCCACTCGTCGGGATCGAGGCCGGCGGCGGCGATCACGCGCGGATGGACCATTCCCGAGCCGAGCACCTCCATGAAGCCTTCGCTTCCGCCGATCACGCGCTTGCCATTCTGGAGCGTGTAGCCGACGTCGACCTCGGCTGAGGGCTCGGTGAATGGGAAGTAGGACGGTCTCATTCGCAGGACGACGTCGTCGCGCTCGAAGAAGGCCTTGAGGAATGTTTCAAGCGTCCACTTGAGATGGCCGAGCGTGATCGCCCGGTCGATGACCAGCCCCTCGACCTGGTGGAACATGGGTGTGTGGGTCGCGTCGCTGTCGGAGCGATATACCCGGCCTGGCGCGATGACGTAGATGGGCGCGCCATGCTTCTGCATTGCGCGGATCTGGACCGGCGAAGTATGCGTGCGGAGCACTTTCGCTTCTTGCTCGCTCTCGTGCCGTTCCAGGTAGAAAGTGTCCTGCATCGCTCGCGCCGGGTGGAATTCCGGCATGTTGAGCGCGGTGAAGTTGTGCCACTGGTCCTCGATCTCCGGTCCTTCCGCGACGGCGAAGCCGAGGTCGGCGAAAATCTCCGCAAGCTCATCCATCACTTGGCTGACCGGGTGGACGGTCCCGCGCGGCTGTTCCTGGGCGGGAAGCGAGAGGTCGAGCGCCTCGGTCGCAAGCTTGCGGTCGAGATCGGCGGCTTCCAGCGCCGCCTTGCGATCCGCAATGGCGGAGGTGATCTCTTCGCGCATGGCGTGGATCTTCGGCCCTTCGGCCGTGCGCGTTTCCGGGTCCATCGTACCGAGCGACTTGAGCATCGCCGTAATGCTTCCGGACTTGCCGAGCGCGGAGACGCGCAGCTGATCGAGCGCGCCAAGGTCGGGCGCGCCGCGGATTTGTTCGATTAGGTCAGTGTCTGACGCCATGGCGCATGGCCTTAGCCGGGCCTCTGCGCAAAATGCAAAGCCATGTGCTACAGCTGGCGAATGAGCGAATGGCCCAAGCTCGATCCCGCGCGTGACCATGAAACGCTATCCATCCTACACCTCGCCTCACAAATGCTGGGCAAGATCCGGGTTCGGCATGCGCCTTGGTCCAACCACGGCTGGAGCGTAGCTCTTCAGCCCATCGCCCGCGGGCTCTCGACCCTGCCGACCGCGGCAAGCGACAGTCGTACGTTCACGCTGACGCTCGACCTTTGCCGCCATGCGATCGTGCTGTGGACCAGCGACGAGGGTCGAGAAGAGATTCCGCTGAATGCGGGCAGCGTCGCTGCGCTTCACAAGCGGCTCATTGCCGCGCTTGAGCGTCACGGCCTTCCATCCGACTTCAACGGCGTTCCAAACGAGGTTGCCGAGGCAATTCCGTTCGCCGAGGATACTCGGCAGCGTGAATATGAGCGGGACTCTGCCGCGCGCTTCCGCGAGGCGCTTGCTGCCATGCTCCCCGTATTCGAGCGATTCCGTGCTGGCTTTACGGGCAAGTCGAGCCCCGTCCATTTCTGGTGGGGCAGCTTCGACCTCGCGGTGACGCGCTTCTCGGGCCGTGACGCTCCCCCGCACCCAGGCGGCGTTCCGGGCCTGCCTGACCGAATCACCCGCGACGCGTACAGCCAGGAAGTATCCAGCGCGGGTTTCTGGGCGGGCGGAGTCACTGAGGCGGAGCCCTTTTTCTATAGCTACGCCTATCCCGAACCGGCGGGCTACCGCGAAAGGAAGCCGATTGTGGGAGCCTTCAGCGACGATTGGCAGGAATTCGTTCTGCCTTATTCCGAGGTTCGGGCATCGAGCGCTCCGGCCGCGATGCTGACCGGCTTTCTACAGTCGACCTATGACGTGGCGGCCGAACTCGCTGCGTGGGATCGGCCCAAGCTCGAGCGGGAACCCGTCGCGCCCTAGCCAGGCAGGAACGGGAAGGGCGAGATCGTCTTCCGGTTCTCGTGCACCGCAAGCATCCGACCCGCCGGCGGCGTTGCGCGATACGGACATTCCATGCGCGGACAGATGGCACACGCGGGTCCGACGGGTGTCGCCGGCGTGTTCATCAGGTCGAGACCGTCCGCATAAGCGATGCGGGGGGCGTAACGGATGTCGCAACCGAGTCCGATCGCCAAAAGCGCATCATCGCGCAAATCCGGCCGGATCGGCCGCTCAATGGTCCGGCTGATGGTGAAGAAGCGCTGGCCGTCCGGAGTTTCGATCAGCTGGCGGATCGTCTGTCCGGGCGTCTGGAACGCCGCGTGCAATTGCCAGCGGGGACAAGTGCCGCCGAAGTGGGAGAAGGGGAAGCTTTCACCGGCATAGCGCTTGGAGATGTTCCCGGCGGGATCGACTCGGAGCATGAAGAAGGGAACGCCGCGAGCGCCCGAGCGGCCAAGCGTCGTGATGCGGTGCGCGACCTGCTCGACATTGGCGCCGAATTGTCCGCAGAGGCGGTCGATTGCATAACGATGCTCCTCGGCAGCGCGCAGGAAGCGGCCATAGGGCATCATGATCGCGCCGGCCGCATAATTGGCGAAGCTCATGTGGAGCAGGGCCCGCGTTCCCTTGTCCGGCGGACGCGCATCATCGGCCATTCTCTGGAGTAGGGGCGCCAGCTCGAGCATCGCGAGCTGATAGGCGAGGCCGAAGGTGCGGTTCTCGGCCCTGAGCAAGGCGGAGATCATGAACATTCGGCGCTGCGCATCGTAGTGCTGGCTGAAATCGCCGAGCAGCTCCGGGGAGACCACCTGGGCCTCGACGCCGAACGCTTCCTTGAGGCGGCGGCGGAGCGCCTCGGCAACGGACAGCGGGTCGTTGAGCGCTTCGCCAAGCGTTTCGCAGCGGTCCTCCAGCTCCGGATAATGGTTGCGCTGCGCTTGGATGTAGTCCCGTACCCAGGTCTCCGGCGTAATCAGGGCTCGGGGATCGGCGGCAGCTTCGCCTTCCGCCGCATTCGGCGGACGCCGCTGGAGTTCCCGAAGCGCGGTGTAGAGTCGAACCACGCCTTCGGAGACAGACGGCGCATTGTCGGCCAGCTCGATCAGCTCCGCACGGCTGATGCCAAGATCGGACAGCATCGCATCGGAGAAGATCTCGGCAAGCTGGTCGGCCCCTGCAGTGTCTCCGCCTTCCGAAGCGAAGGTCTTCATGTCGACGTCGAAGGACTCGGCAAGGCGAAGAAGGATGCCGGCTGTAACCGGCCGTTGATTGCGCTCGAGATGGTTCAAATAGGAGGCGGAAATGCCGATCTCGTCGGCCATGGCCGCCTGGTTCAGGCCCCGCTCTCGCCGCAACCGCCTCAGCCTTGCCCCCAGGAACAACTTTCGCTGTGCAACCATCGTCAGATTGTGAATGAATTTACAACTTACACAAGTCTAGCTCTGTCACCTTAGCCCTTTTCTGTGCATCATTTACGAACCAGCCGTGTTTCCCTGCGGGCCAGATCAAGGCTTGAGTCACAGGGGATTCGTTCATGGCTAATTTCGGTGAAGTAGTTTCCGCTCCTCCCGGCCGGTTCGACGGGATCGAACGTCCTTACACGGCAGACGATGTGCGTCGGCTGCGTGGCTCTTTTCCGATCGAGCATACGCTCGCCCGCCGGGGCGCGCTTCGGCTCTGGGAGTTGCTGCAGCAGGACGACCCGGTTCGGGCGCTCGGCGCATTGAGCGGCAACCAGGCCATGCAGATGGTCCGGGCAGGCCTGAAGGCCATCTACCTGTCCGGCTGGCAGGCCGCTGCAGACGCCAACACCGCCTGCTCCATGTATCCCGACCAGTCGCTCTATCCGGCCAACACGGGCCCAGAGCTTGCCAAGCGCATCAACCGCGCCCTGCAACGCGCGGATCAGGTCGAGCACAGCGAAGGCGGAGCGAAGCGCGACTGGTTCGCGCCCATCGTCGCCGATGCCGAAGCCGGTTTCGGCGGCCCGCTCAACTGCTTCGAGATCATGAAGGCCTATATCGAGGCAGGCGTGGCCGGGGTACACTTCGAGGACCAGCTCGCCTCCGAGAAAAAGTGCGGACACCTCGGTGGCAAGGTTCTGATCCCGACGCAGGCGGCGATCCGCAATCTGGATGCGGCGCGGCTTGCGGCCGACGTCAGCGGCGTTCCTACGATCCTTGTCGCCCGCACCGATGCGGAAAGCGCCAAGCTGATTACGTCCGACGTTGACGAGCGCGACCGGCAGTTCCTGACTGGAGAGCGCACGCCCGAAGGCTTCTTCCGACTCAGGGAGGGAAGCGGCCTAGATCATTGCATCTCACGCGGTCTGGCCTTCGCGAAGCACGCCGATTTGCTTTGGTTCGAGACGAGCCATCCGAATCTCGAGGAAGCGCGCATCTTCGCCGCGACGATCCATTCGCATTTCCCGGGCAAGCTGCTCGCCTACAATTGCTCGCCCAGCTTCAACTGGCGCGCGAAGCTCGACGAGCAGACCATCGCCAACTTCCAGCGCGAGCTCGGAGCGATGGGCTACAAGTTCCAGTTCGTCACCCTGGCCGGCTTCCACAGCCTCAACCACGGCATGTTCGAGCTGGCCGCCGGATATCGCGAACGCGGAATGGCGGCCTACTCCGAGCTTCAGCAGGCCGAGTTCGCCAGCGAGGCGAAGGGCTACACGGCGACCCGCCACCAGCGCGAAGTCGGCACCGGCTATTTCGACGCGGTCGCGACCGCCATCTCGGGCGGGCAGTCTTCTACCGTCGCTCTCAAGGAATCGACCGAAGCCGCCCAGTTCAAACCCGAGACCATCGTGGCAGCCGAGTAGGAGAAGCGGGATGACCTATCGTTATTGGGTAATCGGTGGAGACTATAGCGACTGTCAGTTCAGGGACATCGAGCCGGGAACCGCGATCATGCACGGTCCCTACGACGACGAAGTGAAAGCGCGCACGGAGTGGCAGCGGCTCACTTTTCGTGATCATTGCGGAGCAACAACGCGCTATTCGATCTGCGTGGAGCCGAATCGCGCATGAACCCAGTGATTGACCGGCCACGGATCGTGGCCGAGCCCAGCCGGGCCCCCGGCGCGGGTGCAGTGTTGACGCCGGATGCACTCGACCTTGTGGCCGAGCTGCACGAAAGGTTCGATTCACGGCGCCGCGAGCTGCTCGATCGAAGGCTCGACCGTCAGAAGAGCTTTGACGCGGGTGAGCTTCCGGACTTCCGCGAGGATACGAGGCAGATCCGCGAGGCGGAGTGGACGGTCGGCAATATCCCCGCCGACCTTCAGGATCGCCGGGTCGAAATCACCGGACCGACCAACGCCAAGATGCTGATCAACGCTCTCAATTCGGGCGCGAAGGTCTTCATGGCCGACTTCGAGGATGCGACATCTCCGACCTGGGACGAGCTCGTCACGGGCCAGGCGAACCTCAAGGCCTACTGGCTTGGCCGCCTCGGCTTTACCGATCCCCACAGCGGCAAAGCTTACGAAGTCGGCGAAAATCCAGCGGTGCTAATGGTCCGGCCGCGCGGGCTGCATTTGCCCGAAGACCATGTGACCGTCGATCACGAGGTCGTCGCGGGCGCCTTCTTCGATTTCGGGATCTACGTCTGGCACAATGCGCGGGCGGCACTGGCCAAGGGCTCCGGTCCCTATTTCTACATTCCCAAGCTGGAGAGCGCCGAGGAAGCGGCGCTGTGGAGCGACGTCTTCGCGCTGACGGAGGCTCGGCTCCGGCTCGAGCGTGGAACGATCAAGGCGACGATCCTGATCGAAACCATCCCGGCAGCGTTCGAGATGGAGGAGATCCTCTACGCGCTGCGTGAGAACATCGTCGGGCTGAACTGCGGCCGCTGGGATTATATCTTCTCGACCATCAAGCGGCTCGGCCGGAACGCCGATCGTCTCACGCCGGACCGTTCGGCGATGACCATGGATAAGGCCTTTCTCGCGGCCTATTCGCTGAGGCTGATCGATACCTGTCACCGCCGCGGCGCTTTCGCGATGGGCGGCATGTCGGCCTTCATTCCCGTGAAGGGCGACGAGGAAGCCAACCGCGCCGCCATGGACAAGGTCGGCGCCGACAAGCTTCGCGAAGTGACCAACGGCCATGACGGGACCTGGGTGGCGCACCCGGCGCTAGTCCAGGTCGCACTGGAAGCGTTCGAGGCGATGCAGGGCCCGAACCAGTTGTCGAAAAGGCCGGAGGATGTGCCCGGCCGCGATGCGATGCTGGAGCTCCACACCGGTCCACGCACCGAGCAGGGCGCCCGCGAGAACATTCGCGTCGGCGTCCAATATCTTGCCGCCTGGCTCGGCGGGAAAGGTGCGGTGCCGCTCTACAACCTGATGGAGGATGCGGCGACTGCGGAGATCAGCCGCGCCCAGCTTTGGCAGTGGCTCCACTTCGGAGCGCCGCTCGATGACGGCCGCACTTTCACCCGCGAGCTGTTCGACGCGCTCTACGAGGAAGAGATTGGGCTGCTGCAAGAAGTGCCGGATATTGCAGAGGCGTCGGACCTGTTCCGCGAAATGGTCGTCTCAGACGACTTTACGGAGTTCCTGACGCTGCCGGCGTATGAGCTGCTCGACTAACTCAGCCTCACCGCTATCCAATGCTAAACTGGTGAAATCAGGAGTCCCGTGTGATGGCGGGTCTTGAGGGGCGTTCATGGCCGAAGATCCCGCCGCAGCTAACGTTAATCGGGCGTATCAGCTCACGGCTTCGAGCATCGCGATTTTCACGTTTCAGCTGTTTTTTCATTACCCGAAATACCGCAGCGGCGAGGTCGATCCCTTCCCGTTCCAAGTCACGCTGATCGTGATGGGTGTCGCGACTTTCTCGTTCGCGTTTGCATCCTTCTATTATTACGCCGCCTCTCTGGGAGACCGGGTTGATGCGTCTGAGCGCACTCGATTTTCTCGTAGAGGCGACCACATTTGGCTGATCGGCTGCCTGTTGCTCTTTCTGGCGCCGAGCGTGATTCTCTTCACAATCGATCTACCGATCGTCGCGTCGGCCTGGTTTGGGCTTTGGCTAGGATACCTGTTCTTCGTGATCCGGATATTTCCTCGCGTCCGAAGCGGAGGGAGGGGCTTTTGAGCGCAAGAAAAAGGGCGCCGGAACCGAAGCTCCGACGTCCTCGCTACGCTTACTGAACTCCGAGACTTAAGCGGCCTTGGCCGGCTTGTCCTCGAGCGCCTTCTTCGCCTGGGCGATGATGGCGCTGAACGCTTCGCCTTCGTGCATCGCGATGTCGGCCAGGACCTTCCGGTCGAGGTCGATGTTCGCAAGCTTGAGGGCGTGGATGAACTGCCCGTAGGTCAGGCCTTCCGCGCGGACCGCCGCGTTGATGCGCTGGATCCAGAGAGCGCGGAAGCTCCGCTTCTTCACCTTGCGGTCGCGGTAGGCGTACTGGCCCGCCTTCTCGACCGCCTGGCGGGCGATACGGATCGTGTTCTTGCGACGGCCGTAATAGCCCTTCGCCTGATCCAAAATTCTCTTGTGCTTGGCGCGAGTGGTCGTGCCGCGCTTGATGCGTGCCATTTCCCGCTACTCCTTACTTGAGGCCGTAGGGCGCCCAGAGCTTCACGCGCGCCGTATCGGCGTCGGCGAGAACTTCGGTGCCGCGGTTCTGGCGAATGTACTTGGCGTTGTGGCTGATCAGGCGGTGGCGCTTGCCTGCGACACCATGCTTGATCTTGCCAGTCGCCGTGAGCTTGAAGCGCTTTTTCACGCCGCTCTTGGTCTTCAGCTTGGGCATTTCGTCTCCTTTGCGCCCCATGGGACGCGACATGATCCAACCGCCACGGCATGCCTTTTGGCCGGGCCATTGGTTTTCCAATGATCTGGAAAGCGCGGGCCTATAGAGGCGGATGCGCGCTTAGGCAACTACCACGGCAGTTCCGAGCCGTCGCGGCGGAGAAAGCTTCCCGTGTCGTCGATCGTCAGGCGCTCGATCAGCTTTCGCATGTCGCCGACGCTCTCCTCAGGGCTGATCTCCGCGCCCGCACCGCCCATGCGCGTCTTCACCCACCCGGGGCTTAGCGTAGCTGCCGTCACGCCGTCGCGCTTCGCTTCAAGAGCGAGGCAGCTCCACGCCATGTTCAGCGCGGCCTTGGACGTCCGGTAGGGGATCCAGCCGCCATTGTTGTCGCCGATGCTCCCCATTCCGCTGGAGATGCAGATGGCCTTTCCCTGAGCCTCGGCGAGCCGCGGCAGTAATGCGTGCGCCAGCTGGAAGGGCGCGATCACGTTGACCATCATCATCGCCTGCCATTCGTGCGCGTTTCCGGCGCCTTCTGTTTCCATCGGATGGCTGGTGCCGGCGTTCGCGATGAAGAGATCGAGGGGGCCGCCGATCCTGCCGGCAAACGCGGCGACGGCATCGACGTTAGTCAGGTCTAGCGGCTCGATCCGAACCCCGAGCGCCTCCAGCTCCGCGCTCGACTGGCGTGCGGTTGCGATCACGTCCCAACCGTCGGCGGCGTACTGACGGACGAATTCGAGCCCGATCCCGCGATTGGCTCCGGTGATGAGGACATTGGGCATTGCCGGGTAACGTCTCCCTGGCGAAAAGGCTCAGGCCGCTCTAACCGACAGTCCACCCGCCTCCATCGGCCGCAGCAAGTCCTTCGAGCTAAGGGAGCCGTCGAGCCATTCTCGCCACTCGGGCGGCGACAACAAAGCGATCTGGCGATTGTGGTAGGCCTGGATGTCCGGCCCGGGAGGCACCGTCAGAAGGGTGAAGGCCTCGCCGACCTGAGGATCGTTGCGCGTGACGCCGGCGATGGCGAAAGGCTCGTCGGTGGAGAGACGGAAAAGCCAGCAGTCCTTTTTCTTCTGCTTCGGATCGGCAGGCGAGGTGAACTCGTAGAAACCGTCGGCAAGCACCAGGCAGCGGTCGCGCCCAAACTCACGCCCGTCCGAGCGCATGTTGAACACTGGCTTGCCGCCCGGGGCCGGCCACGACCAACGCCGCTCGACCAGCTCCGCGGTGCTGCTATCGCGGTTGAAGCGGACGATCGGAGCGCGCTCGGTGATGCGCACGTTGCGCGGCTCGAAATTGGGGATGCCTTCAGGGAAGGTGAGCGGAATCTGCGCTGCCTCGAAGATCCTGCGGATCGCATCGGGGCCTTTTTCCAGCGTGTAGAGGTTACACACCGGTCGAGGATCAGTCGAAGAGGCTCGACACGGAGCTTTCGTCCGCGATCCGTTTCACCGCCTCCGCGAGCAGCGGCGCAATGGTAAGGCGACGGATCTTGCCACCCTCCGCGTCGGCCTCGCCGCTCCAGATCGAATCGGTGACCACCAATTCCTTGAGCTCGGAGGCGGCAACGCGGGCGGCCGCACCGCCCGAAAGGACGCCGTGGGTGCAATAGGCGAAGACTTCTTCCGCACCCTGTTGGCGCAGGGCCGCGGCCGCGTTGCAGAGCGTGCCCGCCGAATCGACGATGTCGTCGACGAGGATGCAGGTGCGGCCGTCGACGTCGCCGATGATGTTCATCACCTCCGACTCGCCCGCGCGTTCACGGCGCTTGTCGACGATTGCGAGGGGAGCGTTGTCGAGCCGCTTCGCAAGGCCGCGAGCCCTGACGACGCCGCCGACGTCGGGCGAAACGATCATCAAATTCCTGTTCGACAACCGAGCCTTGATGTCGGCCGCGATCACCGGCGCGGCGAAGAGATTGTCCGTCGGGATATCGAAGAAGCCCTGGATCTGCCCGGCGTGGAGGTCGATCGACAGGACGCGGTTGGCGCCGGCAGTCGTGATCAGGTTGGCGACCAGCTTGGCGGAGATGGGCGTGCGCGGTCCGGGCTTCCGGTCCTGCCGGGCATAGCCGAAGTAGGGGACGACGGCCGTGATCCTCTTGGCCGACGCGCGGCGAAGCGCGTCGATGCAGATCAAAAGCTCCATCAGATTGTCGTTGGCGGGATAGCTCGTCGTCTGAACGACGAACACGTCCTCGCCGCGGACGTTCTCGTTGATCTCGACGAAGATTTCCTCGTCGGCAAAGCGCCGCACGCTCGCTTCCGTGAGCGGAAGCTCGAGATAATCGGCGATGGCCTTGGCCAGCGGCGGGTTGCTGTTGCCCGCAAGCAGTTTCATCTCGGCTCCCCAGATCCGTGTTTCCGCGAGCCTTAGACAGCGAGTCATCGATCCGTAAAGCTTGGCTTGGGTTGCCGGGGGCGGTTAAGGCGCTAAATCGCCCGCATGACGGATCGCCTGATCATCGCTCTGGCCCAGATGAATCAGCGTGTGGGCGATCTCGAAGGCAATGCCGCAGCGATCCTCGCTATGCGCGAACAGGCAGCGGGAGCGGACCTTCTTATGGTCCCGGAGCTGCAGCTGACGGGGTATCCGCCAGAAGACCTCGTGCTGAAGCCGGAGTTCGTCCGGCGCACGATGGAGGCTGCGGAACGGCTCATCGATGCAACCGCAACGCCTGGCCCGGCGCTGTTGTTCGGGTCGATCCACAATGAGGGTGGGCTCAACTACAACGTCATGATCCTCGCCGAAGGCGGAAGGATGCTGGCGCGGACTCTCAAGCGTGAACTCCCCAACTACGGGACGTTCGACGAGAAGAGAGTCTTTGCGTCGGGTCCTCTCCCGGAGCCGATCGAATATCGCGGCGTGAAGATCGGCGTGCCGATTTGCGAGGACATCTGGCAGGAAGTGGTCTGCTCGCACCTGGCCGATGCGGGCGCGGAATTCCTGCTGGTGCCCAACGGCAGCCCCTACGAACTCGACAAGGACGACAAGCGCGCGCTTCTCGTACGCTCTAGAGTCACCATGACCGGCCTGCCGATGGCCTATCTCAATCGCGTAGGCGGCCAGGATGAGCTCGTGTTCGACGGTTCGTCCTTCATCATGCATCCGGACGGCGAGAGGGTCGTGCAATTTCCGGACTGGGACGAGAAGCTGCTTCTGACCGAATGGCGGAAAGAGGCCGACGGGTGGCGCTGCGCGACCCGCGAGAGCCACGATCTCGATCCGTTCCCCGAGGATGCCTACCGCGCAATGATGGTGGGCCTCAGCGATTATGTTACGCGCAACGGCTTTCCCGGAGTGATCCTCGGCCTTTCCGGCGGGATCGACAGCGCCCTATCCGCCGCCATCGCAGTCGATGCGCTAGGACCCGAGAGGGTCTGGGGCGTGATGCTTCCGTCCAAGTATACGTCCGAGGAAAGCCTGGAGGACGCGCGTCAGTGCGCGGAGCTGCTGGGCTGCCGCCATGACGTCATTTCGATTGAGTCCGGCGTAGGCGCCCTTGACGAGGCGCTGGCCGATGCGTTCGCAGGGACGAAGCCGAGCATCGCCGAGGAGAATATCCAGGCGCGCTTGAGGATGGTCGCGCTGATGGCCCTGTCGAACAAGTTCGGGCCGATGCTCCTCACCACGGGCAACAAGAGCGAGATGAGCGTGGGTTATGCGACCCTCTATGGGGACATGTCCGGCGGCTACAATGTGTTGAAGGACGCTTACAAGACGACGGTGTTTGCGCTTTCGCGATGGCGTAACCGAAGCAAACCGGAAGGCGCTCTCGGACCAGACGGGCCGGTCATGCCGCAGCGCGTGATTACCAAGCCGCCATCCGCAGAATTGCGACCCGATCAGAAAGATGAAGACAGCCTCCCACCCTACTCCGATCTCGATCGCATTCTTGAAGCGCTGATCGACAAGGAAATGTCGGTGCGGGAGACCGCCAATGCCACTGGCGAGCCGATCGAGCTCGTCGCGAAGATGGAGCAGCTGCTGCTCAAGGCCGAATACAAACGCCGGCAGGCGCCGCCTGGAGTGAAGATCGGCGTTCGGAACTTCGGCCGCGACCGGCGTTACCCGATCAGCAACTTCTTCCACACGGGACCCGAGGTGAAAACGCCACGATGAAGCAAATCTTTTTAGCCGTGCTCGCTTTGTCGATCGCTGCATGCTCCAAGCCGGCGGAGCAGAGCCCTGCCGCAAACCATGCTGAAGCAGTTTCGGCCAATGAGACCGCCCAGACACCAGTGCCGTCGCTGGAAGGCATGTGGTCGATCGATCAGCTCAACGGCAATAAGCCCGACCAGATCTGGCCGATGTCGGCGGAGGTCACCAAGGACAAGTTTACGATCGTCTCCGAATGCCGGCGCATGAGCTGGTCGATGAAGCAGAACCGCAACCTCCTTCAGTTCACGCCGATCCCTAGCGGCGAATGCGGCCGAGTCCGGTCCCCGGCGGAAATTGTCGCGGACAAGACGATCAAGCTCGGCACCATGGCCGTATTTTCAGATGAAGGGCGGACCGCCCAGATCAGCGGAGCCGGCGGCACCCTGACTATGACGCGCAAATAAAGATATGCCGCGTCCTTCATGAGCGTCGTCACCCGTTTCGCGCCGTCGCCGACCGGCCGGCTCCACGTCGGGAATATCCGGACGGCACTGCACAATTATCTTTTCGCCCGGAAAAACGATGGGCGTTTCCTCCTGCGCATTGACGACACGGATCGGGAGCGAAGCCGAGAGGAGTTCGTGGATGCGATCCGTGACGATCTTTCCTGGCTCCGTCTCAAGTGGGATTCGGAGGTCCGGCAGTCGGAGCGGTTCGATCT
This sequence comes from Pseudomonadota bacterium, assembly GCA_046730955.1. GTDB lineage: Bacteria > Pseudomonadota > Alphaproteobacteria > Sphingomonadales > Sphingomonadaceae > Sphingomicrobium. Next base: position 43,324 of record JBKPKE010000038.1, read on the forward strand.
CTACGAGCGTGAGTTCGCGCGGCTCAAGGAGGCCGGTCGAGTCTATGCCTGCTACGAGACTCCGGACGAGCTTGACCTGCGCCGCAAGATCTTGCTCGGCCGGGGCTTGCCGCCGGTCTACGAGCGCAAGCCGGCAGATGCGCCGGTGCCGGATGGCAGGCGGCCGCATTGGCGTTTCCGACTCGATCATGAGGCGCCGATCGAGTGGGCCGACCTGATCCGTGGGCCTCAGCGCTTCGATCCGAAGCTGCTCAGCGATCCAGTCGTCCGGCGCGAGGATGGCAGCTGGCTATATCTTCTGCCGAGCGTGATCGACGACGTGGATCTCGGCGTCACGCACATCGTGCGCGGCGAAGACCACGTCACCAACAGCGCAGCGCAGATTCAGATGTTCGAGGCCCTTGGAGCGCCCCCACCTCATTTCGCGCACGAGGCGCTTCTCGTGGCTGCGGAAGGCAAATTGTCGAAGCGGCTCGGTTCCTACGGTGCTGAGCATCTTCGGGAAGAAGGCGTCGAGCCCCTTGCCATGCTCGACGTGCTGGCGCGGATCGGAACCTCGCTGCCTGTAGAACCGGCGACGCTCGACGAGCTCGCGTCGAGCTTTGACTTCGCGCATTTCGGGCGGGCGCCTGCTCATTTCGATCCGCACGATGTCGAGCTGCTCAACGCGCGTCTGCTTCATAAGCTTGACCATGCGGCGGTGAAGGACCGCCTGCCTGCAGAGGCGGGGGAAGAAGACTGGCTTTTATTGCGGCCGAACCTCGAGCGACTGGGGGACTTCGCGGCGTGGTTCGACGTTCTGAACGGCGAGGTCGAGGTGCCGGAACTGGCGCATGACGAACGCATGCTCGTGCGGGACGGAGCCGCGATCGCGGAGGGTCTCGACTGGTCGAATGATCCATGGAAGGCGCTGACGAGCGAGTTGAAGGCAACTTCGGGCAAGAAAGGGCGGGAGCTCTTCCATCCTCTTCGGCTCGCGTTCACCGGCCGAGATAGTGGGCCCGAGATGGCTGGACTGGTTGCCCGGATGGGCAAGGATCGTGCGGTTTCCCGCCTGAAAGCAGCCGCCAAGCGCTGAGCACAGGCGGCGCGCTGGAAAAGAAAGGGCGCGGAAAGCGGCTGCCGGGCCCGCGCCCTTCGGGGTAAAGGAGACGCTTACTGAGCGTTCGTGCTCGCGTTGTCGGCGGCGCTCGCGTCGACGGCATTGGCGTCCGTCACAACGTTCGAGTCGACCGCGTTCGAGTCGACTACGTTCGCGTCAACCGTGTTCAAATCAGTTGCATTGAGGTCGAGATTCTCGGTCTCGAGCGCGATATTGTCGGCAGCCACGTTATTCTCGGCCGCATTGCCCCCGCAAGCTGCCAGCGCTGCCGCGGCGACTGCTACGCCGACGATCCCAAATGATTTCATTGTTTTCCTCCGCTCGCTTTTTTCTGATTTCCCCGTCTTCGATCTCTACCTCGGATCGGCCCCGGCATTGCTGCCGGGGCCCTAGGGAGTTGCCGGGCCAAGGTCGGCCAGTTGAGAATAATCTTCTCAAACGGACACGTGCTCTCGAAACCGGACAGCAGACCTACTCCCATCGACGCTGCGCAAGTGTCGCATATGAAAAAGCGTCATTGTTGTTTGCGATCTTCTCTATCGAGCAAGTTTCTTCTAAAATCGGGGCATGCGACAGCTGGATCGTACCGATCGCAGAATCCTTGGGATCCTCCAGGAAGATGCTTCACTGCCCGTTGCGGAGGTCGCGGCGCGCGTCGGTCTTTCGCAAACTCCCTGCTGGCGACGTATCCAGAGGCTACGATCAGACGGTGTGATCGAGCGCACGGTTTCCCTGGTAAGGCCCGAGGCGATTGGACTCGGCCTTACCGTTTTCATCGGCGTTGAGGCGCGGGATCATTCGCCGGAGTGGCTGGACAATTTCACCAGGGTCGTTGCCGGGATGGCGGAGGTGCTCGACGTGTACCGGATGGCCGGCGACGTGGACTATATGTTACGCGTTGCCGTAGCGGACATGACCGCCTTCGACACCTTCTACCGGGAACTGATTGCTGCAGTCCCGCTCAAGAACGTATCGTCGCACTTCGCCATGGAGAGGGTGAAAAGTACGACCGCTTATCCTGTGGAGCCCACCGCCTAGCGCTGGCACGGCCCAGTCCCTACATTTGCGGCAATGGGATGGTTTCCTAAACCGGTCGGCCCGCGTGCAGCCTTCAATGACTTGCGGGCCTTCATGCGCCAGCGCAGCCGCGAACAGGTGATCGCGGCCATACTCTCGATTCTGGTGACACTCATCATCATCATCGAATTCGTCGTCGATTCGAAGATCAACACGGCGCCTCCGCCCCAAGTCGTCTACGCGCAAAGCTGGTCGGCGGACCGGACCGACGCCGAGATCATCGCCGATCAGAAGAAGGACCAGGCAAAGCGCGACGCGGCCGCAAGGGAGAAGCAGCGGCAATTCCAGAAGCTGGAAAAGCAGCTCGGAATGTGAGCGCGGACTCGCGTCTCATGGCTGAAGCGGTGCGCCTCGGCGAGGCCGCACGCGGGCGGAGTGCACCCAATCCCAATGTCGGCTGCGTGATTGTCTCGTCGGGAGGACAGGTCGTCGGCCGAGGATCTACAGCGGCGGGCGGGCGACCGCATGCCGAGGCGCTGGCTCTAGAAGAGGCCGGGGGGAAAGCGGCCGGGTCGACTGTCTATGTAACGCTCGAGCCTTGCGCCCACGACAGTCCGCGAGGTCCCGCGTGCTCAGACCTGCTTGCGAATGCGAAGCCGTCGAGGGTCGTTATCGGCCTGAAGGATCCCGACGCGCGCACGGCGGGAGAGGGTATCAGCAGGCTGCGGGATGCAGGGATCGAAGTGAAGCTGGGGGTTGGCCGAAGACAGGCCGTGGATTCGCTTTCGGGCTGGCTGACGCGATTGTCGCTGGGCCGTCCAAGAATCACTCTCAAGCTGGCGCTCTCGATCGACGGCAAGATCGCCCTCCCGTCGGGCGAGAGCAAATGGATTACCGGAGAGGACGCACGCAAGCACGTCCACCTCGAGCGCGCTCACTCGGACATGATTCTCGTGGGGCGCGGTACCTATCAGGCCGATGCGCCGAAGCTGGATGTCCGGCTTCCGGGGCTGGAGGAATGGTCGCCTCGGCGGGCCCTGCTCACTCGAGGTGAGGCGGTCGACGGCTGGGAAATGCTTAGAAATCCGGAAGATGTGTACCGACTTCATGACGTCAACGACCTGTTGGTCGAAGGCGGATCGGCAACGGCGACCGCGTTCCTGACGGCGGATCTTGTCGACCGGATCCTGATCTATCGCGCGCCGATCATCGTCGGCGAGGGCAAGTCATCGTTCGGCTATGTGGGGCTGGACGCGATCGCTGATGCCCATGATCTTTGGACCCCCAGGGACGGCCGGCGGCTCGGGGTCGATCGGCTCGAAGTTTACGAGCGGGTCCGCGCGGCTTAAGCGGCGGCCATGTTCACAGGCATCGTCACCGATATCGGCACCGTCATCAGCGCTGAGCAACGCGGGGACCTGCGCTTGCATATCCGAACCGGCTACGACCTGGCCAGCGTCGACCTCGGCGCATCCATTTCCTGCTCGGGCGTGTGCCTGACGGTCGTGGACAAGGGCCAGGATTGGTTCGCCGTCGATGTCTCTGCCGAAACGGTCTCGCGGACTGCTGGGGGCATGTGGCGCGAAGGCGCGCGGCTCAATCTGGAGAGACCGCTAAGGATGGGTGACGAGCTTGGCGGCCATATCGTCACCGGGCATGTCGACAGTGTCGGTGAAGTGATCGGTACGTGCCCTGAGGGTGACTCCACGCGCATCGGCATACGCGTCGGGCGCGAGCTGGCGCCTGCGATCGCACAGAAGGGCTCTATCTCGCTCGACGGCGTCTCCCTTACGGTCAATGACGTGCGGGATGCCGAGGACGGGACTCATTTCTCGGTGAACATCATTCCGCACACGGCGCAGCAGACCACGCTGGGCGATCTGGCTCAAGGCAGACAGCTCAATGTCGAGATCGACGTCATCGCGCGATATCTCGACCGAATGATTGCCGCCCGCGCACAGTAGAAACACATCTGTTTCCTCTTTCCATCACATTCTAATGTGATATAGCGCGTTCCATGAGCACAACTCTCATTGAACGGCTGAATGCCATTATCGAAACCGGCGAGGTCAGCCGGGCCGCACTGGCCCGCGCTGCCGGCCTCCACCCCAACTCGCTGCGCAAGCTTGGCTCCACGGAGTGGAATCCGACGGCGGATACGCTCGTACGACTGGAAAAGCTGATCCAGCGCGGAAACACGGAGGTGCTTGTCGGGACCGAAGCCATCATCGACGAAGCGCGCAACGGCCGGATGTTCATCCTCGTCGACGATGACGACAGGGAAAACGAGGGCGACCTGGTTATTCCGGCACAGATGGCGACGCCCGAGGCGATCAACTTCATGGCTCGGCACGGGCGCGGGCTGATTTGCCTCGCTTTGACCAAGGACCGCTCGGACACGCTTGGCCTTAAGCCGATGGTCAACAACAACCGCAGCCGCAATGAGACGGCCTTTACGGTTTCGATCGAGGCGAAAGAGGGCATTTCGACCGGGATCAGCGCGGCCGATCGTGCGCGGACCGTGGCCGTTGCCATCGACGCATCGCATGGACCGGACGAGCTGGTGTCGCCAGGCCACGTCTTTCCTCTCGTTGCAAAGCCGGGCGGGGTGCTCGTGAGGGCCGGTCACACAGAGGCGGGCGTCGACATCTCGCGGCTCGCGGGTCTCAATCCAAGCGCGGTCATCTGCGAGATCATGCGCGACGACGGCACCATGGCCCGCCTCGACGATCTTATGGACTTTGCTCGCGCCCACGGCCTCAAGATCGGCACGATCCGCGACCTGATCGCCTATCGGCTGAAGAAGGACCACATGGTCCAGCGCGCGGCCACAACCTCCTTCAAGTCCAGCACGGGTGCGGAGTGGCAGGCGCAGGTCTTTCGCGACAAAGCGACCGGCGAGGAACAGCTCGCTTTGGTTCATGGAGCACTGGACACGACCAGGCCAGTGCTTGTTCGGATGCACAGCCTGGATCTCTTCGCCGACGTGCTTGGCGAGGCTTCGCCGAGGTCAGGGCAGCTTCAGGGCGCAATGCGGATGATTGAGAAAGACGGAAGTGGGGTGGTTGTGGCGCTCCATGCGGCGGCGGCTGGATCGCTGTCCCGCTCGGCCGATCTGCGCTCCGGGAAGGAGCCGGCAGGCGGTCCGGAGCTTCGGAACTACGGGATTGGAGCGCAGATCCTCGGCGCGCTCGGAGTGCACGAGATGATCTTGCTGACGAATACCCACCATTCGCCCGTGGGTTTGTCCGGCTACGGCCTCGAGATCGTCGAGGAACGTCCCATCAAATCGGCGGCATGACGTCATGTCGACGATTCTCATTGTAGAGGCGCGCTTCTATCCGCATCTCAACGACATGCTGCTCGAGGGTGCTCGAAACGCGATTGAGGCTGCGGGTCACAAGCATGAGACGATCACGGTTCCGGGCGCGCTCGAGCTTCCGGCGGCGATTTCCCTCGCTGCCAGGAGCGGGCGCTTTTGTGCTTTCGTCGCTCTTGGCATCGTCATCCGCGGCGAGACTTATCACTTCGAGATCGTCTCCGAGGAGAGTGCCCGCGCACTGATGGATCTGACCCTCGATGGTTTCGCCATCGGGAACGGCGTCCTGACCGTCGAGAATGTGGACCAGGCGATCGCTCGCGCGGATCCCCGCCAGGGCGACAAGGGCGGACACGCCGCGCGCGCCGCCCTCTCGCTGTTCGAGCTTCGGGAAAAGTACGGTGCCTAGGCGGCCTTCGCTTCGTCCACAGTCGGATAGTCGGTGTAGCCGGCAGACCCGCCCGAATAGAAAGTGCTCGGGTCGCCCGGGCTGAGCGGCGCCCCGGCGGCGAGGCGGCGAACGAGATCCGGGTTCGATATGAATGGCCGGCCGAAGCTGATGCCGTCGGCGATACCTTCTGCCATGCGCTCGCGGGCGCTCGGCCCGTCATAATCGCTGTTGAGCAGGATCTTGCCTGAATAAAGCGGGCGCATCGCCGGGCTCACGGGCTCGGTCGGGATGGAGCCGGCTGATGTCGGTTGGTGCGCCTCGCGAAGTTCGATCCAAGGTACCCTCAGCTCTTCCAGTTCTTCGGCGACTGCCTTGAACAAAGCGAGCGGATCGCAGTCGTCGACGCCCTGGACGAGGATGTTGGTCGAGAAGCGGATGCCAACGCGATCCATGCCGATAGCGCCGCCCACCGCCTGGAGAACCTCCGTCATGAACCGCAGCCGGTTCTCGATCGAGCTGCCGTACTGGTCCGTGCGGAAGTTCGCCCCGTTGCGCAGGAATTGATCGACCAGATAGCCGTTGGCGCCATGGATCTGGACGCCGTCGAACCCGGCGTCGATCGCGTTGCGCGCCGCCGCGGCATAGTCGCCGATGATCCGTTGGATGTCCGGATAAGTTGCGGAACGAGCGGTGACGTATGGCTTCTTGCCCTCATAAGTATGCGCATAGTCCGGCGCAGTCGTTGCGGAGGAGCTCACAGGCTGACCTTCACCCAAATCGGGGTGAACCAGGCGGCCCATGTGCCATAGCTGCGCGACGATCCGTCCGTCCGCTTTGTGGACGCCATCGGTAACGAGCTTCCAGCCAGCGACCTGCGCTTGGTTCCACAGGCCGGGCGCATCGGGCCAGCCGAGTCCCTCGCGGCTGATGCCCGTCGCTTCCGAGATGATCAGGCCAGCGCTCGCGCGCTGCGCATAATATTCGGCCATGAGTTCGTTGGGGATGCCTTCGCGGTCGGCCCGGGCGCGCGTCAGCGGCGCCATGGCAATCC
>JBKPKE010000039.1:0-6143 GCA_046730955.1 Pseudomonadota bacterium
GGCTGAGCCGGTCGGCTATTAGCGATTTCGGCAACCGGGTTGCCAAGAGGGGTGGCAGCTAGCCCCAGCGCGCTATGATGCTTGTGCAATTCAAGGGACCTCCAAGTGCCTGACGGCATACGTTGACGAAAAGCTGCCTTGCGGTTGGAAGTCCCATGGGGCAGCGGACGCGCGATATATGTAGGGGGTATCCTCAAGTAAAGATTTTTCCGAACTATTAAGGCCGGAAATCGGAACTTTTGTCGCCACCGTGCAACGGTTGATCGGAACGCAAGGAAATCAAAGAGTTGAGCACCACACCCACGGTCGGCCGCACTGACGTAATCGAAGCCGGCAGGCGGATCTCGAGTTCGGTAGAGCGCACGCCGCTGATTGAAAGCGAGGTTGGCGGGATCCGAATCTGGCTGAAATGCGAATGTTTGCAGACCGGAGGTGCCTTCAAGCTGCGGGGAGCGACGAACCGGCTGCTCCAACTCTCGGACGAAGAGCGCAAACGGGGCGTGGTCGCCTTCTCCTCGGGCAATCACGCCCGCGGAGTCGCAATTGCGGCCAGGAGGCTGGGCATGCGCGCTGTAATCGTGATGCCGTCCGATGCTCCAACGGTGAAAGTCGAAGGCACGCGTGCCGAAGGCGCCGAGATCGTCTTCTACGACCGCTACCGGGAAAGCCGCGAAGCGATTGCGGCGAATCTGGCTGCTGAGGGCGGGGCAACCGTGGTTCCTAGCTTCGACGACGTGCATATCGTCGCCGGGCAGGGCACTGCAGGTCTGGAAATCCTGGAGCAGATTCCGGAACTTCCGACCCGGATCATCATACCCTGCGGCGGCGGAGGTCTGGCTTCCGGAATCGCGCTCGCCTGCCCCGATGCTGACATTGTCATTGTCGAGCCTGAGGGCTGGGACGACATGCAGCGGTCCCTGCAGGCTGGCGAAATCGTGCCGGTCGGCGTCGACGCGCCGCCGACGCTCTGCGATGCGCTTCAGACGCCGCGAGTCTCCCCGATCACCTTCGCAATTCTGCAGGACCGGGCCTCAGCTGCCCTGTCGGTGTCCGACGCTGAGGTGAAGGAGGCCGTCCGCTGGGCCTGGGACCGGCATCAGCTTGTCGTTGAGCCGGGCGGTGCAGCCGCGCTTGCGGCGCTCCTCGCGGGGAAAGTCGAGCCACTCGAAGGCACCGTGGTGGTATTGTCCGGAGGGAATATCGACCCGACGCTGCACGCGCGGATCGTCAGCGAGGAAGACTAGGCAGCCGCGGTCTTGTACTCGCCCGGTTCCAGGTGGACCGGGCTGCTGCGCTCGACGGCCCGAGTGAGTTCCTCGAGTTCGGCGGCCAGGATCCTTAGCTCCGCAGCGAGGGCCTTGGGGTCGATCTTGCCGACTTCTTCGGACGCATCGAGCAAGGATTCGAGCATCATGGCAATGCATGGCAGGATCGTTTCCTCGATCCTGTCGAACGCCTCTTCAAGGCGTGCCTGTTGCTCAGCTATGGCCATACTGCCGCTATATGGCGACAGCAGTTAAGCGTTGGTGAAATGTGGGGAGGGGATTCTGCAAAATCTTGGCTCGGCGGTGATGGCGATCGCGATGATCGCGGCATTCTTGCTCGTCATCGGCGGAGCCCGGCTCGTACGGCAGAAGGAATATCGCGGTCGCGGCTTCCTCATGATGGGCGCCGCGGCTGTGATTGTATCAAACGTGCTGGTCTGGACGCTCTAACGCTTGCCGATAGTCAGGGGCCGTTTCGGGTCCGTCGCGAGCCGCATGTCCAGATATTCGTCCGCGCTCTTCATCAGAAGATCGAGCTCGTTCGCGAAGAAATGGTTCGCGCCCGGGATCGTATCGTGATGGATGGTGATGTGCTTCTGGGTCCGCAGCTTGTCGACCAGCTTTTGGACTGCGCTCGGCGTCACGACTTCGTCCGCCTCACCCTGAATGATGATCCCCGACGACGGACACGGGGCCAGGAAGCTGAAGTCGTACATGTTCGCCGGCGGAGCGATCGAGATGAATCCGCGAATTTCCGGTCGCCGCATCAGCAACTGCATGCCGATCCAGGCTCCGAAGCTGACGCCGGCAACCCAGGTCGTCTCCGCTTCAGGATGTATCTGCTGTACCCAGTCGAGCGCCGAAGCGGCATCCGACAGCTCGCCAATGCCATTGTCGAACGTGCCCTGGCTCTTTCCGACACCGCGGAAATTGAACCGGAGCGTTGCAAAGCCGCGCTTCACGAAGGTTTGGTAAAGCAACTGCACGATCTTGTTGTTCATCGTGCCACCCGCTTGCGGATGGGAGTGCAGAATCAGCGCAACCGGCGCGCGGGGACGGGTCCCCGGGTGGAAACGACCTTCGAGACGCCCCTCGGGGCCGGGAAAAATGACTTCGGGCATGAATTCCGGGTGCTCGCACAAGTGACAACAACCGCGAGCGCGGGTGCACCGCGGCGGCGGCTCCTATATAGGTGCGGCGCTTCAACTGGCAATCGGCAGGAAAAGGCGACAATTGAACCGCGCTGACCGTCTCTATCTCGACCATGCCGCAACCACACCCGTGCTGCCCGAGGCGCGGTCCGCAATGGCTGACGCGCTCGAGGCATGGGCGAATCCGAGCTCGCCTCACGCGGAGGGTAGAGCCGCACGATCCGTTCTGGAAAGTGCACGGAGGGAAATCGCAGACATCTTGGGCTGGCGGCATGACGTCATCTTCACGTCCGGCGCGAGCGAAGCGGTCGAGATTGCCGCGAAGAGGTCGAGGGTTCCTGGAAGCGCGCACGGCGGGACCGAACACGCGATCGTTCCTCACGCGATGGGCCCGGCGTCTAGGATCATCCGTGTTCATCCGAACGGACTGATCGATGAGGCCTCGCTCGAGGCGACTCTGAAGGAAGGTCCGGCTCTGGTCGCGATCCAGCACGTCAATAATGAAACCGGAGTAATTCAGCCGCTGCATCGGATAGGCGAGCGCATTCGTGAGGCCGGCTCACTGCTGCTTGCCGATTGCGCTCAAAGTGCAGGGAAGATCCCGCTGCCCGACGCGGATTTTGTTGCTGCATGCTCCCACAAGCTCGGGGGCCCGCCGGGCGTCGGTGTATTGCTAGTGAAGGACCTAGCCACGCTCGAGCCTGTGGGAGGGCAGGAGAAGGGTTATCGCCGAGGAACACAGGATTCGCCTAGTACCGCCGGATTCGCCGCGGCCCTGACGGCCCGTCCCTACGACATGGAGCGGCTCGGTGCGCTTCGTTCCAAGCTGGACGAGGCAATACTCTCTGCAGGCGGCAGGATCGTCGCTGGCGAAAGCTCGCGGATTGCGACGATCGGTTCCTATGCGATGCCTGGCGTCACGAGTTCCAGCCAGCTCGTGCAATTCGATCTGGCGGGTATTGCCATATCCGCAGGCAGCGCCTGCTCCTCCGGGAGCATGAAGCCGAGTGTTGTGCTGGAAGCAATGGGTTTGCCTGACGAGATCGCGAGCTGCTTCGTTCGGGTCAGCTTCGGACCCGGTACCCGTGAAGCCGACGTGGAACGTTTTGCCCTCGAATGGCGGCGGATTCGCGATCGCGTTGCGCCAAGGGCCGCATGATCTACCTCGACTATCAGGCGACAACGCCCGTTGCTTCCGAAGTGGCGGCTGCAATGCAGCCTTGGCTTGGGGAAAAGTTCGCCAATCCGCACTCGCCCTCGCGGTGGGGCAGAGAGGCGGCCGCGGCGATCGAAGTCGCGCGCAAGCACGTTACACGGACGATCGGACTGGATGGCGGAAGCCTCGCCTTTACCGGCGGCGCCACAGAAGCCCTGAACTGGGCGATCAAGGGTTCGATGGAGAAGGCCCAGAACAGTCGCAACCGCATCGTTACTGTAACGACGGAGCATGCTGCCGTCCTCGACACCTGCGAGTGGCTGGAAGGCAAGGGCTATGACGTCACACGCCTGCAGGTCGAGTCGGACGGACGGCTAAGCCTCGACCAGTTGCGCGAGGCACTCGATGACAGCGTTGCGGTCGTTGCGGCAATGCTCGTCAACAATGAGATTGGCGTCATTCAGCCGGTCTCTCAGATTGCCGCACTTGCTCATGAAGTCGGTGCCCTCATGCTTTGCGATGCAGTCCAGGCGCTCGGGCGGGTCGAAATCCCGCGGGGACCAGACCTCGTCACAATTTCCGCCCATAAGATCCACGGGCCCAAGGGCATAGGAGCGCTTTGGATGCGCAAAGGATCAGAGCCTGCGCCAATCATCCACGGTGGCGGGCAGGAAATGGGCATTCGCTCCGGCACCCTGTCTCCGATGCTTTGCGTTGGCTTTGGCGAAGCTGCGAAATTGGCGTCAGAGCGTCGTAGTGCCGACCGGGAACATGTCGAGAGGCTCTGGACCGCAGCCTTGGATGCACTGGGACCCGATTGGATCGTCAACGGCAGCCAAAGTGACCGCTATCACGGCAATCTGAATATCCGTCGCGAAGGGCTCGATGCGGCGCGCCTGATCGCCGAGCTGCGGGACATCGCATTTTCCTTGGGAAGTGCCTGCGCCAGCGGCTCGGGCAGACCGAGCCACGTGCTTCGTGCCATCGGCCTCAGTGACCGTGAAGCGCGCTCATCGATCCGACTGGGTTTCGGGCGCTACACATCCGAGGACGATCTCGTTTTGGCCGTCCACCGCATGGGCGCCGCAGCGCGAGCGCAGCAGGGGCTAGCCGCTTGATCAAGGTGCGATTTCACAAACCAGACGGCACTCTGGACAAAGAGGTCGAGGCGAAGCCGGGTCTGCGCTTGCTGGACGTTGCCTGGGCCGCAAAGCAGCCGCTCGAGGGCGCCTGCGAGGGCGTCATGGCATGCTCAACCTGTCACGTGATCGTCGACAAGGCGGATTTCGAAAAGCTCCCCCGCGCCAGCGACGAAGAAGAGGACCTGCTCGATCTGGCCGCACATGCAACCCGGACGTCCCGCCTCGCATGTCAGATCATTCTGTCCGAAGACTTGAAGGAACTGAGTGTGCGTATTCCAGCTGGGGCAAAGAATTGGCTCTACGGCTGAGCGGAGGAGCGAAGGCCGGGAAGCCTAGTCCGCCTTCGGGAACGGAAGACCGACTCTCGTGTCGTGGGCTTTCTTGGGGCGTTTGATGCGCTTGCCCTCCTTGGGGCGGGTGGGCAGGAGTACTTCGAGCTTCTGCAACGTGAGCCCGCCCATCCGATCGCTATCCAGCAGTTGAAAGCGGTACGAGGCGGCGCGCCTGAATTCGTCCAGCGAGACGAATTGATTGAAATCCGCATCGGCCCCGGCGACGGGCTCAGGGAGATTGAGCAACCCGTATCGGGCCGCGCCTTGCAGGCCGTTCAGTTGATATCCGTCAATGTTCTTTTCCCATCGCCGCGGCCCGTGGCCGCGATCGGAATTCTCGCTCGACCGTGGTTCTGCGGCAAGTTCCTGCCGAGTCCGTTTCCACTGTGAGTTGGACTGAACCTCCGGCGCGATTTCCGATTCGTAGATCATGCGTTCTTCCGAATCGATTCTTCCGTCCCGATCGCGGTCCAGCACGGTAAAGAACCGTTCGGCGTCGGCGCGCATCTCGTCGTCCGTCAGCGTCCCGTCCTGGTTGCGGTCGGCTTGGTGAAACCAGCGTGCAAACGGGTCGTCCTCCCGCGTGCGAGAGCGAAACGGCTCACCCATCGGGCTGACGAACGGCGCCCAGGCATACCCTGTTACGATGACAGGCGGGTCCGCCGCCTGGGCGGCGGAAACGAGAAGCGGAATGACGGCGAAAGAAAGCATGCGGGCACTCCGGTTCAGGCATAGCGACATCCCGCAAGCCTCGTGAATGGTCAATGAAGGGGGGGGCGAGACGCGGCTAACTTGCGCGTCCCAAGGTCTTCTCCCATATGCGCCGCGGGAGTCGGGCGGACGAAGTCGTCGCCAACCTGGTCAGGTCCGGAAGGAAGCAGCCACAACGATATCGCTTCGGGTCGTTCGGCTCCCACCTTCAGCGCTTGGCGCAGACCCCTTCGCACTCCTACATCAGCACTGATGGACGAACCCGAATCGCCTGGCCTGGGCCTCGACTTGCCCGAGGTGCCTCAGAAGGCCACCGCCTCGCCGTACCGCGTGCTCGCTCGCAAGTACCGGCCCCAGAATTTCTCCGAGCTGATCGGTCAGGACGC
>JBKPKE010000040.1:0-7607 GCA_046730955.1 Pseudomonadota bacterium
TTAATCAATCCGCAACTAGAGCGGCCGCATCATCCCGCCGGTGGGACTAAGGAGTCGGGGTGATGATTACGCGGACCAGCCAGCCGGCTAACGGCGCGTTGCTGCTCTCGGAAATGAAAGAGTTCGCCAGCTTCGCGAAGGCGACGCAGCGGTACATCCGCCGCTCGCTCGATGTGGCATACGGCCGCCGCGACGCGATCGAATGCTGGGCCCGCGACGAAGGCGAGGCTGCTTCCATCCGCGCACAAGCCCGAATCTACAAGCAGCTCGACCACCTGCGCATGCAGGTTCCGGACGACAGCGGCCTCGACATGATCGAGCCTTTCATGGGTATGCTGATCACGGTGGCTGCGTTCGACCTTGGCCAGGACCGGCTTCCGAACTTTGCCGCCTTCCGCTTCCTCTACGAGCGGCTTGTCGGCGCTTCGGCTCGGCCATGGTTGCCGGCGGCCTTCTGCGCCGCAGCTGCGCTTCCTCACCTGCATCCGGATCGGCGCCGGACCTTGCTCCAGTCGATCAGCGAAAGCGCAGCGACTGCGCCGGGCTGGTCGAACCGGGAGCCGGTTTTCTGGCCTGAGTGGGTCGAGAAGGTCGATCTCAAAGCGGCGGCCTAAGCCTCCGCTCCCACCTTCACTGACGGATAGATTTTTGCCAGCTGGCGAATGCTGTCCGCGGCATTCTTGTGATGAACGAAGATGCCGCCGGCCTTGTCCCACAGGTGCCGGTGGTTTTCCCGGTCGTCGACGAGCACGTCACCGGGCTCCATGTGCAAATGCTTCTGGCGCGCCATGGTCGTGATGATCGGGACGCCGGGGAAATGCTTCGCCGCCCATCGCTCCTTTTGGGGCGCGGCCCATTCTCCAAGCGGCAGTCCCGTCAAAATCGTTGGTTTCAAATGTTTGACGGCTTTGAATAGCTGCTGGGCATCGGGCAGTTCCGGAAGCTCGCCGTAGAAATTGCGGTGATGAGCGAGCCGCCGCCAGAATTCCCCCTTTCCGAAGCGCTGCTCGAAATCGGCCGGCGTCATACCAAGCAGATCGACGGCCCCTTCATCGAAATTGGCCAGAACGCCGTCGCAATCGAGGAAAAGGTGAGGCTGCTTCCTCGCCATGATCAGAAGCGGCCTGCGGTCAGCGTGACCGGGATAGGATGGTCGAACTCCTCCCAGCCGCGCTCCCTGAGCACGTCATTGCTTTCCCGGGCCAGGCGGCCGTCAGCGAGCGACCAGGTGATGTGATAGGTCGATCCGTCGGGGCGGTCGGTGGTGCCGTCGATCGCGACGATCATCGCCTGCACCCCCTCGTCGTCATCCGTGTGTCCGACGATCTGGGCCTGGACTTCATGCGGAAGCGGGTCGCTCGCCGCCTCCGTCTTGAGCGTCACATGGTGCGCGACGGTCTTTTCATATTTGGGATTGAACTGTTCGAGGAGCTTAGCTCGGTCATCCTCCGCGAGGAGCCAGCCGATGACGGTGCCCGGTGCTGCCATGCTCCCTCAACCTACATCCTGCGCAGTGGTTTCGTCATCGCGAGGAGAGCTAGCGCGATCCCGCCTGGATTGCTTTGCTACGCCCGCAATAACGAAGTTGCGAGGCGTTCGACGAGATCGGCGGCGAATTCGCTGAGGCTATCGTCGCGCGCGCCCATGATGACGATCCGGTCACCATCGCGAGCCTCCGCAAGGATCGCTTCGCCAATGGCCGCGCGTTCCGGGATGTGCTCGGCTTTTCCGCCGGCGGTCAGGACCTGCTCCGCGAGCCAGTCGGAGCCACGGGCCCGATCGACAGTGCCGCCCTGGTAGACGGGGTCGGGCAGGTACAGCCTGTCGCCCGGAGCCATTCCACGCGCGAAGCTTGCCGCCAGCTCATCGCCCATCTTGGTCAGTGGCCCGTAGCCGTGCGGCTGGAACATGATGAGCAAACGCCCTTCGCCGCTGCGAAGCGTGGCGAGCGTTGCGTCGATCTTGTCAGGGTTGTGCGCAAAATCGTCGATGACGGTCACGCCCGCTGCCGAGCCCACCGTCTCCAGCCGACGCTTGAGACCCTCGAAGCGCTCCAGCGCCGCGGCCGAATCCTCGAGTGAAATTCCGAGCTGGCGCGTTGCTGCGATGGCCGCCAGCGCGTTGGAGGCGTTGTGGCGGCCAGGTACGTTTAAACGCACGTCTTGGCTCTCGTCGCCCGCAATGACGGTGAAGCTGCTCCCGTCGGCAGCAAGCTCCAGGTTCTTGCCCATGAACGACGCGCCCGGGCTGTCGAAGCCGTAGCCCACGCAGACGTCGGCCGGGATGACATCGGAGATCGCGCGCGTCTCGGGATCGTCGAGATTCACGACCGCCTTGCGGGCGCGCAGCAGGAAGGCCGCGAAAAGGCTGCGCAGTTCGGCCATTTCCTTGTGATCGAGGCTGATGTTGGTCAGCACCGCGATCTCGGGCTTGTAGAGCGCGATCGAGCCGTCGCTCTCGTCCACTTCGCTGACGAACAGCTCCGGATCGCCGACAAGCGCACTGGCGAATGGCGCGGAGGGCGTGACGAAATTCTTCATGACCGCGCCGTTCATGACCGTCGGCTGGCGATGCGCGTGGTGGAGGATCCAACCGATCATTCCCGTGACGGTCGATTTGCCGCTTGTCCCGCCGACAGCAACGCTGCGCTGCGCGTCGTTCAAGAGCTTCGCCAGGAACTGCGGGCGCGTGAGATGCTGCAGCCCTAGCTCGCGCGCACGAACCACGTCGGGGATGGTGTCTTCGACAGCGGCGGAGGTCACGAGCGTCATGCCCTCCTGCAGGCCGGAGCCGTCCTGGGGAAAGAGCGAGATGCCTAGCGAGCGGAGGTAGGCGAACTTGTTCGCAACGCGGCCCGCATCCAGCGATCGGTCGGAACCCGCGACCTTGGCGCCGCTCGCGCGGACGATCGAGGCGAGGGGAAGCATGCCGCTGCCGCCGATCCCACAGAAGAATATGGTCGAATCAGTCATTAAGCGCAGGCCCTATTGGGACCCTGCTTATTTGCAAGCGCCGCCGTCAGGCCATCCGGTCCATCCTGGCCCGTGTACGAAACGGCCCGGCTTCGCTCCGGTGTGCTTGCCGTCCTTCAGCACCTGCGTGCCGTTGACGAAGACGTCGCGGACGCCGGTCGAAAGCTGCATCGGTTTCTGGAAGGTCGCATGGTCCTGGATCGTGGCGGGATCGAAGATAACCACGTCGGCATAATAGCCGTCGCGAAGGACTCCGCGGCCCTTGAGGCCGAGGTTGGTCGCGGGGAAGCTCGTCAACCGTCGGATCACGTCGGCCAGTGGCGCCGCTTTCTCGTCGCGGGAATATTTGCCGAGCGCGCGAGTGAAATTGCCGTAGGCGCGGGGGTGCGTCGACGATTTGAGAAAGACGCCCTCCGGAGCAGATGATTCCGCGTCCGAGCCGAAACCGACCCACGGAAGGCCGACCTGCCGCTTCACATTATCCTCGCTCATCAGGAAATAGACGGTGCCGACGCGGCTGCCGTCCTCGATGACGAGGTCCATCGCCGTTTCTTCCGGGCTCTTGCCGCGCATCTTCGCGACTTCGCCGAGAGTCTTGCCCGTGAGAGGCTTCAACTTCGGATTCTTGAATGCGACCAGCAGGACGTTTTCGGGAGTGCCGGCACCGTACAGCAAATTCTCCCAGTCCTTGCCGGGAGCGCGCATCTCCTGGACGAGCCTGGCCCGGACTTCCGGGTCCTTCATCTGCTTGATCCATTCCTCGAGCCCGCCGGACTGGACCCAAGTGGGCATGGAGGCATCGAGGCCCGTCGCGCCGGCCGTGTAGGTGTACATGTCGGCGGTGATGCGCTGACCGGAAGCGCGCGCCGCCTCCACGTGCTTGATTACCTCGTCGAGCTTGCCCCAGTTCGTCTTCCCGGCCTGCTTGAGGTGGTAGATCTCGGCCGGCGCCCCGGACTCCTTGCTGATGCTGATCAGCTCATCCACGGATTCGACGAGCCGGTCGGCCTCGGACCGCATGTGGCTGATGTACATGCCGCCGCATTTGCCGGCCTCTGTGGTGATCGCGACGAGTTCGGGGGTCTCGGCGTAGCTTGCCGGCGCATAGATGAGGGATGAGCCGACGCCGAGTGCGCCTTCCTTCATCGCATCGCGAACGAGCGCGCGCATGCGGTCCAGCTGCTCGGGCGTCGGGTCGACGTCCTTTTCGCCAAGCTCATGCACCCTGACGGTCGTTGCGCCGATGAACGAGGCGACGTTCGGAGTGATGCCCTTGCGAGTGATGTAGGTGAGGTACTCGCCGAGCGTCGTCCACTTGATCGGATATTTGATGTCGCCCTGCCGCTGGACGGCGAGCTTCTTCATCTGTGGATTGAGTGGGCCCATGGAGTCCCCCTCGCCGAAAATCTCGAGCGTTACGCCCTGAACCGTGTCGCTCAGGCCCCGGCCGTCGGCGATCAGGCTTTCGACCGCCCAGCTGAGCATGTTGATGAAGCCGGGCGACACGGCCATCCCGCTAGCGTCCACCGTCTTGTTCGCGACGCCGGGAGCTTGCGGACCTACGTAGACGATTCTGTCGCCCTTGATCGCGACGTCTCCAGTAAATGGCTCACCGCCCATGCCGTCGTAGATGGTGCCATTGTCTATCAGCAGATCGTAGGTGTCCGGCGACTGCGCCAAAGCGGAGCTTGAAAGCAGTGCCGCCCCGGCGGCAGCGAATACCGAGCGCTTGATCATGAAATCCCCCTTCCGATCAGGTGGGCGAAGCTGCCCCATTGCGTGCGGCGGCGCCATGCTAAATGTAACGGCTCATGAAGATCGCCGTTGTCGCTCCAAGCTGCCCGCTTACACGCCAGTCCGCGGACCGGCTCGAAGCGCTCGTTGAGCGGCGCGGCGATTGCGAGGTCGTGATTCACCCGCAGTGCTTTCTTTCGGAAGGCCATTTCGCGGGGCCTGACCAGGCGCGGCTCTCGGCTCTTCGCGAAGTCATGTCCGATTCGTCGGTCGATGCCGTCTGGTTCGCCCGCGGGGGATATGGATCGAACCGGATCGCCGAGTCGGCCGTGGCCGATCTGCCGGATGCCGCGCGGTCGAAGGTCTACGTAGGATACAGCGATGCGGGCTTCCTCCACGCTGGCTTTCACAAGGCGGGGCTCGAGGTCGCTTGGGGGCCGATGCCAACGGATTTCCACCGCGAAGACGGCGAGGCGGCGGTCACCCGCGCGTTGGATTGGATGGTCAGGCGCGACCCGACCGCGCTTGAGCCAGGGCTTCAGTCTCCGGCAATGGCATTCAATCTTACGGTTCTGGCAGCTCTGCTGGGCACGGTGCTCGAGCCGGACTTTTCGGGTGTCGACCTCCTCATCGAGGATGTCAGCGAGCACCATTACCGGATCGACCGGACGATGTTCCACGTCACTGCAAATCCGAACGTTCGGCGAGTATCGCGTCTAAGGCTCGGAAGGGTGGGGGACATCCCGTCCAACGACCCGGACTTCGGGCGCGACGAAGCCTCGATAGTGGAAGAGTGGTGCGAAAGGTCCGGTATCTGCTTCGGCGGCCGTGCCGACATCGGGCACGACGTGCTCAACCGGGTCGTTCCGTTTACGACATAATTTTCCGCGATTTCTCCTCTGAAATCGGCATTGCCAAGTGCGGAGCTTTGCGCTCTATCAACAAGTGAAAACAACAGGAGGGCCAATTTGGCATCTACATCGGGGACGGGCAGGAAAGCGGGCGGAGGACTGGCACGTCCGGTTCAGCCTTCGGCGGATCTCGCTGCGATCACTGGCAACTCGCCGCTGCCGCGCAGCCAGGTCGTTTCGAAAGTGTGGGATCACATTCGCAAGAACAACCTGCAAAACCCTCAGAACAAGAGAGAAATCCTTGCTGACGACAAGCTGAAGAAGGTCTTCGGGGGCAAGGACCGCGTCAGCATGTTCGAGATGAACAAGCACCTCTCGAACCACCTGAAGTAGAAGGCGTCGCCGTCAGGCGAACAGGGGACTCGCAGCGATGCGGGTCCCCTTTTTCATGTCCGGAAGAGACGACTCGCCGCGACTCAGCCGCGCCAGAGGCCCTCTAGACGCTCCTGGGTGACGGGATATCCAATGCCTTCGGGGATGGTGATGAAGCGCTCACCATCTTTTTCTTCAAGCCATGGGCTGATCGGTTCGATTGCGTGCGAGCGAGCGTCGGCGAGCATTTCATCGAAAGTGGAGTGTTGCGCGAGTCGCTCCAGAGTGCGGCGAGTCGGGAAGATCAGCTGCACGTCGCCCACGCGGTCACGCGACAGCATTTCCGTGGCTGTCACCCACGAAGCACCCGTGCACTCGCCTTCGACGACCTGGGGAATCCAGTCTCCTCCAGGCGCGGCCGCGATGAAGAACAAGGTGTCGAACCGCCGCTTGGCGTGGAAGCGGGGAACCCAGCGGGCAAACGGAATAAGACTCTCAAGATCGAGCTCAAGTCCACACTCGGCCGCAATATCCGCAAAGCGAGCACCGGCAATCAGCCGCCGTTGCGCCTCGTGAATCGTGCCAGCCCAGGTCATGGGCGAGAGACCCGCCGGAACGGCCGTTTCCTCGATGGTTTCCCGGATTGCCGCCACCCGCGCGGCTGCGTGATCAACCGCAAAAGCCTGGCCGATGATCTCGTCTTCCTTGTCGATCCGTCCTCCGGGGAAAACCCAGGCGCCGGCCGCGAAAGCCATTCCAGCCGCGCGCTCGACCATCAGCAGCTGAGGCGGCTCGCCGGGTCGATCGCGGACGAGGATCAAGGTCGCGGCCGGGATTGCGTCATCGCTCATCAAGGCCGGGCCTAGGCGTCCGGCAGGCAAAGAAAAAGGCCGCCACTTCTGCCGCGACGGCCTTTTCGAGTTCCCTGATGAATGGGGCGACTACATGCCCTGGACGTCGTCTTCGACTTCCTTCGGATCGGTCGCGTTGTTCGCCGGCGTTTCAACAGCAGCCGGTGCTTCGTTGGATTCGGCATCGAGCTGCTGCTCCTGAGTGCCGAGAGCCTCGACCTCGGCGTTGGCGGCATTGTCGGCCAGATCGTTGAGGGCGTTCGCCTCGACGTTCTGCGCCTCATCCTCGTTGAGCTGGTCGGCATTCTTGCTGCCGCACGCGGCAAGCGCGAGAGCGGCTGACCCGACGACGACAAACCCAAGCTTCTTCATTGACTTACCCCTATTCGCAAGCTGCAACAGTCGCCCTTTAGCAACAGTGTGCCGTTCCGCGCCAGCCCCTGTCGCGACGCCCAAGAAACTTGTTCTTTAACGACCGAATCCCTATCTTGGTCCCTGCCGGGGCAACCCGGCTATGTCGGTAGATTATCGGGTGGAATAGGCATTTCGGACCCGGGGGGCAGTACCCCGGCGCCTCCACCACCAGCAGCGGACGGACATCCGTCAAGCGAGGAGATCGCTGTTGCTGATGGGGGCGAAATAGGATCGACGAGTGCAATAATGGCCTGGTTGCCGATCGGATTGAGCCACCGTGACGGCTCATTCACACAAGTGCCAACGATAACGAGGCGCTCGCAATTGCTGCGTAACTGACGGCCTAACGGTCTAAGTTACAAAGACAAAAGCGCGGTCGGACCCCACCGGGCAACAGAAGGGGATTCCAGCGG
>JBKPKE010000041.1:0-11157 GCA_046730955.1 Pseudomonadota bacterium
GCGAACAAATACGTCGGGCGTGACGGTCTCGGCGCCCCGAGGGGAGAATTGGCAGCCGGGCTTGGGATCGTAGGCGCGAAGCTCCCGCACCATGTCCGCCAGGTCTTCGTCGTCCACGCCGCAGATTCGCTTGAGGTCGGCCATCCGGCCCTTCGCAAGCAGTTCCAGATTGTCGATCAGGCGCGCCATCGCAGGGTCGTAGCGGTCGGCGGCCTTGGCTTGCAGGGCGAGACATTCGGACAGGTTCCGCGCTCCGACGCCAGGCGGATCGAGGTCCTGCACAAGCGCCAGCGCCTGCTCAACGGTCGCTACCGGAGCTCCAGTGACCTCCGCGATATCACGGACAGGGAGCGAGAGATATCCGGTCTCGTCGAGCATCTCGGCAATGCCCCGCGCCAGATCGCCGATTGGGCCGGATGCGCCATGAAGCTGGTTCTGGAGATGCTCCGCCAGCGAGTCCGCCGCATATTCAATCCGCTCGAAGTCGGGCCCGTCGTCCTCGCTTGCCGCTCCTGTGCTCACGTCCGCGAAGCTGTCGGTTTCGAGCGCCTCGCTGTTCCAGTCGAAGTCGAGCGGTTGGTCGGATGTCCCGTCGGCCGAGACCATCAACTCGTCAGCCCCAGGCTCGGCCGGCTCTTCACCAAGTTCCACTGCCTCAGAAGCGGGCGCATCGCCTCCGCTTTCATCGTCAGCCGATGGGGCTTCGAGCAGCGGGTTCTTCGCCATTTCCTCGGCAATCACCGCTTCGAGTTCCAGGTTCGAAAGCTGCAGCAGGCGGATCGCCTGCGTAAGCTGCGGCGTCAGGACCAGAGACTGCGTCTGGCGGATGTCGAGGCGTGGGCCGAGGGCCATGCCTAAGAGACTAGCCGGAAAGGATTAAAGGGCGAAGCTTTCGCCGAGATAAAGTCGGCGAACTTCATGATCGGCCACGAGGGCCTGTGGCGTACCGGCGAACAGCACCTGCCCGTCGTAAATGATGCAGGCCCGATCGACGATATCGAGCGTTTCACGGACGTTGTGGTCGGTGATCAATACGCCGATGTCACGTTTTTTAAGCTCGCGGACGAGCTCGCGAATGTCGGCGATCGAAATCGGGTCGATACCCGCAAAGGGCTCATCAAGAAGCATGATCGACGGATCCGCAGCGAGTGCCCGCGCAATCTCGCATCGCCTGCGCTCTCCGCCTGACAAAGCCATCGCCGCCGATTCTCGCAGATGTGTCAGGCCGAACTCGCCAAGCAGCTGTTCCAGCCTTGCGCGGCGCGCGTCCTTATCGGGCTCCGAAACCTCGAGCACGGCCGTAATGTTCTGCTCGACCGTGAGCCCCCGGAAGATCGACGTTTCCTGAGGCAGATAGCCAAGACCCAGGATCGCACGCCGGTACATCGGGAGATCGGTGATGTCCTGGTCGTCCAGGAAGATGCGACCCGCGTCTGGCTTGACCAGCCCCATCACGGAATAAAAGCAGGTCGTCTTACCGGCGCCGTTCGGGCCCAGAAGGCCTACGACCTCGCCTCGGTGGACGTCGAGCGAAACGTCGTGAAGCACTGCGCGGCGATCGTATGCCTTGGCGATCGATCGGACTTCGAGACCACCGCTCGCCAACCGCGGCTCGGCGGCCGGCTTCGGGCGGGTCACGGCTTCGTTCATCGACCGCTAGTCTTCTGCGGGACCGTGAAGTGTCCGGTGACGCGGCCGCCACTCTGACCGACACCCGCCGGGCCGCCCTCAATCACTGCTCGTCCTGAGTCCAGGTCGATGACCAGCCGCTGGCCGTTGATCTCTGAGCCATTCCGCTGAAGCCGCACGTCGCCGAGGAGCGTAATCAGCTTGCGGTCGAGGTCGTAGATGCCGAAGGCTCCCGTTGCCGTTTCGGACGGGCTGCGGACGGTCACTCCCCCGCTGGCATCCAAACGCTGGATTTGAACGCCCTCGCCGCTGGAGTAAGCAACGCTGAGGCGGGCGGTATCGAGCGTCAGCTCCGCCTGCTTCACGTGCACATTACCGACGAAAATGGCGCGATCGGCACGGTCTTGGACCTCGATTCGATCCGCCGCCACGTCGATCGGCGCGTTGCTGTTATGGCCTTTCAGCGCCGAGATGGGTTGCTGCGGCTGTTGCGCCTGCTGCGCTCCGGCAGCCGCCGAAGCGAGCGCAAGCGGCGTGAAAAGGATGAGAAGGCGGCGCATCCCGCTCATCTGACCGCCCCCTGCACGATTTTCAAGCGAGCGCCGCCATCGAGCACCACGGTTCGGTCGGCAAGGTTCGCATGCAGCCGGTTCGCCTGGAACTCGCCCAGCCGCGTGCGGCCGGTGACGCTCCCCTTGCTCACGATCGTATGCTGCTTCAGGTCCACAAGAACGTCATGGGTGACGAGATGCTCGCCGTCCGGTCCAGCGACCCGGACCGGCCCAACCACCGCGACTTTCTGCTGGTCGAGATCGTAGCGGCCCTGGTTGGCCGCGACCGTCACCGGGCCATCAGCGAGGCCGAACTTCGCAAGCATGCCCCATATATCGACGACCGGTTCCTCGGAGCTCCTCTGCCGCGCGCGATTCGCGACGATCAGGAATTTCTGCCCGCGATCGTCCTCGCCGACGTAGCGCGCCTGTTCCACCCGCATGCGCTCCGGAGCATTTTCGACTTCGTTCTTGTCGAGAATGAAGCTGACGTCGCCCTTCTTCTCCAGGGGAGCCATGGCAAGAAAGGCGATGACCACTCCGACTGCGCTCGGCAGTGCGATCTTCGCGAATCGAACGAGGCGGTCGTGCGAGCTGCCCGGCACCGCCCAGCGCTGCTTGTCCGCCCTGTCTCTGTTTGCCAGTTCCGACATGGTTCAACCGTCGTGGGCGAAGATGTCCTGTTCCGCCCAACCCGCGAGATCCAGCAGAGCGCGGTTCGGAAGGAAGTCGAAACAGGCTTGTGCGAGCTCCACGCGTCCTTCCCGGGCCAATCGCTCGTCCAGCTTTTCCTTCAGCTGGTGCAGATAGCGAACATCGCTCGCGGCATATTCGCGCTGTGCATCATTGATTTCCGGAGCGCCCCAGTCGCTCGTCTGCTGCTGCTTCGAAAGGTCGAAGTTCAGCATCTCCTTGACCAGCTCCTTCAAGCCGTGCCGGTCGGTATAGGTCCGCACCAGCCGGGAGGCAGTGCGGGTGCAGTAAAGCGGCGCAGCCATGATCCCCAGATAATACTGCATGATTCCCACGTCGAACCGCGCGAAGTGGTAAAGCTTCAGCCGGTTGGGATCGGAAAGAAGAGCCTTCAGGTTGGGCGCGGCATAGTCGCTGTCCTTTGCGAATCGGACGAGATGCTCGTCGCCGCGACCGTCGGAAAGCTGGACGAGGCAAAGCCTGTCGCGCGCCGGATACAGGCCCATCGCCTCGGTATCGATAGCGATCGGTCCATCGCCGAAACGCACGTCCGCAGGCAGGTCTTCCTCATGGAAATAGATGCTCATTCACTCGTCCTGACGCTCAATTCATGCCCCCTTAGCAGACCTTCCGGCCCGCTGCTCGCGCCATGCCACGGTCATCATTCCGCAGCCACTGGAGACGCGCGCATTTTTCCTGTAGGGTGCTGAATGGTGCGTGAGCAAATGACGTGCCTGACCGGTTGCGCTCTTTGGGCCCAGCGCGTTGGTTCTAAAGGATTGCGGGCACAAGGATTTTAGACGGGTATGGGTTTCGACAAAGGGCGTAAGGGGGACCGCGGTAGTCGCGGCCGTGACAAGCGCGACGATTTCTTCGGTGGTGAAAGCAGCAACTTTGGTGACCGCGGCGGCTTCGGCGGCGGCGATCGCTTTGGTGGCGGCGGCGGCGGCGGTGGATACCGCGGCGGCGGCGACCGCTTTGGTGGCGGTGGCGGCGATCGCTTTGGCGGCGGCGGTGATCGCTTCGGCGGCGGCGGAGGCGGTGGCTTCCGTGGCGGCGGTGGCGGCGGCGGCTTCCGTGGCGGCGGCGGCGGTGGTGGTGGTGGCGGAATGCCTCCCCAGGTCGTCGGCGAAGGCAAGGGCGTCGTTAAGTTCTTCAATCCGCAGAAGGGCTTCGGCTTCATCGTCCGTGACGATGGCGGCGAGGATGTCTTCGTTCACATCTCGGCGGTCGAGCAGGCGGGTCTAACGGACCTCGCCGACGGCCAGCCCCTCGAGTTCACGCTCGTCGATCGTGGCGGCCGCATTTCTGCGACCAACCTGCGAATCGATGGTGAGCCGATGGCGGTGGAACGTGCCGAGCGCGCGCCTCAGCGCCAATTGACGGGTGAGAAGGCTACGGGCGTCGTCAAGTTCTTCAACGCGATGAAAGGCTTTGGCTTCATCCAGCGCGATGACGGACAACCGGACGCATTCGTTCACATCTCGGCCGTCGAGCGTGCGGGCATGCCGACGCTGAACGAGGGCGACAAGCTCGAGTTCGAGATTGAGGTCGATCGCCGCGGCAAATATGCTGCGGTGAACCTCAGTCCCGTCAGCGGCTGACATAAAGTCTTCAGGGGGCGAGAGAGGCCGGTGGGACTCACCTCCCGCCGGCCTTTTTAATCCGCCATGCGGATCGGCTTGCCCTTGACCATGACGTATCCGACTCGGGTCACTGCCGACGGGTCGGCAAGCGGGTCACCATCCACCGCAATCAAATCGGCTGATTTCCCCGGGTCGAGAGTACCGGTCTCGTTCGCGAGGTTCAGCAGGTCCGCGCCGCCTTTCGTCGCGGCGATGAGGGCGTCGCGCGGCGTCATTCCGCCCTTGCTGACCATCAATCCCAATTCCTGGTTGGTCTGGGCGTGCGGAAAGACGCCGGCATCGGTGCCGAGCGCGATCTTCACCCCTGCGCGATAGGCCAGGTTCAGGCCTTTGCCCCATGCCTCCAGAGCCACCCGGGCCTTCGCTTCGCTCGCCGGAGCCATGATGCCCTTGCCGAGCATCTTCTGCACCCCGGCGGAGGCCATCAGGGTTGCGCTATAATAGGTGCCGCGCTTCTTCATCTCCTGCACTCCGGCGGCGTCGATGAAGGTCCCATGCTCGATCGAATCGACGCCTGCGCGAACGGCGGCGAGGATGCCGCCCGCGCCGTGGGCGTGCGCTGCCGTCTTGAGATGGAGCGAATGAGCCGTATCGACGATGGCCTTCATTTCCGCATCGGAGAAGTGCTGCTCAAGGCCGAGTTCGCCCGGATCGAGCACGCCGCCGGTCGCGTGGAACTTGATGACATCGACGCCGAGCGCCGCGATCTTGCGAACCGCGCGCGAGCATTCGTCGACGCCCGTGCAAACGCCAAGCTGGCCATGCTCGTTGATCGCATCCGCCATCTCGGGCGCGAAGCCCACGGCATCGTCTCCGTGGCCGCCGATCACTGACAGCGCGGGACCCGACATGAGGATCCGCGGCCCTGGGAAATCGCCTTCACGAATGGCATCTCGCACGGCAATGCCCGCGACACCCGGGCTCCCGAGATCGCGGACCGTCGTAAAACCCGCGCGTGCCATGACGAGCGCATTCTTCACGCCGATGACAGCTGCATAGGGCTCCGAGAATTTCGGAGTGATCCGCTGATACCAAGGCAGGCCTGCGTCGTGCGTCAGGTGCACGTGAACGTCGATCAGGCCCGGCATGACAGTGCGTGTCCGCTCGTCGACGACGATCGCTCCGGCCGGTGTGGTGAAGCCGTCCTCGATCCGCGCGATCCGTCCTTTTTCTACGATCACCGTTGAATTCCCGCGTGCGGGCTGCGACGCATCGACGATCAGGCGCCCGGCCTGGATCGCATAGGTTTCGGCACTGGCGGTGGATGCGGCGGCGAGCGCCGCGATGGCGGCCAACAGTTTCAGCATGCAACTTTCCCCCTCGGTACGCGACCGTAACGGGACTTACGGCGCCTTCAAGTCACCATCGCGAGCAAGGTGCCGATGCGGTCCGCCTCGTTTGCGGGCTTGTCGGTGCGGATCCGGCTGATTCGCGGGAAGCGCATTGCGAGGCCCGACTTGTGGCGCGTGCTTTTGTGGATCGAATCGAACGCGACTTCGAGGACCAGGCTTTTCTCCACCTCGCGCACCGGGCCGAAGCGCTGGATCGTGTGATTGCGCACCCAACGGTCGATCCACCGCAGCTCCTCATCGGTGAAGCCGAAATAGGCCTTCCCGACGGGCAGGAGATCGCCGCCGTCGGTCCAGCAGCCGAAGGTGTAATCGCTGTAATAGGACGATCGCTTCCCCGAGCCGCGCTGGGCATACATCAGAACGCAGTCGGCGTTGAGCGGGTCACGCTTCCATTTGTACCAGAGGCCGGTGCGGCGACCGGCAACATATGAGCTGTCGCGCCGCTTCAGCATCATGCCCTCGATCGACGTGTCGCGTGCCTGACCGCGAAGCTCCTCCAGCTCCTCGAAGCTGCCTGCCTCAATGAGCTGCGACAGATCAAAACGGTCGGGATCGAGGCGCGGAACGAAGGCTTCCAGCCGCTTGCGGCGCTCTGACCAGCCGAGCTCGCGCAAATCCTCGGACCCGTCGAACAATATGTCGTAGAGGCGTACGAAGGCGGGGTAAGTACCCAGCATCTTCTGGCTAACGTTCTTGCGGCCGAGCCTCTGTTGGAGCGCATTGAAGCTCGCCGCAGCGCCGCCATGCAAGTCCGCGTTGCCCTGGTCCGACCCGCGGACCAGGAGCTCCCCGTCGAGCACGCCCGCCGCGTCGAATGACTCGGCGATCTCTGGAAAGCTGCCGCTGACGTCGTCTCCGGTTCGGCTGTAGATCCGCGTTTGCCCGGCAATCCGGACGAGCTGGACTCGAATCCCGTCCCATTTCCACTCCGCTGCATAGTCTTCTAGCGATAGCTTCGTGTCTTCGAGCGGATGGGCGAGCATGAACGGCCGAAATACCGGGACATCCGCAGCGGTCGGTTGGGGTGAGCGGCCCTCCGCCCAGTCGAACAGCTCCTCATAGGGCGGCCGAAGCCCGTGCCACACTTCTTCCACCGCCTCGACGTCGATGCCGAACGCGTCGGCCAGCGCCTGCTTCGCCAGGCGTGCGGAGATGCCGATCCGCAGCGCCCCCATTGCCAGCTTTAGAAGGGCAAAGCGGCCCGACGCGTCGAGATGATCGAGCATGCCGGAAAGCACCTTGGGTGCGTCGAGCTTTCCTGCAGTCGACAAGCGGTTGACCGCCTCGCTGATGCTGAGGGTGGCATCGTCCAGCTCAGGCTCGCCATCGGCCGAACTGGGCCAGAGCAGGGATATCGTCTCGGCAGAATCGCCCACATAGTCGCGGCTCATGCGGAACAGGACGGGGTCGATCCGTTCTTCCACCAGCGCGCGAATCGCGGCCGGTTTCACATGTGGGATGTCCAGTGTCCCGGTCAGCGCCGCCAGCGCGATGCCGCGGTCGGGATCGGGCGTTTCTCTCAGATAGTCGCCGATCAGCTTGAGCTTCGTATTACGCGAGCGCGTGTAGACGAGGTCGTCGAGCAGCTGTGAGAAGGCGCGCATCGCGGCCGTAACGATAGGCCGCCGATCTAGGTTTCGTCAGCGGCTAGTGAAGGCGGATGGCCAGGGCGGCAAGAATCGCGGTCGTGTCGGTGCCGTGATCGCTTTCGAGCGCCTCGGTCATATGCTCCATACAGCAGTCGAAGGCGACGCGATGGCCGGGCAGAAGCGCGAGCTGGGCGGAGCGATGCGCCAGCCTTTCGAGTGCTGCGAAGCCATTGATAGCCGCCAACTCGCGGATCGCGTCCATCTGCACGTGGATGGCTAGCGGCGAGAGTCGCGCGGAACGTTTGTTGAGTTCGGCGATGCGGTCACCGAGCTGCTTGCGGGCGTGGTCGAGCGAACTTGCCATTGAATGCAGATTCGCCGAACAGGGTTAAGGACCTGTTACGGCGGCACTGCAAAAGCTTGTCACCTTGACAAATTCCTAGCCTCCGGCCATTTGCGCCCGCGATCGAGCGGCCTGCACTTGAGGCCGCTCTCTTTGTTTTCGACAGAATCAGGACAGGCACGATGGCCAAGCCGACAACCGTCAAGATCAAGCTCGTCAGCACGGCCGACACGGGCTTCTTCTATGTGACCAAGAAGAATCCTCGGAACCAGACCGAGAAGATGAGCTTCCGCAAGTACGATCCCGTCGCGCGCAAGCACGTCGAGTTCAAGGAAGCCAAGATCAAGTAAGGCCAGGCCGCCAAGCGCGGCTTGAGTTCTACGCGTCTGTTTCCGCGGGCAGTTTCCGCGCCAGAAGCGAATCCACTTCCTGGACGAATCGCGCGACCGAGATGGGCTTGGTCACGTAGGATTCCGCGCCGGCGCCGCGGATGCGCTCTTCGTCGCCGAGCGACGCATATGCTGTTACCGCCATGATCGGAACGCCCTTGAGTTGGTCGTCCGCGCGAATAAGCCGGATGAGATCGAGGCCGCTGACGTGGGGAAGCTGGATATCCGTAATGACAAGGTCGGGGATGAACTCGCGGGCGGCATCGAGGGCCACTCGGCTATCGGTCACGGCCTGAGGTTCGTGGCCGTGTGCAGCGAGCAAGTCGCAGAACAGCTTGATGTTGAGGGCGTTGTCCTCGACAATCAAAATCTTGGCCAAGAAACCCACCCCCGCACTTCAATCCGTAACGACTTAAGCCATGCGCCCACGCTCGACAAATGACGCCGAGGCGCTGGCGCTGTCCGCCCTGGCCACAGCGCTTACCGACGAACGGCGGGCCCAGCGGTTCCTCGACCTGTCCGGTATCGACACAGACGATCTTCGTCGACGCGCCGCGGAGCCGGTCGTGCTGGCTGCCGTCATTCGTTTCCTTGAAGCGCACGAGCCCGACCTGATCGATGTCGCCGAGGCAATCGGCGTTGAGCCCCAGGACTTGGTCGCTGCGCGTGAGGAGCTGGAAAGATGAAGCGCCCGCTCCTGATCACCGACTGTGACGAGGTGCTGCTCCACATGGTCAGCCACTTCTCTGAGTGGCTCGAGGCCGAGCATCAGGTGCGCTTTGCCTTTGAGACCGGCCGTTTCTCCGACGCGCTAACGAATGTCGAAACCGGTGAAGCGCTGGCGTTCGATCAGGCCTGGATCCTTCTCGACGCATTCTTTCGCGGCGAGATGCATCGGCAGACGCTCGTCCCGGGGGCGGTAGAGGCGCTGGGCCGGATCGGCGAAGCCGCCGATATCGTCATCCTCACCAATCTCGGCAGCGAGGCGCACCCCTGGCGTGTAGACCAGCTGGCCACCCACGGCATTCGTCATGACGTCATTTGCAACAGCGGCGGCAAAGGCGCTCCGGTGAAGAAGCTTGCGAGGCGCCGATCATCGGCCGTCTTCGTGGATGACCTGCCGATGCATCATGCGTCCGTCGCAAAGCATGCCCCGCAAGTCTGGCGATTGCACATGATCGCAGAGCCTCGGGTCGCGCCTGCAGTCCCTGCGTCCGAGCATGCCCATGCGCGCATTGACGACTGGCCGAGCGCGACCGACTGGATCCTGGACCGACTTTCGGAGAAGCCATGACCAAGACCATCCTCATCACTGGCGCGACATCCGGCTTTGGTCGGGCAAGTGCTCGACGTTTTGCGCAAGATGGCTGGCGAGTCATCGGCACCGGCCGGCGAGCGGACCGGCTGCGTGAACTATCTGGCGAGCTCGGCGATGTCTTCCTGCCGCTTGAGATCGACATGCAGGACAGGACTGCCGTCGAAAGCCTCGCAAAGCTTTCGCCGCCCTGGGGCGACATCGACCTGTTGCTCAACAATGCAGGCCTCGCCCCGCCCACCACGCCGCTGCCCGACACTGACTGGGATCGCATCGATCAAGTCATCGACACCAACGTCACGGGCCTGGTCGCTCTCACTCGCGCGTTGCTGCCGAAGCTGATCGAGCGGCGCGGCCAGATCATCAATCTGTCGTCCGTTGCCGCGAACTATCCGTACAAGGGCGGCGCAGTTTATGCGGGCACGAAGGCCTTCGTGCGCCAGTTCTCGCTTGACCTTCGCTGCGACCTTGCCGGCACGGGCGTCCGAGTGACGTCGGTCGAGCCCGGCATGGCGGAAACGGAGTTCACGCTCGTGCGAACCGGCGGCGATCAGGCGGCATCCGATTCACTCTATTCCAACATGAATCCCATGACGGCCGAGGATCATGCCGACCTTTTCTGGTGGCTGGCGAATCTGCCGTCGCATCTGAACATCAACTCGATCGAGTTGATGCCGGTGACTCAGAGCTGGGCCGGCTTCACGATTGAGCGCGAGGGTTGACCCGCCGCTCGGGGAGGTGTTGAGCCGCGCGGATGAGCATCGACCAGCGTCTTGCCGAACTCGGCGTCACCCTTCCGCAGCCTGCGGCCCCGGTCGCGTCCTACGTGCCCGCCGTCGAACACGGCGGACTATTGCACATCTCGGGTCAGATCAGCTTCGGTGAGGACGGGAACCCCATCGTCGGACGTCTGGGCGAAGATGTGAACCTCGAGCGCGGGACTGCCGCAGCGCGGCGCTGCGGCATCATGCTTCTCGCGCAGATGAAGGCTGCATTGGGATCGCTCGATCGCGTCGAAAAGATCGTGAAGCTCGGGGTCTTCGTGAACAGCACGCCTTCCTTCACCGACCAACCGAAGGTGGCGAACGGCGCGTCCGAGCTGATGCAGGAAGTCTTCGGGGAGGCGGGCCGCCATGCCCGCAGCGCTGTCGGCGTGACCGTCCTACCCCTCGGCGTGGCTGTCGAAGTGGATGCGATCGTCGCGGTCCGGGCCTGATCCGCTTGATCCGGGATCGCGGGGCTTCGCGCACCGCGGTCTTCACTACGGGTCGGGTTTTCCGGAGAACAGCCTGATCGCCTTCGCAGCCGCGCTCGAATTA
This sequence comes from Pseudomonadota bacterium, assembly GCA_046730955.1. Taxonomy (GTDB): domain Bacteria; phylum Pseudomonadota; class Alphaproteobacteria; order Sphingomonadales; family Sphingomonadaceae; genus Sphingomicrobium. The sequence continues at coordinate 10,827 of JBKPKE010000041.1, forward strand.
GGCGCAGGGATCGAATGCGACGTCCGGCTTACCTCCGACAATCGCATCGTCGTGTTCCATGATGCAGACGCCTGGCGGATGTGCTCGAGCCGTCTCGTCATCGGCGAAGCCACATTTGACCGGCTCAGCCAGTTGCGCTTGGGCGATGGCACGATACCGGCCTTGGGGAGCCTGTTTACTCTCGTGAAAGGCCAGGCTCCGTTACTCATCGAGGTGAAGACCGCGAACGATGTGTGGCGCTGGATGCCGGCGCTTAAACGCGACCTAGCAGGCTATGACAACGCATTCGGAGTGATGAGCTTCGATCCGCGTATCCCACGGCTCCTAAAGA
>JBKPKE010000042.1:0-1952 GCA_046730955.1 Pseudomonadota bacterium
CCCGAAGGGAATGATCCCGAGCAGCTTCTTGGTCTTGGTCGCTTCCTTGGGGTCGAGCGACTCAACTGTGCGGCGAAGCTCGGTCAGGTCCGCGCCGATGCCCGTGTCCTTGTCGATCGCCTTGACCGGCCGATCCAGGAAACGATTGGACGCGCCGGCGGCCTCCGCAATCTCCTTGCGGCCCATCGCAGTCAGCTGATCGACCTTCTTGCCGAATTCGGGGCTGTTGCTGTCGAGGGCGGCGAGTTCGTCGACGAACTGGGCAGCGCGCCTGTCGAGCTCTGTCGTCTCTTCCGTCTTTAGGGGAACCAGTCCGGCGGCCTCTGCCGGCGCGATCGGGTTCAGCGCCTCCGGCGGATCAAGCTTGAGCTTCGTCGCAGTATTGGTCTCGGTCGGTGCTTCCGTGGCCATCTCAACTTCCTTCGTCGTCTAGCCGCTGGAGCATCGGCATGTGGACGGCTGACCACTCCCGCGCAAGCAGCTTCATCGCTGTATTATAAGACTAATACGCTTTGCTTCAAGCGGCGATGCGTTCCTAAGGCAGGTTAGTTTTCGGAACGGGGCGAATGGAGAGGTGTTTGGGTGTCGCACCGGCTCGGCCGCCCGACGCCCTTCCGTCCGCTGGCCCAGGCGCAGGCTTCCTGTTGTGAGCGTGCTGAAGCGGTCTGGCCTCCCCCTGCCGGGCCGCTTCTTCCCTCTGCGGGTAACTGCAGGGCCAACGTGGTTATCCTGCGTTAACTGAAAGTTTGAACGTTTCGATCACCGTGCTGCGCATAGATGCAGGCTGTTACGCGACTATGTGTTGAGGACGCGATGATCGGATCCATGAAACGCCTCTGGCAAGACCGCCGCGGAAATGCGATTGCCATCGCCGGTGCGGCTATGCCCCTGATTATCGGTGCCGCCGGGCTCGCCACGGACACCATTGAGTGGACGCTGTGGAAGCGCCAGCTTCAGCGTGCAGCCGATTCCGCTGCCATGGCCGGCGTTTACACACGGATGGGCAAAGACACCCAGGACGCGGTGGAAAAAGGCGTAGATAACGACCTCGACTTGAACCTTCATACGTCGGGCATCGACCTGCTGTCCGAACCGGAAGTTGAACGGCTCGCGGATGACGGCGACAAGGCAGGCCAGGTGAAGGTCTCGCTGGAAATTCAGAAGAGCCTGCCGTTCAGCTCATTCTTCATGGCAGCGGCACCCACAATCCGCGCCGTTGCGACGGCCGCGACGGTACCGGCCGGCGGCAGTTATTGCGTCAAGGCGTTCGATCCGAGTGCGACGGTCGTAGGTATCGAAATCACGGGCAGTACGGACCTGGACCTCGGTGACTGTTCGCTGATCGCAAACTCGACCAACCCGAAAAATGCCGCGAGCAACGGCAATAATGGCAGTGGTGGTGTTGGTTCAAAAATCAAGGCCAGAGCGCTCGCAGCGGCAGGAAAGGTTGACTACTCCGGCCAATGGAAAGTCAGCCATTATTATAACGGCGCCACGCCTGTGCCGGACGAATATGCGGCGCTTGCGAAGTATCTTCCGACGTCGACGAGTCCGACGGCAGCCAACCCGAAGTGCGATAAGAACATCACATTGAACGGATCGGGGACCGTCAGCCGCACGGGCCTCGACACCGACCCAACGCAGATCGTCTGCATCAGCAATGTCTCGGGCGGTAAGCCTAGCGGCTTGACCATCTCAGGCGACGTGACACTTGGGAAGGCTACATACGTCATCAACGGCGGCGACCTGACCATGAACGCCACCAACGCCAAGCTGAGCTGCGACGCCTGCAGCGTTGTCATGACGAACATCGCAGATCGTACCAAGACGGGCAGCGTCAAGCTGACGGGCGGGACGGTCAACATCAACGCGCCGAAGGACACCGGTTCACACTTCGACAACATCGCCTTCTACCAGGACCCGAAGGCCAAGGACGACGGCAAGACCGGCAC
>JBKPKE010000043.1:0-11560 GCA_046730955.1 Pseudomonadota bacterium
CAGGGAATCGATCTGGAGCTTGCACAGAAGGTCGCAGGGGTCGGGGGCAACACGCGCCGGGCTGCGACGATCAAGTGGGAACCGGTCGATCGGCTCGATACGTGGCGCTTCGGCCTCGCGAGCGCGACCGGCATGACTTTCCCCGACCGGCTGGTGAACGATGCGTCGACGCAGCTTCGCGCGTGGCAGGCGGCCGCCCCCATGATCGCTCCTCGCGACCGGCTGGCGTCGGCCGAGGTCGCGACCGGTCTCGGTGTCTTTTCGTCACAGGCCCTGACGGATCTCTATTCGCTGATCTACGAGGCGACCGATCCTGACGACCTCGCCGAGACTCCGGCATTCCAGCTCCGCCTCGCGTTCGTCGGCAAGGATCAGGATGCAAAGCTCGCTGCGATGCGGCGCTTGTGGGATGCCTCTCAGGACCCGCTGCAGCGTGAGGCTGCGCGGGCGGTTCTTGGGCGCGCTGCGGCGTTGATCGAACCGAACTCGGACCTTCAGACGGACGCTCCGAACCTTATCGCCTCTATGCTTGCGGCCGGCTTCGATGCCGATGCCGCGCGCTGGGCGCGTGCGGTGAGCCAGATGGACGACCAATATGCCGATCAGGCCTGGGCGATGCTCGCGCTCGGGGCGCCCGACCGGAGTGGAGTGGACGTCAGCGTCGGCCGCATCAACGCCTTCATCGATCGCGACAAGAGCGAAGGGCACAGGCGCAGTGCATTGCTGGTGGCCGGTCTTGCGGGTCTCGGGCGCCTCGATGCCGAAACGGCCGGGCGGCTCAGCAGCCGCTTCGGCCTCAGGCTCGGCCATCGTTCCAGCTGGACGCAGATGATCGATCGCGCAGCGAGCCTGAATCAGTCGGGCACGGTGCTGGTGCTGACGGGCACGGGCATGCAGACGCCGACCTTCGAGGAGCTGCCGCCTGCGCATCTTTATCATGCGATCGCGGCGCTGAAGGCGACGGAACAGGACTATACCGCGCGCATGATCGCGGCGGAGGCGCTCGCACGCACGTGACCTTGGCGTGACCTTCGAGGACCGAGCTCTCGTCGATCGTTTCCTCGACATGATGGCGGCCGAGGCAGGGGCTTCCCGCAACACGTTGGCCGCCTATCGCGCAGACCTGGAGCGCGCCGCCGAGTCCCTGGGCGGAAAGCTCGGCAATGCGGACGGCGACGCCCTATCCACGCTCGGCACCCAGTGGCGCGACCTTGCACCTTCGACCGTGGCCCGGCGATCGGCGGCTCTGCGGCGATTCTTCGGTTTCCTGTTCGACGAGGGTATCCGCAAGGACGATCCATCGGCCGCGCTGCCCAAGCCCGTGCATCAGCGTCCCTTACCCAAGGTCCTCGATCCTTCGGAAGTCACGCGGCTGTTCGAGAATGCCGAGGAACGCGCGTCGAGCGACGAGCCGCTGGCCCTTCGCAATCTTGCCTTGCTCGAGCTGCTCTACGGGTCCGGCCTGCGGGCAACTGAACTCGTGAGCCTGCCGCGGGCTGCCTTGCGCAAGGGGCAGCCGTTCCTGATCCTTCGCGGCAAAGGGTCCAAGGAGCGCCTGGTTCCCATTTCCTCCCGAGCGGAGAAGGCAGTGGCCCGGTGGCGGGAGAACGTGCCGGAATCATCGCCATGGCTCTTCCCCAGCGGGAAGAAGCATCTGAGCCGGATCCGCCTGTACCAGATCGTTCGCGCCATGGCCGCCGACGCCGGCATTCCGCCGGAGCGGATCAGCCCCCACGTCCTGCGGCATAACTTTGCGACGCACCTGCTCTCGGGCGGCGCGGACCTCCGCGTCGTGCAGTCGCTGCTCGGTCATGCGGACATCGCGACCACGCAGATCTACACCCATGTCGACAGCGGCCGCCTCGTCGAGCTGGTCAACACGCGGCATCCATTGGCTGACCGCCGTCGTTGACGTAGCGGAACCTCCACCGTACCCGCACGATCCAAATGCAGACTTACCTCGATTTCGAGAAGCCGATCGCCGAGCTCGAAGCCCGCGTGGCCGAGCTCAAGGAAACAGCCGACGCCGGCGATATCGATCTCGATGCGGAAATCGGCCGGCTCGAGGCCAAGTCCTCGAAGCTGCTTCGCGACACTTATGCAAAGCTCACTCCCTGGCAGAAGGCGCAGGTTGCGCGCCATCCAGAGCGCCCGCACTTCAAGGATTATGTCGCGGGTCTCACGGACGACTTCGTTCCCCTGGCCGGCGACCGGTCCTACGCGGACGATCCCGCGATCATTGGCGGACTGGCGAGGATCGGCGGGCGCAAGGTCCTGCTCCTCGGTCATGAGAAGGGCGACGACACCGCATCCCGACTCAAGCACAATTTCGGAATGGCCAAGCCGGAGGGTTACCGGAAGGCGATCCGCCTGATGCAGCTCGCCGACCGGTTTGGCCTGCCGGTGGTCAGTCTGGTCGATACGCCTGGCGCATTTCCCGGGGTTCAGGCCGAGGAGAGGGGACAGGCGGAGGCCATCGCGCGCTCCACGGAAGAATGCCTGAAGCTCAAGGTGCCGATCATCGCCGTCGTCGTCGGCGAAGGGGGTTCCGGCGGCGCCGTCGCCATTGCGGCTGCGAACCGCGTGCTCATGTTCGAGCATGCGATTTATTCGGTCATCTCCCCGGAGGGTTGCGCTTCGATCCTGTGGCGGACGGCCGACAAGGCCGCGGATGCCGCCGAAGCGATGCGGATCACCGCTCAGGACCAGCAGGCGCTGGGAGTCGTCGACCGGATCGTTCCCGAGCCTCTCGGCGGCGCGCATCGCGATCCCGCCGAAGCGATTGCGAGCCTCAAGGAAGCAATTCTGGAGGAGCTTTCGGGCTGCGCTCCGCTCGGTGGCGATGAGCTCCTGAAGCAGCGCCGCGCCAAATATCTCTCCATGGCCTGAACCGGAACGGCAGGAACCGCGCCTTTCATCTCTCGTTCAAATCGCCTGGGTTCAGTTACGTACCCGTAGCGAAAGCGAGAGGTCGTTCATGCGTTCGATGCTTCTACTCCTCTGCACCGCGGCCGTTGCCGCAGCGCCGGCCGTTTCGTCGGCACAGATAGCAGGGCGAGGGATCAATCCGCGTTACGTTCAGGAATCGCAGCAGGATCATCCCAAGCTCATCGCCGAGTTCGGGGGTGCCGAAACAGGCCCGCGTGCCGCGTATGTGGACACCGTCGGTCGCCGGGTCGCCTCTTATTCCGGCGTGGCGCCCGGCTACTACCGTTTCACCGTCCTCAACTCGGCGGTCGAGAACGCCTTCGCGACGCCCGGCGGCTATGTCTACATCACTCGCCAGCTCATGGCGCTGATGGACAATGAGTCCGAGCTGGCCTTCGCGCTCGGCCATGAGGTCGGCCACGTGGCCGCAAATCATGCGCAGGCCCGGGAATCCTATGCGCGGCGCAGCAATGTGCTCGGAGTGCTCGGAGCGATCCTCGGAAGTGTCGTCGGCGGAGGCTTCGGAAATGCAGTCGCGCAGATGGCGGAGCAGCGCGCCGAGCTGGCGACCCTGAGCTTCTCGCGCGAACAGGAATATCAGGCGGACACGCTTGGCCTGCGCTACCTCGTCAACGCCGGTTACGATCCGGCGGGCGCCGCGGGTGTATTGAATGCTTTGACTCGCGCGACGGCTCTAGAGGCGCGCGTGCAGGGCCGCGACAGCCGCCAGACGCCGGAATGGGCAAGCACTCATCCGCTGAGCGAGAATCGCGTCCAGCGTGCGCTCGCCGAAGCGAGGCAGACCGGGCGCCTCGGAACGGGAATGCGCAACCGCGACCAGTTCCTGGCGCAGTTGAACGGCGTGTTCGTCGACGACGACCCGGCCCAGGGCGTGATCGAAGGGCGAACGTTCACCCACCCGGACCTGCGCATCTTCTTCGCCGTTCCGCAGGGCTATCTGATGTCGAACGGCACGACGGCCGTCTCGGTCAGCGGCACGGGCGGCAAGGCGCTCTTCAGTGGCGGCCGCTACAATGGAACTCTCGAAGACTATACGTACCGGGTTCTCCAGGAGCTTGCCGGAGGGCAGGTGAGGCTGGCGATGGGTCCGACGCAGCGCACGGTCGTGAACGGTATTCCCGCCGCCTATACGATCGCTCGTGCGAACAGCTCGTCAGGAGCGATCGACGTCAGCGTGTTCGCCTATCAATGGGCTCCGGATACGGTCTATCATTTCGTGACGCTGACCCGCGGCGGGATGGGGATCGGTCCGTTCGTTCCGATGGTCCAGTCGATCCGACGGGTCACTCCCGCGGAAGCAGCCGCGATCCGGCCGCGGGTGATCGAGGTGGTCTCGGTCCGGCCGGGCGACACCGTGCAAACGCTAGGAAGCCGGATGGCCTATCCGGCCTTCCGGCTCGAGCGATTCCTGTCTCTGAACGGACTGCAGGCGAACAGCCGCCTTGTGCCCGGGCAGAAGGTCAAGCTCGTCGTCTATAGCAGTCGACGAGCCTGAGCCTATTTGCGATCTACATATTGGTCTTCGCGGCGGTGGCGATGTTCGTCCACATACCGTTGGTTCCGCCGCCCAATTTCGAGAGGCCACCCATCAACGCAACCGCGATGAGTGCGACTATGATTCCATATTCGATCGCCGTTGCTCCCTTTTTATCGGTAAACAACCGGCGCAAAATCTGACGGATAGCGATCACGCCACCCTCCTCTGGTCCACGTCCACGAGGTTCGTTTAACTGGCTACCGGTTAACAACTCATGCGGAGCGGAGGTTAACGGGCCTTCATCCATTCATTCTTTCGGGGTCCAGGCCGCGAAATGGAGCAGCTCGAAGCGCTCGACGACGCGGCCGTCGCTCGCCTGAGAGATGAATTGCCGGGCGGCCGCATTAAGGGCGGCGCGGGTCAGCGGCTTGCGCGATCTCGCCGATAATATGTTGGTCGAGCCCATCGAACGAAGATCCCGCACGAGGTCCGCAAGGCTGCGATAGCTGACGTTAACACGGTCCACGTCGACGACGGGCATGGTGAAGCCGGCGTCACTGAGCAGTCGGGTCAACGCTGAAGGCTCGACGCGCGGGTGCACTCGGGGGCTCGCGGCACCCATCGTCTCGTCCGCGGCGCGCATTGCTGTGCGCAGTGCAGGAAGCGTTTCGCCGCCGGAGAACGCGCCGACGGCGAGTGAGTCCGGCTTGAGGGCAAAACGGATTGCGACGAGAGCCCTTGGAAGATCGTTCGCTGTATCGAGCGCGCCGAGGCTGACGCAAAGATCGTAGACACCCGGTTCGACCTGCATCAGATGGTCGGCTTCGATCATGTCGACGGAAGAGGCGTGGCTCAGCAAACGGTCGCGCCACGCGGGATCGATGCTGCCCATCAAGAGTGCCTTGGAAAACGGGCGCTGGATGGATTCCAGGCGCTCCAGCACATCATCAAACGCTCGCTCAAAGAGGAACAGCTCCGGCCCTCGTTTGAGGGCGCGCTTGCGGCGAAGTTCGCGGGCCTTCTGGTCGAACAGATCGGTCGTCACGCGGGTGCTTGTGCGGCGGCCGGTAAGCCGCGACAAGCGGGGAGTGAGGGTGACGGACTTCGCCAAGTCAGTACTGAGGCAACTTCTCGATTTCGCTCTGCCGGCACGCTGTGCTGGTTGCGGCTCAATCGTCGACGAAGTGCACAGCTTCTGCCCGGCCTGCTGGACGCAGGTGGAGTTCCTTGGCGACGGCGGGTGTTCGACCTGCGGGGTTCCACTGGAGTCGACCGGCGCGGATCAGTGCGGAGCCTGTGTCGCGCGGCCGCCGCGCATTCGACGGACGCGTTCGGCCGTCGCCTATGACGATCTGTCGCGGAGCATCGCAATCCGGCTGAAGTACGGACGAAAGGTGGCGCTCGCCCGGACGATGGCGCGTTACATGGCGCCCCTGATCCAATCCGAGAGCAATGATGCGATCCTGGTGCCCGTCCCGCTGCATAGAAGCAGACTCTGGCGGCGGGGCTTCAACCAGTCCGCGCTGGTCGCTGCCGAGCTGGCGCGCAGGACCGGGCTTCGATCGGAGCCGGCACTGTTGAAACGCACCAAGCGGACGCCGGCACTCAAGAGCATGAGCCTGTCGCAAAGGAAGAGAACGGTCGCCGGTGCTTTCAGCGTCGATCCGGCCGCGGAGCTTGACGGATGGACGGTCGTTTTGGTGGATGACGTGCTGACGACGGGAAGCACTGCCGAGGCCTGTGCTAAGGCGCTGGAGCGCGCTGGTGCCCGCCGTGTGGAGCTGGTGAGTTGGGCGAGAGTCGTCCGGCCGACCCAGTTGAGCTGAGAGGAGTTGTGAGCGTGGCCCGGGTGGAAATCTACGTGAAGACCTTCTGTCCCTACTGCTATCGAGCCGAGGAGCTGCTCGAATCCAAGGGCGTCGAGTTCGAGACATATCTGCTCGATTCGGCCGAGCGGCGTCAGGAGATGATCCAGCGTGCCAACGGACGCACGACCGTCCCGCAGATTTTCATCGACGACCGACACGTCGGCGGATGCGATGATCTTTACGCACTGGACCGTGAAGGCAAGCTGGAGCAATTGCTGAAAGCAGCCTGATGGTCCGGATAGCGCTCTTCCAGTCGACAACGGGGATCGATCCCGCCGCCAATGCGGAGCGGCTGGTCGGCGCCATCGGGGAAGCCGCGGCCGGCGGTGCGTCGATGCTGTTCACTCCTGAAATGTCAGGGCTGCTCGACCGGGATTCCGAGCGCGCGGCGCGGAACGTCCGGGTCGAGGAAGAAGACAAAGTCCTCGCCGCCTGTCGCGATGCGGCCCACGCCAAGGGCATCTGGGTGCACATCGGATCGCTCGCCGTGCGAACAGACGGGGGACAGCTCGCCAACCGGGCGTTCGTCATCGACCCTCGCGGCGAGGTCCGTGCGCGCTACGACAAGATCCATCTGTTCGACGTGGATCTCCCGACCGGGGAAAGCTGGCGTGAGAGCAACGTCTACAAGCACGGCAGCGAGGCGGTCGTTGTGACCGGAACCCCGGTCGGAACGCTCGGCCTTACGATCTGCTACGATCTGCGCTTCCCGGCTCTTTTCGCTCGCATCGCCGAAGCGGGCTCGGACCTCATCGCCGTCCCGGCGGCGTTCACCGTTCCAACCGGGCGGGCCCATTGGGAAGTGCTGCTTCGCGCCAGGGCGATCGAGGCCGGCCTGTTCATCGTCGCCGCGGCCCAGTCGGGGCATCATGAGGACGGCCGCAACACCTACGGCCATTCCCTGGTCGTCGATCCCTGGGGAGAGCTTCTGCTCGACATGGGCGATAGCTCCGGGGTCGGTTTCGCCGAGATCGAGCTCAGCCGCATCACGGATGTCCGGAGCCGTGTTCCGTCGATCAGCCATCGCCGCCCCGTCGGCGAAGCGGTCTCGCAATGATCGTCTTCGACTTGAGGTGCCAGTCAGGCGGCGAGGTCTTCGAAGGCTGGTTCGCTTCGAGCGCAGACTATGCCAACCAGATCGACAAGGGGTTGGTGGAATGCCCCTTCTGCGGGTCAGCCAAGGTCGAAAAAGCGCCCATGGCTCCGCGCGTAAGCATCAATAAAGGTGGCGGGGCGGATGCTTCGCAGGCGCTGTCCCTGCTTGTGGAGCTGCAGCAGAAGCTTCTTTCGAATTCGGAATGGGTGGGCGACGCATTGCCGGAACAGGCGCGCGCAATGCATCTCGGCGAAGTCGAGCGCCGCCCGGTCCACGGCAAGGCGACCGCGGAGGAAACGCAGTCCCTTCTCGACGAGGGCATTCCGGTCCTTCCCCTTCCGCTTCCGGTTGTGCCCCCGCGCCAAGTGAATTGATAAAGCGCCTGCGCATGCCTATTCACGGCTGCGGTCGGCTCCGTAGCTCAGCAGGATAGAGCGTCGGTTTCCTAAACCGCAGGTCGCAGGTTCGAGTCCTGCCGGGGCCACCAATTTGGTTACAGCGCGGACGGGGACCATGGCTGTAGAGCAGCAGAAATCGCAGACTGGGAATATCTTCACGCAGCATCCGCGTTCGCTCGGGATGACGTGGGCTAGCCACGGGACGGGGGCAGCGAAGATCGGGGCCGAGCTCATCGGCGCCGGGACAGCCTGCATCATCCATGCGATTGTACCGGGCTGGTTCACCGAGACCGCGGGACGAACGGTGGTTCGGCTTCACGATCATATGGTGAAACGCAAGGCGGGATCCCAAAATCCAAACGAGTGGCCCGACTATGAAATCTGACCGGGCGCTCCCGGTCGCGATCGTCGGTGGCGGATTTTCAGGGACCATGGTTGCGGCGCAGCTCGCGCGCAAAGGGATCGAGTGCGTCCTGATCGACGGCAGCGGCCGCGAAGGCCAGGGGGTTGCTTATTCGACACGTGAGCCCGCCCATGTTCTGAACGTTCGCGCGGAAGTCATGAGTGCCTGGGCGGACGATCTCGAACATTTCGTCCGCCTCGCCGAGAGCGAGGGCGGCGATCGCCGCGACTTCGTGCAACGGCAGCAGTTCGGGCGCTATCTTCGGGCAATCCTCAATGACGCCGTCGAGAGCGGTCTCGTGCGGGTCGCACGGCACCAGGCGACCGCCGCCGAGCCGAGCGGCGCGGGATGGGCAATTCGACTGGATGACGGCGAAGCGCTGGACGCGAGCGCGCTGGTGCTCGCGCTCGGCAATCAGCCGCCGGAACCGCTGCCTTTCGGCAAGCATAGCTCGCGGGTCATCGACAATCCCTGGGGCGGGGAAGCCCTTGCGGCGATCGAGGATTTGGCGAGCTCGCATGAGGACGTGCTCCTCGTCGGGACTGGGCTGACGATGGTCGATGCGGTCCTTTCCCTCGATGCCGCAGGGCACCGCGGGCGAATCGTCGGCCTGTCCCGGCGCGGCCTCATTCCGCGCGGCCATACCAACGACATGGTGCCTGCCCCGGTCGAGGTGGATGAGGTTCCTCACGGGCATGTCGGAGCCTTGTGGCGCTGGTTGCGCAAGCGCGGCGCCGAGGTCGGCTGGCGAGCGGCGGTGGATGCTCTCCGGCCCCACACGCACCGTCTTTGGCAAGCTCTGCCGCTTGAGGAACAGCGGCGCTTTTCCCGACATGCGCGCCCATGGTGGGACGTTCACCGGCATCGCATTGCGCCTGAGGTTGCGCAGCGGCTTCACGACATGATCGCGGAGGGCCGGCTCGAGATCGCCGCCGGACGTATCCAGTCGGTCAGCGAAGAGACCGGCGGGCTCGCGGTCACTTATCGCCGCCGCGGCCGGTCCACTCTCGAAGAACGCAGTTTCGCTTATGTGATCAATTGCACCGGGCCGCTTGGACGTATCGAGCGAACTCGTGATGAGCTGCTCGCCGGCCTGCTGGACAAGGGGCTTGCCCGGCCTGATCCGCTCGGGATTGCGCTCGATGTCGACGAGCGATCGCGCGTCGCGGGCGCGGTGCATGCCTGGGCGATGGGGCCGATGACCAAGGGCCGTTATTGGGAAATCATCGCCGTACCCGATATCAGGGGACAGGCGGCCGAGGTTGCCGACGATATTGCTATGGAGTTGGGCCGATGAGCGCGTTCGATCATGGCGAGCCGGAGGACGGCGACCTCGTCGAATCCTCCTCGCCGGGCAAGATCCCCAAGGATGTCAGCGACGCCATCCGAACATTGATCCGCTGGGCGGGTGACGATCCCGACCGCGAAGGCCTGCTCGACACGCCGCGCCGGGTCGCCAAGGCCTGGAAGGAATATGCCCGCGGCTATGCGGAGGACCCCGCGATCCATCTCAGCCGGACTTTCCACGAAGTCGGCGGCTATGACGAGATCGTGTTGCTGAAGGACATACCGTTTCAGTCGCACTGCGAGCACCATATGGCACCGATCATCGGCAAGGCGTCGATCGCCTATTTGCCCGGCGACAAGGTGGTCGGGATCAGCAAGCTGGCGCGTGTGCTGCACGGTTTCGCGCGACGGCTGCAGGTGCAGGAGCGGCTGACTGCGCAGGTCGCCGATGCGATCTGGGATCATCTTCAACCCAAGGGCGTCGCAGTCGTCATCGAGGCGAGCCACGCCTGCATGACAGCCCGGGGAGTTCAGACGCCGGGCGTGATGATGACCACCAGCCGGATGATGGGCACTTTCCGCGCGGACGAACGGAGCCGACGCGAAGTGCTTGCATTGATGGGATATTAGTTTTGTTTACTTTACGTTAAACAACTGTACTCTCCCGCGTCCGGACGACCTCGCCCAGCCTGGTGTCGCACTAGGCGCGGCCGCCCTTCGAGTGGGTCGTCAATCGTGACCGCCCCCTCGCGCACTTGAAGGGGGAACCGCATGAAATTGCTCATCAGCACCGCAGTTGCAGCAACGCTCGTCTTCACTTTGCCGGGATGCCAGCAGCAACCTGCCGCGGGCAGCAATGAGGCAACGGCGACGCCCGCGGCCGCGACCGCCGACCTCAGCGCGCTGAACGGCACCTGGAAGACCGATCGCGACAGCGTGAAGTTCGAACAGAAACCGGACGAATATCTGCTGAAGGACGCGTCCTACACCTGCAGCACCTGCATCCCGCCGCTGACGGCAGTCGCGGACGGTCAGTTCCATCCGGTTGCGGACCGGCCCTATTATGACAGCCTGTCGATCAAGGCGGTCGACGACAAAACGGTCGAGATCCATCGAAAGAAGGGTGACAAAGAAGTCTCTTCCACCACCATCACGGTCGGCGCCGACGGCAATTCGGCGACAGCCAAGTTCCATGACGCGACGGTCAATCCGCCGATCGACGGGCAGTCTTCACTGAAGCGTGTCGGCCCGGCACCGGCCGGAGCGCACGCAATTTCCGGGCAGTGGGTACCTGAGAAGGTCAACGATTATTCGGACGCCGCGCTCAGCTCCACGTACACGATCGACGGCAACAAGGTGACATGGTCCGGCCAAGGCCAGACTTACACCGCCGAGCTCGGCGGCGCGGCGGTTCCGGTGACCGGCGACATTGGCGGAACGACTGTGGCGGTCAGCGGCGACGGGGCCGGCGGCCTCAAGGAGACGTTCTCGCGCGACGGTAAAGTCGTGAACGAAACCGTCACCACCGTCTCTGCTGACGGGAAGTCGGAAACCTGGGTCAGCACGGATCCTCGCGACGGATCGAAGGTCACGGGGACCGCGAACAAGACCGACTGAGGGGGAGAGCGCCGGGCAGCTGCACTGCGGCTGTCCGGCGTCCGTCCGGGGACCTCAGGCGCATTGCTGCGTTGAACGGCCATGACGAAGATGCCCAGCGGCAAGCCGCGTTCGCAAAAGCTCAAAGTTTTCCGCACGCCCATCGGCTTCCATGACGCTTATATTGCTACGCCCAGCCAGAAAGCGGCGCTCGAGGCGTGGGGCGCGGACGGAAACCTCTTCGCGCAGGGAATTGCGGAGCAGGTCACCGACGAGAAACTGATCGAAGAGCCGCTCGCCCGGCCGGGCGAAGTGATCAAGCGGCTGCGCGGAAACCATGAGGAGCATGTCGCCGCGCTGGGCAAAGATGCGCCGAAGCCAAGAACGAAATCAAAAGAGGCTGCGCAGACGCCGAGATCGTCGAAGCCGCCGAAGCCCAAACCGAGGCCGAAGAGGGATGAGCTCGACGCGGCGGAAGAAGCGCTG
>JBKPKE010000044.1:0-8744 GCA_046730955.1 Pseudomonadota bacterium
GGCTTTCGCCCTTCGGCGTGATCTTGCCGACCAGGATGTCGCCCGGCTCGACCTCGGCGCCGATGTAGACAATACCCGCCTCGTCGAGGTTGCGGAGCGCTTCTTCGCCGACGTTCGGGATGTCGCGGGTGATGTCCTCCGGCCCGAGCTTGGTGTCGCGGGCCATGACCTCGAACTCTTCGATGTGGATCGAGGTGAAGACGTCGTCCTTCACGATCCGCTCAGAGATCAGGATCGAGTCCTCATAATTGTACCCGTTCCACGGCATGAACGCGACGAGCACGTTGCGGCCGAGGGCCAACTCACCGAACTGGGTCGACGGACCGTCCGCGATGATCTCGCCGGCGCTGACCGTGTCACCGACCTTCACCAGCGGACGCTGGTTGATGCAGGTGTTCTGGTTCGAACGCTGGAACTTCATCAGGGTGTAGATGTCGACGCCCGATTCACCCGGACGAAGCTCGCCGGTGACGCGAACGACGATACGTGTCGCATCGACCTGGTCGACCACGCCCGAGCGACGGGCCGCGATGGCGGCGCCGGAGTCACGGGCGACGGTCTCTTCCATCCCGGTGCCGACCAGCGGCGCGTCCGCCTGGATCAGCGGTACGGCCTGGCGCTGCATGTTCGAGCCCATAAGAGCGCGGTTCGCGTCGTCGTTCTCGAGGAACGGAATGAGCGAGGCTGCAACCGACACCAGCTGCTTCGGCGACACGTCCATAAGCGTGATTTGGTCGTTCGGAGCGATCAGGAACTCGCCGTTGCGGCGGGCGGAGATGATGTCCTCGATGAAACTGCCGTCCTTGTTCAGCTCCGCGTTCGCCTGGGCGATCGTGTGCTTCGCCTCCTCCATGGCGGAAAGGTAGACGACTTCCTTCGTCACCTTGCCATCGACGACCTTGCGGTACGGCGTCTCAATGAACCCGTACTTGTTCACGCGGCTGAAGCTGGCGAGCGAGTTGATGAGGCCGATGTTCGGACCTTCAGGAGTCTCGATCGGACAGATGCGGCCGTAATGCGTCGGGTGAACGTCGCGAACCTCGAAGCCTGCGCGCTCGCGGGTGAGACCGCCTGGTCCGAGCGCCGAGACGCGACGCTTGTGCGTCACTTCCGAAAGCGGGTTCGTCTGGTCCATGAACTGCGATAGCTGCGAGGAGCCGAAGAATTCGCGGACCGCGGCGACCGCGGGCTTTGCATTGATGAGGTCGTTCGGCATGACCGTCGACACGTCGACGCTGCTCATGCGCTCCTTCACCGCGCGCTCCATGCGGAGCAGGCCGATGCGGTACTGATTCTCCAGAAGCTCGCCGACGGAGCGGACGCGGCGGTTCGCGAGATTGTCTATGTCGTCGATCTCGCCCTTGCCGTCTTTCAGGTTCACCAGCTCCTTGACCACTGCAAGGATGTCTTCGCGGCGCAGCGTGGTGACGGTGTCCTCCACGTCGAGGCCGAGGCGCATGTTGAGCTTCACCCGACCAACCGCGGACAGATCATAGCGCTCGGAGTCGAATAATAGGCCGTAAAAGAGCGCGTCAGCGGTTTCACGCGTCGGCGGTTCGCCCGGGCGCATGACGCGGTAAATGTCGGACAGGGCCGAATCTGCTTCTTCATTCTTGTCGGCCTTGAGCGTGTTGCGGATCCAGGGACCCGTGTTCACGAAGTCGATGTCGAGCAACTCGAGCGTGCTGACGCCGGCCGCATCGAGCTTGGCGAGATTCTCCTCGCTGACCTCGTCGCCGGCCTCGATGTAAATTTCGCCGGTCTTCTCGTTGATGAGGTCGTAGGCCGAATATCGGCCGAAGATCTCCTCGGTCGGGATGATGACGTTCTTCGTTCCGTCCTTCGCCGCAGCATTGGCCCTGCGCGGAGTGATCTTCTCGTTCGCCTTGAAGATGACCTCGCCGCTGTCGGCGTCGATCACTTCATGGTTGGGCTTCTGCCCGCGCCAGTTTTCGACGGAGTAGGGGATCTGCCATCCATTCTTGCCGCGGACGTAGCTGATGGTGTTGTAGAAGAAATTGAGGATTTCCTCGGGGCTCAGCTGCAGCGCGAGAAGCAGGGTCGTGACCGGCAGCTTGCGCTTACGGTCGATGCGGACGTTGACGATGTCCTTGGCGTCGAACTCGAAGTCGAGCCAGCTGCCGCGATACGGAATGACGCGAGCGGCGAAGAGATACTTGCCTGACGCGTGGGTCTTGCCGCGGTCGTGATCGAAGAGGACGCCGGGCGAGCGGTGCATCTGGCTGACGATGACGCGCTCGGTGCCATTGACGATGAAGGTGCCGTTCTGCGTCATGAGCGGCATGTCGCCCATGTAGACGTCCTGCTCCTTGATATCGATGACCGACTTGGTTTCAGTCTCCGGATCGATCTCGAAGGTGGTCAGGCGCAGCGTGACACGCATCGGCGCGGCGTAAGTCAGCCCGCGCTGACGGCACTCGTCCGTGTCGTACTTGGGATTTTCGAGCTCGTAGCGGTCGAAGTCGAGGTGCGCAGTGCCCGCGAAGTCCTCGATCGGGAAGACCGACCGGAGCGTCTTCTCCAGGCCGGACACGTAGCCGACAGATGGGTCCGAACGAAGAAATTGCTCATAGCTCTCGCGCTGAACCTCGATGAGGTTCGGCATTTCGGAGATTTCGTGGACGTTGCCGAAAATCTTCCGGATGCGCCGCGTGTTTGTGGATCGGCTTTGGGCCGGTGCGTCGATCGCCTTGGTCGCCATTTTCTTCCCTGCGCTGGCGAAACGCTACTGGAGCGCTCCGCATGTGCATCCCGGTTTCGCCGGGACCCAGTCTCGGCTCCTGCCGAGGCAGGAGCGATGGTGTTGGAGCGCTGCCCCGTTTACTCCTCTCCAATTCGTGCGGCCCGTGCGCTAGTTTCGAGCCCTGTCCCGGAGAGGACGGGAAAAGCCCCGGGCGCACGCAACCGTGCGGCGGAGCCGTCTATTTGTTGGATGAGGCCGATATAATCCTATTTCTGTCCTTGTGAAGAGGCAAACGTTGGATTCTGCCGGAATTGGCGGAGGCCGTCCGGTTTGATGGGGCAACTCCCTGCCATTGCCCGGATTCGGAGCTTGCTCTAACCCATCTCGGGGGGTGGCGCATGGCGGGCAGCCGCGCGACGGGCGTTGGTTCAGCATTGGTGGGTGGCGAGGGCCTCGTCGGGGCGACGATCCTGGCGGTATTCCTCTACCTCGCCTTTACTCAGTCGATCCTCAATGACGGGGACACGAGCTGGCACCTTGCGACGGGCAAGCTGATCCTGGCTAGCCGGTCGGTTCCGCACCTCGATCCCTTTTCTTTCACTTTTGCCGGCCACGCCTGGACGGCTCATGAGTGGCTCGCTGAGGTCCTGATGGCCGCGGCGTTCGGGGCGGGCGGTTGGGCTGTCCTGATCGCCTTATTCGCTGCCGTCATCGCAATCACACTGGCGTTGATTGGCCGCGACCTCCTCCGCTGGATGCCGGTTCGATACGCGCTTCTCGGCCTTGTCGGCATTCTGGGCGCGCTCGCGCCTTTCATGCTCGTCAGGCCGCATGTCCTCACCTGGCCCATTCTTGTCCTGTGGACGTCCGCGCTGATCAAGGCACGCGACGACCATCGAGCGCCGCCACTCGCATGGTCCGCGCTGATGATCGTCTGGGCCAATCTTCACGCGAGCTATTTGATGGGACTGGGCATCGCTGCGGCCTTCGGTCTCGAGGCTCTTTTGCAGGAGAGGAACGGCCGCGCGGCGCTGATCGGCTGGGGTACGTTCGGGCTATTTTCGGTCGCGCTGGCCTTCGTGACTCCGCATGGCATCCAAGGCTTTCTCTATCCCCTCCAGGTAAGCGGCATGAAGTCGCTTCCGCTCATTCAGGAGTGGCGTCCCAGCCGGCTGCCTGACGATTTCAACTTCTTTGCACTGCTCGGCGTTGCAGCGGTTCTCGCGGTCCTGGGTCTACGTAAGCTCAGCCTCGTCAGGTTGTTCCTCCTTACCGGCTTGGCGCTGATGGCCCTACTTCATTCACGCCATCAGCCGCTTTTCATTATCGTCGCTGCCCTGATCCTGCCTCGTGCCTTCCCCGGCGTTCGCGAGCAGAGAGGATCGAGCCTCGCGATGCCTGCGCTGTTGCTCGCCATTGCTGTCGCGGCGCTCGTCCGATCTGTGATTCCGGAGCACCGGAAGGACAGTCCGACCTATCCCGCGAGCGCCATCGCGGCCCTGCCCGCAGACCTGCGAACGCAACCCGTCCTCAACAGCTACAGCTTCGGAGGGCCGCTGATCCTCAACGGGATCAAGCCCTACATCGATGGACGAGCCGACATGTATGGCGATACCTTCACCGCGGATCACAGTGCCATGATCCTGGGGAACAGGGACGCGTTTGCCGGGGTCGTAAGGAGGTTCGGGATTCGCTGGACGATCCTCCAGCCCGGATCTCCTCTCATCCGTGTGCTGGACCACGACGAACGCTGGCGACGGATCTACGCTGACCGCTGGGCCGTCGTTCACGTCCGCGGATAAGAAAAGGGGCGGCCCCTTCGGAGCCGCCCCTTCTTGTTAGAGGTGAAGTCTAGAAGCTTACTTGAGCTCGATGGTGCCGCCGGCTTCCTCGATCTGCTTCTTGATCTTCTCGGCTTCGTCCTTCGAAACGCCTTCCTTGATCGGCTTCGGAGCGGACTCGACCAGAGCCTTGGCCTCGCCGAGGCCCAGGCCGGTGATCGCACGGACTTCCTTGATCACGTTGATCTTCTTGCCGCCGTCGCCCGTAAGGATGACGTCGAACTCGGTCTTCTCTTCAGCGGCCGGGCCGGCAGCGGCTGCAGCGGCTGGAGCTGCTGCAACGGCGGCGGCGGCGGAAACGCCCCACTTCTCTTCGAGGGCCTTGGCGAGATCCGCGGCCTCGAGGACGGTCAGTTCGGAAAGCTGGTCGACCAGCTTGGTGATGTCAGCCATTTGATACTCCTTTGCGGGGCTTCAGCCCCATGTGTCGTGCGTTGATGAAAAAGGTGTCGCTTAAGCGGCTTGCTTGGCCGCGAAAGCACCGAAGACACGGGCAAGCTGTGCACCGGGCTCGTTGACGGTACGGGCGATCTTCGTCGCGGGCGCCTGAATGAGGCCCACGATGGTCGCGCGCAGTTCGTCGAGCGACGGGAGGGCGGCGAGCGCCTTGATCCCGTTCACGTCGAGCACAGTGTCGCCCATGGCGCCGCCGACGATTTCGAACTTGTCGTTCGTCTTGGCGAAGTCGACGGCCACCTTGGCGGCCGCGACGGGGTCGGCAGACGTGGCAAGCGCGGTCGGGCCCTTCAGAAGGTCCCCGATCGGCTTGTAGCGCGTGCCGTCCAGCGCAATGAGTGCAAGCCGGTTCTTCGCAACTTTGTACTGGGCGCCGGCGTCGCGCATCTTCAAGCGCAGGTCCGTGGACTGCGCCACCGAAAGACCGTTGTTGCGGGTGACCACAACCACGCTCGTCTCGGTGAAGACGTTCTTCAGCTCGTCGACCAGATCCGCTTTTTGCGAACGATCCATGCCAACTCCAAAAATTCGACCGGACCAGCCGGCCGAGGTTCAACAAAAGCCCAGCGGTTGTCCGACTGGGCCGCAGTGTCCGTGGGGAGTTGGTTTCCTGGCGCCGCGAAGCAACGCACGACGAAGCGCGAGAGCGCTTCGAATGATTCCTTTCCCCGTCTAGGCTGCAAATTAAGGAGCTAGGCTCCAGCAACTGTCTCGGACGGATGCGCGCACCCGAGGGTCCGCGCGAGCGGCGCCATATACAGACTTATCCTTCGCGATCAACCATCTCGCTCAGTCGGAGTGACTGCGCAGCCATTGGATGACCTGGGGGGCGTTGCGCTTTCTTCTCTCGGCGTCGAAGCGGATGCGGTCGATTGCTTGGTCAATCGGTTTCCGGTCCGTTGCCGCAAGATTCTTCGATGCGTACCCTTCCAGGATCGGGATCAAAGTGGCGTCCCCGCTCGTCTGCGTCAGGCGCTGCATGAAGCGCGAACGTCCAGAGATGTCGATCAACTCGTTGACCTGTTTCAGGTGGTCAAGGACGAACTCGAGCGCGAGCCGGGGATGGTCCTCTGCAACGGCGGTCATGATCCCGGCGCTCACGGTCTTTCCCGGTTCGTCAGTCAGGGCGAGGTCGAGCGCCCGTTGCGCCAAGCCTTCATCGTGGGTGCGGCCCAGAAGCTCATAAAGGGCGGTCCGCTCGACTGCGCCGGTAGCTGCTCGGGCCTTCGCGTGAATGGTCTCCCACTTCGCCGCGTCAGCATTGCGGGCGATGACCCCCAGCCAAGTCTGCTTCAGGGAACCGGGGATGGCATTGGAATTGGCCGTCCAGGCACCGAACAGCCGATCTGCTTCGGCTGTGACAGCCTGATCTCCATACTTGCCGAGAGTCGCGATCAGCGTCGGCCGGAGAAGGGTCACGGTTGGCGGCTCACCCTCGCGCGGCACGAAGCCGATTTTCTGAAGCGCCGGTCCATAGACCCGGTTGACCCGCGCGGCGATCAACTGCTGCGTCGCGCGATCGGCGTCGAAGTCGTTGTACAGGTTGCTCCAGCTATTCACCGCTCGCTGGACGATTTTCGGATTTGCGTCGGCCCGGACTGATTCAAGGAATCCGAGGCCGACTTGCATCGGCTGATACCCGGCCTGCGCAAGCGCGATATTGTCGGTGAGCAAACCGTACTGATCGACAGGGCTTAGCGTCGCGAAGGCGCCCTGAAGGGCCTGCGCCTGCTGAGGCTGATACAGGGTGCGGAAGTAGCCCTTCTGTCCGGAGTTGATGAGCAGAGGGCCGCAGCCAGCCACCTGAAGCTGGTTGGACGCTCCGGAAGTGATGAGCTGGGCTTGTTCACCTCCGAGGATCTTCGCGTGGATCGGTACGTGCCACGTGCGCGGCTTGGCCGCGACTTCAGTCCTGCGGTCGTTGGCGAACTCGCCCTGCATGAGCGTCACCGAGGTTTGCCCGTTCGCGCACTGCGCTGCGCCGACGCTGATCAGCGGCACGCCTGGCTGTGTCGTGAAGTCGTGCGCGATCTGCCGCAGACCCTTTGCGCCCGCGCCCTCGACAGCGTTCCAAAGGTCGTCGGTCCGAGTGTTCTGATAGGCGTGGCGCTTCATGTAAGCACGGATCCCTGACCGCCACACGTCCGCGCCGGCGAAGTTCTCGAGCATGGCGATGACGCTCTCACCCTTCTGATAGGTGATCGTGTCGAATGCCTGGTTCGCCTGCTCGACCGTGCGGACGGTCTGCACGACGGGATGCGTGGACTTGAAGGAATCCAGCCCCATCGCTGCTTCGCGAGAGGCGATTTGCTCGACGTCCGCGCCCCAGTCCGGGTGGAAGTGCTGTGTGGTGCGGCCTTCCATCCAGCTGGCGAAGCCTTCGTTCAGCCAAAGGTCGTCCCACCAGGCCATAGTGACCAGGTCGCCGAACCACTGGTGCGCCATTTCATGGGCTTCGACGCTGAAGATCGCCTGGCGGTCGCTTTCGGTAGTAATCGCCGGGTCGAGCAGCAGGATGCGCTCGAAGGTGAAGATGGCGCCCCAGTTCTCCATCGCGCCGAAGAATTGCGATTGGCCCGGCCCTGCTACGTTATCGAGCTTCGGAAGCGGGTAAGGGGTGCCGAAATATTCGTCGTAATAAGGAAGGATCCGCGCCTCCGCGTCGAGCGCGTAGCGAGCCTTCTGACCATTCCCGCGCGTCGTGACGATGCCAACCTCGTGCTGGCCGACCTTTTTCGAGATCCGCTCGAGGTCACCCGCTGCGAAGAACAGCAGATAGCTCGACATGGTCGGGGTCGTTGGGAAGCGGACTTCCTTCAGGCCGTTGCCGATTTCCTCCGAACCGGTCGCGGGCATGTTGCTGACGGCCATCCAGGCACTCGGAACCCGCGCAATCAGGTCGAATGTCGCCTTGTAGTCCGGTTCATCCCAGCTGGGCACGAAGCGCCTGGCATCCGCTGCCTCGAATTGCGTGAACAGCGCGCGGGCGTCCTTGCCCTCCTTGTTCTTGTAGTCGAGCGCGAAGAGCCCGTTGGCCTGCGTATTGATCTTGCCAGTGTAGGCGATCGAGAGCTTGTAATCTCCCGGAGCGACCGGACGGCCGAAGGTCAGCTTCGCGGTCTGCGCATTCTCGTCGATCTTGACGGCCGACGGCGCCATTTGCGTGCCGGCCCCGGTCAGCCGAGCCGAACGAATAGCGATGTCCGCTGCGTTGAGCGTGAGCGAGCTCGTCGTCCGAAGGACCCGCAGGTCGATGCTGACCGTGCCGTCGAAGCTCAACTTGTCTGCATGCGGGGTGATCGTGATCGCATAGTGGCTCGGCACGGCCTCGCGCGGAAGCTGGGTGGGTAGCCTCGCATCGACAGTGTCTGTTTGGACTTGGGCCGTGGCGGGCGCAGCGGTGAGGGCAATAAAGATTGCGGCGGATGCGAACAGGGCAGTTACGCGCCTCATCGGGACATTTCTCCAAGTTGGCCAAGTCGGTCCGGGACTCGGCAGGCAGGCCGCTTACGGAAGTCGAGGCGATGGTGCGAGTCCGTTTGTCCTGCGCTAAAACGGGGCAGGCACGATCCCGGGGCTTTCGAACGGCTCAGTATCGGCTAACCTGCATTACCGGGGCAGGCGCGCATGGGGGATGCAGTGGCCGACGATCACGCTTTTGGGTGGAGCGAAAGAGCGGTTCGCGATCCGTTGATCCGCCCCGAGCGATACGCTTTCTTCGACAAGCTCCTGTTCGCCGTTTT
>JBKPKE010000045.1:0-7964 GCA_046730955.1 Pseudomonadota bacterium
GCATGAAGGAGCTTCGGGTCGCAGCGACGAGCCGTGATGCTGCACTTCGCGCTACGCACCGCCGGATGCAGGAAGCTCTTGTGGCACCGGACTCCGCTGAGGAGCTCCGCGCCGCCGAGCTCGCCCGTACTCCGCGGGAAGACACGGCTGGAACGGGCGAAGATCCGTTGGCCGAGGTCGTTCCCAGCGGTCACGGCACCGATGCGGACGCGGGCGACTATCTCACCGAGTAGTCGCAAGCCTCCAAGGCAAAAAGAAAGCCCCGCCGGTTTGCGCCGGCGGGGCTTTTCATTTCGACTGTGCGGAAGCCGCTTAGCAGCGGCCTCCGTGCATCGCGTCCTGGGTGCAATTGGCAGCCGAACCGACGTCGGCTGCGGCACCGCGGACCGTGTTGCAGGCGGCCAGCGCCACACACATCCCGATCAGCGCTGCAGTCGCAATCTTCGATTTCATGTCCACCCTCCTTACGTCACCGAAACAATGGCCATCTACTAACGCTGTTCAGGGCTGTCTGCCAGATGAATGGTCGGACAGATGCCCACGAAAAATGCCTCGCCGAGGCATTTCCCGACGAGGCATCCTTCAACTGTTGCAGGAAGGACTCAGCCCTAGCAGTGCTGGCCTTCCATCGTATTCTCGGTGCAGTTTGCTACCGAGTTCACGTCCTTCGCCGCACCGCGAACGGTATTGCAAGCGGCGGTCGCCAGCGCCGCACCGATCAAGGCGACTGTGATCAACTTCTGAACCATTGCGGCCTCCCGGCGATCAGGTTGCGTTGTCGACGGCATTTGCAGCCGAGTTCACGTCGGTGGCGGCACCGCGAACCGTGTTGCAGGCAGCCGTAGCCAGTGCCGCTGTTATGACTGCGGCCGTCAGGATTTTGCGAACCATAGAGAAACTCCTCCTTGATGGTCCTTTCAAACGCGCCTTTTCGCGATGCGCTCCATTTCGGTGCCGCAATTTTCGACCGGTTAAACGGTGAGGCGCCCTTAGACGGCGACGGGAGCCGAAATGTGCGGGTGCGGTTCGTAGGCCTCGAAGGCGAAATCCTCCGGCTCATAGTCGAAAATCGACTGTCCTCGATCCTTCAGGATCAGCTGAGGAAGCGGTCGCGGCTCCCGCGTGAGCTGCAGCCGCGCTTGTTCCACATGGTTCGAGTAGAGATGGGCGTCGCCGCCGGTCCAGACGAACGTGCCCGGCTCATTGCCCGTCTCACGAGCAAGCATGTGCGTGAGGAGAGCATAGCTGGCGATGTTGAACGGCACCCCGAGGAAGAAGTCTGCGCTGCGCTGGTAGAGCTGAAGATTCAGGCGCCCGTCCGCCACCTGTGTCTGGAACAGGCAGTGACATGGCGCGAGCGCCATGCGGTGGATCTCGCCCGGGTTCCACGCCGTAACGATTTGTCGCCGGGACGACGGGTCGCGCCGGATCAAGTCGATCAGGTTTGATATCTGATCAACGTGATGGCCGTCCGCGGTCTCCCAGTCTCGCCATTGCTTGCCGTAGACCGGGCCGAGATCGCCTTCGTCATTCGCCCACTCGTTCCAGATGCTGACCTTGCGCTCCTGCAGCCAGCGGACGTTGGTATCGCCGCGCAGGAACCAGAGCAGCTCGACGATAATCGATCGCAGGTGCAGTTTCTTCGTCGTCAGCAAGGGGAAGCCGTCGCGAAGGTCGAAGCGCATTTGGGCTCCGAAATAGGAAAGCGTGCCCGTGCCGGTGCGATCCTGTTGCTCGACACCTTCGTCGAGGATCCGCTGCATGAGGTCGAGATATTGGCGCATTTCCCGCCAAGACTAGCCCGCTGCCACGCCGGTACAAGTCCAGTCGATGTCGCCGTTGTGGATGGAATCCTGTCGGCCGTGGATTCGCTTCGGGTCGAAGGAAAATCCGGGCCGGTGTAATCGTGAGGCATGCGCTATCAGCGTGCCGAACGACCCTCAAACTGGACGGCTTCGCGGCTACCCGCGCTTTCTTCGCGGGGTGCTTTGCGGAGGCCAGTGCAGCTCGAGAGTCCATGTTCGTCGCGCACGTCGACGAACAGCTGAACTGCATCCATCTTGCTCGCTACGAAGGCGATGAAACCCAGGTCCTTCCAGCAGTCCGCGCGATTGTCGCAGATGCAGTTCGCTGCGGAAGCGCGGGATTGATCCTCAGCCATTCACATCCCAGCGGAGATCCAAGCCCGAGCCGATCAGACTGCCTGGCGACGCGTCGCCTTGCGACGATCGCGGCGGGACTGGGCTGTGCGATCCTCGACCATCTTGTATTCGCGGGCAACGAGTGCACCAGCATGCGCACGCTGGGATATCTCTGACTCGCATGGCTTGATGTCGCCTGGCTCAGGACGCGGGGCTGTGGCGCGAAAAGCAGCAATGTAAGCCTCACCCGCGGCGATCCGCTGCACGTACATCAACTTCAGGCCTATTGCTGCAAGCTCGCACTGAAGCATCTTAGGAGGAAGTCCATGCCGTCGCGGTGGGCGGTCGGCATCGACGACGATGATTTGCCCGTCGGGCTTCAGCCCTCCACGCAAGTGCCAGAGGAAAGCGTAGGGAGACGCGACCTCGTGATACATGTGGACCAAGTAGATCCTGTCGAACGATCTTGCGGGTAGCCTGGGATTGTCCGGCGACCCGAGCACCACCGAAACATTGTCCAGATTCTCTCGATGGACACGCTGTGCGAGCTCGTCGATGGTCTCGGGTACAATGTCCTCGGCAAGCACTCTTCCGCGCTTGCCGACGACAGGCGCGAGCCTGACCGTGTAATAGCCCTCGCCTGCCCCGATATCCGCGACAGACATGCCGGGCGCTACTCCGGAGAGCCGTATCACCTGCTCCGCTTCGCCTAGACGATCGCGGGCATCCTCGGTGGAGAAGGAGTCTCCTACGATCGACGCGACGTCACGATGGACCTTGGGAAATTGAGGTTCATGCGCTGCCTGACGACACGCTGAGAGCGAAGCCGCCAGCAACAAAAAGGAACTGCGCCTACTCCACATCCTCAACCTCGACGCGCTCGCCGGTAACGCGCTGCGAGAGCGCCGCCGCCATGAAACGGTCAAGGTCGCCGTCGAGAACGTCGCTCGGCGCCGTTGAGGTCACGCCGGTGCGCAGGTCCTTCACCAGCTGGTACGGCTGCAGCACGTAGCTGCGGATCTGGTGACCCCAGCCGATATCCGTCTTAGCGGCGTTAGCTGCGTTGGCCTCGGCCTCGCGCTTCTGAAGCTCAGCCTCGTAAAGGCGCGCCTTCAACTGCTTGAAGGCCGATGCACGGTTCTTGTGCTGCGAGCGCTCGTTCTGGCAGGCGACCACGATTCCGCTCGGCAAGTGCGTGATGCGCACTGCGCTGTCCGTAGTATTGATATGCTGCCCGCCCGCTCCGCTGGCCCGGTAGGTGTCGATCCTGAGCTCCGCCTCATTGATCTCGACTTCGATATCGTCATCGACCTCGGGATAGACCCAAACGCTCGAGAAGCTTGTGTGCCGACGGGCGTTGGAGTCGTACGGACTGATCCGGACGAGGCGGTGCACACCGCTTTCGACCTTGAGATTGCCATAGGCGTTTTCGCCCTTGATCAGGATCGTGGCCGATTTGATGCCCGCCTGCTCGCCGGAATGGTGGTCGATCATCTCGACCTTGTAGCCGTGCCGCTCGCCCCAGCGGCTGTACATCCGCAGAAGCATCTCGGCCCAGTCCTGGCTTTCCGTGCCGCCCGCACCGGCGTTGACCTCTACATAGCTGTTGTTGGCG
This sequence comes from Pseudomonadota bacterium, assembly GCA_046730955.1. Taxonomy (GTDB): domain Bacteria; phylum Pseudomonadota; class Alphaproteobacteria; order Sphingomonadales; family Sphingomonadaceae; genus Sphingomicrobium. The sequence goes on from JBKPKE010000045.1 coordinate 3,757, forward strand.
TCCGCCTCACCGGCAAGCAAAGCGGCGACCTTGTCGCGTTCTGATCTTTCGGCGAGATCGGCGAGGCTTCGCACTGCGTCGTCCGCCAAGGCATCGTCGCCCTCCGCCTCGGCGAGCTCCATGAGCTCGACCGTGTCCGTCAGCTCACGTTCGATGGCCCGCGTGGCATTGATGGCTTCTTCCAGCCGCCTTCGCTCGCGCATGACCTCCTGGGCTGCCTTTGGATCGTCCCATAGCGAGGGGTCCTCGACCTTGGCGTTGAGCTCTTCGAGCCGCTTGAGCGCGCGATCCCAATCGAGGAAACGGCGCAGTAGCGACAAGGCGGCGTTGATCTGATCGACATGGGCCTGCGCTTCGGCGCGCATTGGACGTGCTTTCGTTAGACAGCTGAATTCAGCTGAGAGCTAGTAGATGCCAGCCTGATTTTGCAAGGCCGGCTGAGCAGGCTGCACTACCTCGGCAGCCGGTTGGGTCGCGGGCTGCGGACGCGGCCGGACCACGTGCTGCTTCAATTCTGCAGTGGTCCGCGTCGCATCCTGCTGCGTCTGGTCGCCCTCCTGTCCGGGAAGGCCGGGAATTCGCGAGCGGCGGAACGCTCGGCGCGGCTCGGTCTGCGGCTGGAAGGCTTCCCAGATCACGGCCGCCTTTGGATCGTCCTGCGTCGGGAAATCCCCATAGACGATGCGGCCGCTCGCGCGGTCCACCCTCGCCCAGCGAATACCCTGTGGAGCGACGAACGGCACCTTCGGCTGGTCCTTCAGCGCAGTCCGGGCCCAATCCTTGAAGATCGGTGCCGCAATGCGTCCGCCTTGCGCATAGCCGCCCATGCTGCGCGGCTGGTCGTAGCCCAGATAGACACCTCCGACGATGTCGGGGGTTCCGCCAACGAACCAGACGTTCGTCGGGCCGGATGTGGTGCCGGTCTTGCCGAACATCGGGCGATCCAGGTCGCGAAGCACTGTCGCCGTGCCGCGCTGGATTACGCCCTCCATGATGTGGACCATCTGGAACGCAGCCATCGGATCCAGCAGCTGCCGGTCGCGCGACGGCGGCCGAGGCATGCCCTTGCCGTCCCAATCCCCCGCATTGCAATTGCTCATTACGGCGCAGCGGTTGTCCGATCTGTAGATGACCTTGCCGCTACGGTCCTGGACAAAGTCGATGAGCGTCGGCTTCACGGCCCGTCCCTGGTTGGCCAGCACGGCATAGGCATTCACAAGCCGCAGGACCGTGGTTTCGCCTGCGCCAAGCGCAATCGACAGATAGTTCGGGAAGTCGCCGACGCCGAGCTTGCGCGCCGTGTCCGTCACCTTCTGCATGCCGACTTCATTGGCTGTGCGGACAGTCATGAGGTTGCGCGACTGCTCGACGCCCCAGCGCATCGTCTTGGGGCCAGCATAACGCTTGTCGAAATTGACGAAGCATTTGTCCGGCAATCCCGGCCCCTGGCTCGTGCAGAAAGGCGCGTCGACGACAATGGAAGCGGGCGTAAAGCCGTTTTCCAACGCGGTCTCATAGACCACCGGTTTGAAGGCCGACCCGGGCTGGCGAAGTGCTTGGGTCGCGCGGTTGTAGCTGGAGCCAACCACGTCGAAACCGCCCTGAATGGCGAGCACGCGGCCGGTCCGCACTTCTTCCGAGACGAAGCCCCCGCCAATCTCCGGTATGGAACGCAAAGCGTAGGTGTTCGCGCCATCCTGCTTGACGATGATTACCATGCCGGGGTGCAGATTATCGAACGCGATTCCGCCGCCGCCGCGCTTGGGCATCAAGGCGTTGGAGCGCGGCAAAGTGCCGGTTGAGCCATTGGTGAAGCCGATCGACGCGGAATCGCCGCCCTTCGCGAGGACCGCGGCCTTACGCCAGTCCGGGAAGCCCGTCCCGAGCGGTGCTCGATCGAGCTGTCCCGCCCAATCCTTGTCGATATCGACGCTGAGGCCCGTGTCGCGCCAACCGCGCCCGCCGTCGAACTTCGCCAGCCCTTCGCGGAGAGCGTTGGCCGCTGCATCCTGCATCATCGGATTCATGGACGTGCGCACCCAGAGGCCGCCGGCGTATAGGCTGTTCGGCCCGTCCTCAGACTTCTCGCCATAGTTCTTGAGCAGGGTCCGGCGAACTTCCTCCATGAAATAGCCGCCTTGCTGCCGGAACTTCTCGTTGCTGCCATAACGGATGGTGCCGAGCGGCGTTGCCGTGGCGGCACGCCATGCCGCCTCGGTGATGTACCCGTTGTTGTACATCTCCTTGAGCACATAGTTTCGGCGGTTGAGCGCCTTCTGCGTGGCGCGTACCGGATCGTAGTTGGAGGGCGCCTTAGGAAGTACCGCCAGATAGGCGGCTTCCGGTAGGGTCAGTTCGTTGACGTCCTTGTCGAAATAAGCGCGGCTCGCCGCCTGAACGCCATAGGCGTTTCGGCCAAGAAAGATGGAGTTCAGGTAGATCTCGAGGATCCGCTCCTTGCTCAGCGTGGACTCCAGTCGAAAGGCGAGTATCGCCTCCCGGGCTTTGCGTCCGACCGAATAACTGCTGTCCTGGAGAAGGCCCTTGGCGACCTGTTGCGTGATGGTCGAGCCACCCTTCGCACGCCCGCCGCCCGTCGCAGTCTTCGTGGTGAAATCGAAGACAGCTCCGACGAGACCCGGATAATCGATGCCGCCATGCTTGAAGAAGGTCTTGTCCTCCGCCGAAACGAAGGCGTGAACAAGCATCGGCGGAAACTCATTGTAGGCCAGCTCCACGCGACGCTCGCGCGCGAAGGTCTGGACCGGATTTCCGTCATAGCCGCGAACGTTCGTCGGAAGTGCGGGCTGATAGGCCAGGAGGGTTTCCGACGAGGGGATCGTCCTTGCGAAATAGATCCACATGCCGGCGAACAGGACGAACCCGGCGGCGATAGCGATTCCAAGCCAGCGAACCCAGCGCCGCTCGAACCAAGGGCCGATCCGGTCGAGTACTCGACGGTTGAAGGCTACGAGGTCGGGCAGCTTGGAACCTGGAGCGTTAAGTCGTTCAAGACGCATGTGTTGCATGCCTCTAGCGGCATCGGGGCGGCGCTTAAAGGCCAAGCTTGCTTTGAAATGCGACTAGCGAACGATGCGGGACGCCACGTCGGTTTCTATGGCCTGAGCGAGTGCCAAAACCATCTCGGCCCGCCGTTTAGGCTGAAGGAGGAGAGCTTCGTCCTCCACATTACTGATATAACCGGCCTCGAACAGCACCGCGGGAACCTCGGAACGGCGAAGGACTCTGAAATCCGCAAAGTGGTGAGGCTCAGGCCGCAGCAAGAAGCGTCCGGACGACTGGCGGACCATTCGCTCCGCCAGCGTTGCCGACGCGCCCATCTGCTCTCTGAACGCCAGGTCCGACAACATTCCCCGGACCGAGCCGTCTGTCTCGCTCGTCAGGCCCTCACCCGCCTTGTTCTCTCTTGCAGCGAGCCGGGCAGCCTCCGCGTCGGAAGCCACGTCGGATAGCGAATAAACCGTTGCACCGCGCGCGAGCGGATTCGGAGCGCTGTCGATATGAAGCGAGAGATAGATGCTTGCACCGAGACGGCGAGCGATTTCCGCCCGCTGGTCCAGGGTGAGATAGCGGTCCTTGTCACGAGTAAGCGCCACGCGGACTCGTCCACGCTCGGCGAGCCTTGCACGAAGCTCCTTCGCGAGTGTGAGCGTCAGGTCCTTCTCACTGCTGTTTCCGGAGACGCCGGTTGCGCCGGGATCGCGGCCGCCGTGTCCAGGATCGATGACGATTATGGGCCGTCCGGGCGAACTGGCCTGAGTGACCTCGATATTTCCTACAGCCGAACCAAGTTCAACGGTCACCTGCCCCGAGCGGGCCTCGCCCATCAAGGCGCGGTTGTCAGGTTCCTGACTCGTGTCGGGCCGGTCCGTGGCTCCGAGCGCGGCAGCTGCAAGGACAATCCCCGCCACGCTGATCGCCGCCGCTGCGACAGCTCTCGTTTCCCTCGACTTCGATACCATGACGTCACTCTATCACCTTAACTAGGTTAACGCGCAATTATTGCTGGATTTCAGCGGTTCCCAGACCGGTGTGGCAGTTGCGGCACGCGTCAGGGGATGCTAACCACAATCAGTCTCCAGCCCATTCACGGCCGGAGGCCCAGCGCCGCGATTCAAGCGCGGCTTCACAGGTTGACGCTGAATGATGCCAAGTTACGCCCCTCGCCCGCTCACACAGAAGCGGCA
>JBKPKE010000046.1:0-6489 GCA_046730955.1 Pseudomonadota bacterium
AGGCGGAGCTGGAATGCCGGAGTCTCGGCGAGGTCGTCAGGATCGGTCGCCTCGTAGATCAGCGAATAGAGATCCGTCAGGGCCTGTGACGAAAAGACACCGAGACCGGTCGCGACCTCGGCCGACGCCAGTCGGTCGCGAGGAGCGATCATGGGGGCGGCCGCCTGCCACGCGCGAAGCTGCGTCGACGCATCGTTCACCAGCCGGTCGGGGAAAGTCATGCCGGTCGCGCTTGCGAGGCCGAAGCGCCACGTATCGAGCCGATCGACCGGTTCCCACTTGATCGTCGCAGCCCGGCGCGTGTTGCCCCCGACCCCTGCGACCTTCTGTGCAAGCTCCAGATCGATTCCCTGCACCCGGCCTCGGCGGCGAGCAGAATCGAGCTGCTCGGCAGCAGCTTCCGGTTCGCCGGCCAAAGCCGCGCACATGGCGTCGACCAGGGGATAGATTTTTGCTTCGACCTTCTCGATCCCGCCGAGCAGAGGGCACATTCCGGCCGGATCGGAATTGGCCAGCGCGCTCTGCACTCCGACCTGGAACATCTTCGGCGTGAAGCGGTCCACGTCCACTCCCGAGACGAGCATGCGCGCGGAATCCGCCTCGCCCATGCGAAGGAGGAGCCATGCGCGCTCGGCAGCCCAATCGACCGGATTGACGTTGCGCGGCGCCTCGACCCGGGCGAGCAGGAGATTGCGAAGAGCGATATGGGTCCAGCGCGAAGCGAGCGGCGTCTGCATGCGTCGCATCAAACCGCTGAGGAACGCGCCGCTTGCTCCCTTAAAGGGCGCAGAGCCCAGCCCGAGATCAACCGGATCAAGTCGTCCAACGACGGTGGGATCGCGGCGGGCATGCGCGGGATATTCGATCGGAGGCGCCGGCGGCTGGTTCGCCTGCGGGGCCGTCAACTCGACGACGCCCGTCTCGCTCTCTCCGACCGAGTCCGCAGTTCGCGCCGCAGGCTGCGTCGCCGGCGCGGGAGTAGGCGTGGCGGTGGGGGCGGGCGTCGCCACTGCCGAATTGGCCGGCGGCGCCGCCGTGTTCTGGGCAAGCACCGGCAACGCGAGCGCGGCCGCTGCAACGGCTGCAAGCAGGTAGCTAGCTCGCATTGGCGGGCGCGTTCACCTCTGTCTCGATTTGATGGGTCGGAACCTCGCCGGCACGGCTTGAAAAGAAGAACATCAGGCCGACGATCACCAGGAGGATGAGGATAAGGAAGACTAATGCTCGAGGCATGGCACTCGCGTCTGTTTGGCTGAAACGAGACTGCTTTTGCCGCCGAGGCAGCCCGCTGTATAGCCCTGCTGGTGGGAAACCTGACCGAGCGCCTCGATCGACCGATCGTCCTTGTGGGCCTGATGGGTGCCGGCAAGTCGACGGTGGGCCGCCGTCTGGCCAAGAGGCTCGGGCTTCCCTTCCTCGATACCGATGCTGCGATTGCGGAGAGCACCGCGGGATACACGCCGGCCGAAGTCTTCGAGCGATTCGGCGAAGCGGACTTTCGCGACGGCGAGCGGCGCCTGGTGGCGCGGCTGGTAGACGACCAGGTCCGGGTGATCGCGACGGGCGGCGAAGTCTTCGTCGACCCGCGGACGCGCGAGCTTCTCAATAGTCGGTCGATCACCGTCTGGCTCGACGCACCGGTCGACCTTCTCACCGACAGGACCGGGCGGCTCGAGACACGGCCGCTGCTGCGGAACGTCGACCGCAAGGAGACACTCGAGCGGCTCGCCGCCGAGAGGCGCGAGCTATACGCCGAGGCTCACATCCACGTGAAAAGTGGAACCGGCGCTCATGGCGAAGTCGTGGACAGGATCGTCATCGCCCTCGATCAGCATCTGAATGGACAGCCGAAGACGACCTAGGCCGGATCCGGGACCTCGTCCGGAAGCGGCCGATCCACACCGAAGCTGCGCTCCGCCTTTGCGTGGAGATCGCCGCTCACCGTCTGCGCCTCCAGCCGTTCGAGATCACGCTCCCGGTATTCGCGCTCGACTCGTTCGGCCTCGCGGCGGGCAACGCCAAGCTTGATCAGGGCGTTGCGGCCCATGACCACGGCGCTCTCGTAAAGCTCACGCTGGCAGACCGCGAGGTCGAGCCCCTCGAAATCGATGACCTGAAGCCGGTCGTACACGCGGGCCATGACCGCCACATGCGGGAAAGTAGCGAAAACCGCCTCAAGCTTGTCGCGCGTCAGCTCCTTGGGGTTTTGGCAGAAGAGAATGCCCTCGGCCGTTTCCGCGCCGGCGGTTCGAAGCAGATCGACCCTCGTGCCGTCGCCGTAATAGACCTTGGTCCCGAATTCCTCGCTCAACTCGATCTGCGCGGGCTTACTGTCGATGATCGTCACCGGGATGCGCTTGGCCATCAGCATTTGCGCAACGGTCTGGCCGAAACGCCCGTAGCCGACGACGATGACGTTGGTCTCGGGAGAGAATTCCGGGCCCTCAAGATCGGCGGGCGTCTCGGGAATGCGCCTTAGGACCCATTCGATCACCTGCATCAGGAACGGTGTCGAGACCATGGTCAAGGTGACGATGGCGCTGAACAGCGAGGCCGCTTCAGGGGTGATGAGCCGCGCGCTCGCGGCCTGGCCGAAGAGGACAAAACCGAATTCGCCCGCCTGGCTGAGCAGCAGGCCAAGCCAGATCGCGCGGCCCTTTTTCATCCCGAACATGAAGGCGAGGCCCGCAATCAGGATCGCCTTCACGACGATGATCCCAACCGCCAGGCCGAAGACCAGTCCCGGCCTCGCTGCCACCGCGTCGAAGTTGATGAGCATGCCGACGGAAAGAAAGAAGAGTCCGAGCAGGATCGAGCGGAACGGCTCGACGTCGCTTTCCAGCTCGTGCCGATAGGGCGATTCCGCGAGCATCACGCCGGCGACGAAGGCGCCGAGGGCCGTCGAAAGGCGCAGCGAATGCATCAGCGCTGCGCTGGCAATGACCGCGAAGAGCCCGGCGACGATGAACAACTCACGCTCGCCGAAGCGGCCGATCAGCCGGAACAGGGGATTGAGGATGAAGCGGCCGACGAACACCAGGCCGATGATCGCGCCGACCGTGTAAAGCGTCAGGAGCCATCCTGGCGGAGCGCCCGGATCGACCGGCGCACGCGACATGGCCGCGATGATGGTGATCATCGGGACGATCGACAGGTCCTGGAACAGAAGGACGGAGAAAGCCCGCTCGCCGCGCGGGTGGTTCAGCTGCCCCGTGTTGCGCAGCATGGGGAGCACCTGCGCCGTCGAGGAAAGCGCGAGCGGAAGGCCGATGGCGAGGCTCGCCTCCCAGCTGAAGTTCAGCGACAAACGGATAAGCAGGCTGAGCGCGAGGCCGCAGACCACAACCTGTATGAAGCCGAGACCGAAGATGTCCTTGCGGAGCCGCCAGAGCCTGCTGGGATTCAGCTCTAGCCCTACGAGGAAGAGCAGGAGGGCGATCCCGATTTCGGAGACCGACATGATGGAATCGGCGTCGCCGATCAGGCCGAGGGCATTCGGGCCGATGATTGCGCCCGCGACGATGTAGCCGAGCGTCGCACCCAGCCCCAGCTTACGGAACAAAGTGACGAAAAAGAGCGCCGCACCGAGCAGGAGCGCGCCGTCGACCAGGAGATTGCCGGCGGCGGCTTCGGTTACGGCCGGAGTCACGGGCGCGCGTTCGCCATTGCGCGCAACAAGGCCTTGAACGGCAAGAGGATCGCGCCGTGTCGCGAGCGGCGGGATCGCGCCGGGGCGAGCGCCTCAAGGCCCGGCCAAGCTCCCGGATCTTGACTCGTACCCGAGAGCCAGGCTTCGAGCTCATTAGTAGCGCGTCCGATCTCCTCGCTTGCGCGGCCGGCTGCGCCAGCCTGTAGGATCGAGGCCGACGCCTGCCCGAAGGCGCAAGCCTGCACTTTCTGGGACAGGCTCAGCACGCGACCCTCTCCGTCAAGCCGAACTTGAGTGTGGATCGTGCTTCCGCAGGTCGGCGACCGCTCCTGGGCTGCCCCGTCCACCCGGTCGAGGACCTTTGGCTCCGGCAGTGACGCTGCCAGCCGCAATATCTCGGTCGTGTAGAGCGGGGCGTTCATTCGCGACGCCACGTAGTGCCGCCGGCACTATCCTCCAAGACGATGCCTTCGGCTTTCAACTCGTCGCGGATCCGGTCGGCGGTCGCGAAGTCGCGGTTCTTCTTCGCCTCTGCCCGTTCGGCCACTTTCGCCTGAATCCCGGAATCGTCGCCCGAACCGAACCAGGACTGATGATCGCTGGATAGTCCAAGCAGGGCGCCGCTTCCGGCGATCTCTGCGATCATCTGCAAGGCATTCGATCGCCGCTCAGCATCGTCAGGCCCGACAACGTAACCTTTTCCATATTCGACATAGGCGAAAAGAACGCCGATCCTCTGCTCGATGACAGCGAGGGCCTCTACGGTGTTCAGATCGTCCCGAAGAGCCTCGACGACATCCGGATGAGGCGCGCCGATCGATCCATCCCCGATCGCCAAGGCCCGATAATAGCGATCCAGGAAGACCTTGGCCTGGGAGATCTTGCTCTCCGTCCAGGGGAGCGGTGAACGATAGTGCGTTGAGAGGAGCGCCACCCGCAGCGTCTCGCCCCGATGACCTTGCTCCAGCAGCTCGGCGGGCGTGATGATGTTGCCCAACGACTTGGACATTTTCTCGGCGCCCATGTCGACGAAGCCGTTGTGCACCCAGAAGCGGGCGAGCGGCAGGCCGCCGTGCGCGCAACGGCTCTGCGCGATCTCGTTCTCATGGTGCGGGAAGATGAGGTCGAGCCCGCCGCCGTGGATGTCGATCGTCTCGCCGAGATGGCGCGCGATCATCGCGGAGCATTCGAGATGCCAGCCCGGACGGCCGCGGCCCCACGGCGAATCCCAGCCGATGACGCCATCCGCACTCGGCTTCCACAAGACGAAGTCGGCCGGATCTCGCTTGTAGGGGGCAACCTCGACGCGGGCTCCGGCGATCATCGATTCCCGGTCGCGCTTGCTCAGCACTCCGTAATCGGGAGCGCTCGGCACCGAGAAGAGAACGTGGCCCTCGGCCTCATAAGCATTCCCGCGCTCGACCAGCCGTTCCATCATGGCGATCATCGCGGGAATTTCCTGCGTCGCGTGAGGCGCGATATCGGGCGGGATCACGCCGAGCGCGCCCATATCCTCCAGATAATGGCGCTCGTACCTCTCGGTAATGACCGAAGGGTCGACACCCTCCTTCTCCGCGGCAGCGATGATCTTGTCGTCCACGTCCGTGACGTTCCGCGCATAGACGAGGCTGTTCGCGCCGAACTCATGTCGGATGAGGCGCGCCAGCGTGTCGAAGACGACGGCCGGTCGCGCATTGCCGATATGGGCGCGTCCGTAGACCGTCGGCCCGCAGACATACATGGTGATCCGCTGCGTGTTGAACGGCACGAACGGCCTTTTCTCGCGGGTCATCGTATCGTGCAGGCGGATCATGCGGCACTCCCTACCCTCCCCTGCATTTGCAGGGGAGGGGGACCGCCGAAGGCGGTGGAGGGGCGTTCCTTTTCGGCAGATCGTTGCCGGCACACGCCGACGATCATGTCGAGCACACTCTCGGAATCGTCCCGAACATCAGTCGCCAAGAATCGCAATGTTCGCACCCCCTGCTCCGAAATCCACGCATCACGGCGGATATCGCGCTGAGGATGGCGCCCTAGGTCATGAGCGAGACCATCCACCTCAATGGCAACCGCGGACTCGTAGCAGAAGAAGTCGAGAATATACGGTCCCAAGGGGTGTTGCCGTCGGAACTTGAACCCTCCCGGGCGGACTCTGAGGAAGTGCCACAGTCGTCGTTCGGGCGGCGTCATATCCTTGCGAAGGGAGCGGGCGCGATCGATGCTCATAGAAGCCCCTCCACCAGCTTCGCTGGTCCCCCTCCCCTCGAAATCGAGGGGAGGTGAATGAGATGGCGGATCACTCTTTGGCCTCCAGATTCTGCGCTTCCTCCAGTTGCTCACTGCCCTTTCGCCGCGTTTCCACCCAGTCGACCACCGACCGCCCGCTGGCGTTCAGAAGCGTGTAGGTCCGCGACTTCCGCATCCAGTCCGGCCGGTTTGCGTCAGGTCCATAGACGACGTCCGTCGCGAGGTTGGCGAGAAGGAAGAAGAGTGTCGCGGCGAGCAGGCCCTTCACCATTCCGAACCCGCCGCCGAGGACTCGATCGACGGGGCCGAGCACGGACTTGCGCGACCTCTTGCCCAGCGACCGTGCCAGCATCTTCATGAACAGGAAGCTCGGCAGGAAGAGAATGATGAAGGCCAGGACCGCAGCGCCGGTAGCGGAGCCGACGGGCTCCGTCAGCGACGCGCTGATGGGCGTGTGGAACAGGCGAAGCATGACGATCGCGACCACCCAGGCCATCAGCGAAAGGACCTCATGCACGAGCCCGCGCACGGTGCCGATAAGGGCCCCGCCGCCCAGCAGGACGATGACGAAGATGTCGAGCGCACTCATTGCC
>JBKPKE010000047.1:0-27414 GCA_046730955.1 Pseudomonadota bacterium
TCGGGCTGCGACCTGCTCTGGCTTCCGCAACCGAATGAAATTTATCCCGCCGACTTTGCTACGGCCGTCAGCGTGAAGGGGCTTGGCGATCGCTGGGAGGGCGAGGCGCGGCCGGGCCATTTCGATGGTGTTGCGACGGTCGTCGCGAAGCTGCTCTGCGCCGCGCGCCCCGACATTGCGATCTTCGGCGAGAAGGATTTTCAGCAGCTCGCGGTGATCCGGCGGATGACTCAGGACCTTCAGCTGGGCGTGGAGATCCTTGGGGTTGCAACGGTTCGTGACACGGACGGCCTCGCTCTGTCTTCGCGAAACGCATATCTGTCGGCCGACGAGCGGCAGCGCGCGCTGGCTCTTCCAAAAGCCTTGAGCGAAACGGCCGGAAGCATCCGTTCAGGCCTATCCGTACCGAAGGCTCTCGCGAGCGCTGTCGAGCAACTGAAGACTGCCGGCTTTGCGAAGGTCGACTATGTCGCACTGGTCAATGCGCTGACGCTCGAGCCGCTCGACGAAGCGGAGGGTCCGATGCGGTTGATCGCAGCAGCCACCATCGGATCGACCAGACTAATCGACAACGTCCCCGTGGAAGCGTGATTTTCGCGCCACAACCCCGTTAACCATTTGTTTGCCATCCCCTGCTGAATTCATGGTTGTGGACCAAGGGGGAGAGTTCAAGTGGGAGCAATCAGTCAGAAGAGCGCGGAGTTCTTTCTTCGCAGCCGCGTCGCCGAAGCCGAGCACGGAAATACCGATGCTCTGTTCGAGCTTGGCGTAACCTATTCGACGGGCCGCGGCGGAGTGCCGGTGGACCTGATCGAAGCGCACAAATGGTTCAACCTCGCGGCGCTGTCCGGATGTACTCGCGGACAGCAGTGCCGCGCCGAGATCTCCATCGAAATGACCGCTCGCGAGATTGCCGAAGCGCAGCGCCAGGCTCGCTCCTGGCTCGGCTCGCACCAGCGCTACGCGGCCTGAATATCTACCGCGGCGGCGGCAGGGGCTGCGGCAGCGGCGCTGGATACATCGGCTGCGGCGGCTGCTTGAGCACCGTGACGACGCGGCTGTTTTGAAGCCAGGTCGCATCGTGAACGGCCGCGCTCGTCGGCCGCTCCTTGCCCCAGCTGACGGTATCGAGCTGCTCGGGTGCGACGCCTGAAGCGATCAGATAATTTCGGACGGCCGCGGCCCTCCGTTCGCCAAGAGCGAGCGCATAGTCTCGGCTTTGCCGGCCATCGGCGTGGCCTTCGATGCTCGCGCGAACGAACGGGTGCTGGATCAGCCACTGCGCCTGCGCGGTGAGAGTCGCCAGCGACTGAGGCGTCAGCACATAGGAGTTCCGCCCAAAGCGGACCGTATCCGAACCGGCCCTGGTCGTGAGATCCGCCTGAAGCACGGGAAGCGCCATGACGGGCCCTGCAATTGGTGGGGCTCCAGGATAGGTTGCCCGTGGCGGCCCCTGATAGGATTGCGGCTGGGCCGCGGCAGGCGTCGCGATCGCCAAAGCGAGCAGAAACAGAATGCGGCTCATTGTGATGCTCCCGACCAGTCGGGGTCAGATCCGGGCTGCGGGATGGCGAGGCGCTTGGGCTCTCCTCCGCTAAGGCTGACGGTATAGGGCCAGGTGAGGCCGGTGCCTTGCGCCGTCCGCTGAAACACGAGGAATTCCCCGTCGGGTGCCCAGCTCGGCCGCTCGTCCTGCCACCCGTTCGTGACCATCTTCTCCCCGCTTCCATCGGGCGCGACGACGCCGATGCTCAAGGTCGCGCCGTTCCAGCGGCTGAAGGCGATGAGATCCCCTTTCGGGCTCCACGCGGGCGATCCGTGGCTTCCGGCCGAGAACGTCACGCGGCGCTGGCCTGAACCGTCGGAATTCATGACGTAGATTTGCTGCGCTCCGCCCCGATCGCTTTCGAAGGCGATGCTTCGTCCCTCGGGGGAGAAGCTGGGCGAGGTGTCAATTCCGGGTGTCGTGGTCAGACGCTGCGGAAAGCCGCCGTTCGCGCCGACAACATAAATATCGGTATTGCCGTCCCTGGCCATCGAGAAGGCAATCTTTCTCCCGTCGGGAGAGAAAGCCGGTGCGAAGCTCATGGCTGGAGGTCCGTCGAGAAGAGCGCGGTCGTTGCCACCGTCGAGGTCCATGATCCGCACGTGCGGCATCCCGCCGGCGAAGCTTACGTAGACGACGCGCTGACCATCAGGGGAGAGGCGCGGGCTCAACACCGTGCCTTCACCCTGCGTCAGGTAATTGTGATTGCTCGCGTCCCAATTGACGATCGCCAGTCGTTTGACGGGCGAGGTGCGGCTACCGGTCTCCGCGACATAGAGGATGCGGCTGTCGAAATGTCCGGGCAGGCCTGTGACGGCCTTGTGGAAAGTGTCGGAGCAACGGTGCGCCGCCCGCCGCCAGTCCTCCGCGCCCACGGCGAACCCCGCTCGGGTCATCTCCCGCCGGGTCTTCAGGTCGTAGAGATAGCAGACCACCGTGATGCGGCCATCGTCGCGCGCCTGGACATAACCTTGTACGAGCGCGCCCGCATTGGCCGACTCCCAATTGCGATAGAGCGGGGCGCCGGCTTCGGTCGGAGTGTACCGCCGCAACTTGTCCGGATCGATCGTGACGATGGATCCGCTCGAGCGCAGGTCCGAGGCGATCATCTGCGCAATCTGGATACCGATGACGCCGGTCTGACCGCCCCCCGTGTCGACGTTCTTGGGGGTCGGCAGGGACGGCACTGCGACGACGAGTTGCGGCTGTCCTGTTTGCCCCCATGCCGCCTTCGGCAGGAGGATCGCAGCCGCGCCCAAGAGCAGTGATCTGTTATTCCAAAAACGCATTACTGACCCGTTGCTATTGCTTTGAACCGCTCCACCCAATCCCGCGGCTGCCGCTGGGGCCGACCGTTGGCATCGAGGAAGGCTGCAGTCACCTTGGCATCGGCGAGTTGTTCTTCGCCGCGCATGACCCGTTGATGAATCAGCACGGAAACAGCGCGAACCACCTCGACGCTGCTGATCACCCGCAAGTCCTCGCCGAGCCTCGCCGGCTTGTTGTAGCGGATATGGGCTTCGGCAACGTAATAGGCGCCCTCGCCGCGATGGAGGACGTCGGCCTGGTCGACGCCGACGGCGCGCAACATGTCCGAGCGCGCCCGCTCCATGAACTTCAGATAGTTGGCGTAATAGACCACGCCCGCAGTGTCCGTGTCCTCGAAGTAGACGGTCAGGGCGAAGTGATGCTGTGTCCCGACAAAGCCGCCGCGATAGGGTGTGTCGAGATCGGCACTGCTCATCGCCAAGCCGCTTACCGGTCGCGGTCCTCTGCCGCAAATCGCGCTTGACTCATGTAACGTTAAGGTTACATATAACGCACAGGTTACATTGGAGTGGGGAATGAGTGATTTCACAATCGGCTTGCTCGTTGGGCTCGGAGCGGTCTTCTTGGTTGCGGCGGTCGTCAAATTTCGTGCTCGCAACAAGCCGATGAGCGTTGCCGAGAAAGCCGAGTATCTGAGCAAGCGCAGAGCACGAATGCTTCCGGCGCTGGCGATCATCTTCCTCTCGCAGCAGGCGAGCTTTTTCTCCCAGATATCCGGCGGGGAACATGTGTCGGCCGAAGGGGCGAAGATCAGCGCCTGGCTTGTCCTGTCGGTGGTGCTGCTGTTCGGGCTCGCGACCAAGGGATTCTGGCTGGAGCCGAAGGAAGTCCGTGATCTCGTCGACGACGAGAACACGCGCGCGAGTCGCAACGAGGCTATGCGCTGGGGATTCCTGTTCGCCATGGGCGGCGCGATCGCAGTCTACATCCTGACGATGTTCGACGCGGTTACGGGGCGCGAGGCTGTGCACATCGTCATGTCGTTCGGGATTGCGGCTGCGCTTCTTCGCTGGAGCATTCTCGAGAAGCGCGCACTTCGCGATGCCTGAACGCTTGGCCAACAAGTTAAAGGAACGGCGCACGGAGCTCGGCCTCACCCAGGCCGAGCTGGCGGAGCGGGTCGGCGTGACGCGCAAGACGGTGAATACGGTTGAGAACGGTGTATTCACGCCCTCCGCCTTGCTTGCGCTCAAGCTGGCGCAGGCGCTCAGCGTGCCCGTTGAGACCCTGTTTTGGATTGAGCGCTGATTTCTTCGACGCGTTGGATCATGTCGCCTTGTGCCTCCGCGACGTCCGCCAGGTGCATACCCCAACTTGGGATGAACATGCCAAGCATTCCCACCTCGCCGTAAACACGGTCGGTGCGCTTGTCGTTCGGGTCGGCGTTCGTGCGGATGGAGAGATAGCCGAGAGGACCGTCGTTCACGCACCTGGCCGAAACGAGTCCCTCCGTCCGAAGGAAATCGCTCGGCGAAGCGCCCTCGGTCGACCACTGGATCGGGCCGCCGGGAACGGGCAGCGACCAGCGAGCGCTCCAATAGCTGTCGAGGGGTTCCCAGCCTGTCGATCCCGGGCGAGCGGGGTTGGTGCAGGCTACGGTCATCCCAGGACCTGCACGGCCGAAGATTGCGCCTTCGGGCGGCACATTCCTTTCGCGGAAGCTGACCCAGGTCATCACGCAGCCGGTCTCATTGGGCGAGCCACAGACGGGCGTGGATTTTAACGTTCCCCCGGCCCGCTTACCCACCGGAACGAGAAGATTGTAACCGGGGAGGATCGCCAGTTTCATCTGCCTGGCGACCGGCTTGCCTTCGATTTCATTCTTGATGATCTGCTGGAGCATCAGCGAGCCCTGGCTGTGACCAATCAGCACGAACGGGCGGCCCTGATTGTACTTGGCGAGATAGGTCCGCCAAGCGTTCGCGACGTCGGCATAAGCCAGCATCGCGGGTCCTGTAACGTCGGCTCCGGCGGCGAATGCCGCAACGGAACCGAGCGTCATCTGACGGTAGATTGGCGCGAACGTGCGGCACACGCTGGCGAACCGCGCGAACTGGACCTGCACTGCTCCGCGTTCGCTATTGTCGACGTTGAGATCGCTGTTCATGCCGTCGTCCCGCGAGACGGTCGGATAGACGTAGAAGCAATCGAGCGGCGGATTAGTCGCGACGCTGCTTCGCCCGGTCGAGCCATAGCCGTTCGGGTTCAGAGCCGTCGTCGCGAGCGGTGTCGAGCAGACGTCGGAGCGGCCCGGAAGGCAGAGCCAGCTCGACTCCCTCGAATAATCCGGGGCGGGGCGCGCGGGCGACTGAGCCGATGCAGGAACGGCCGCGGCAAGCGCGGCAAAGGTCAGCAATGCTTTGCGGATCACTTGGTGGCGGCTCCTGAATCGAACAGACCGGCCTGGCCGCCGGCGGGTGGAGTGAGGCCAAGATGGGTCCAGCCGCGGCCGTTCAGGCAACGCCCTCGTGCTGTCCGGGCGATGAGGCCAAGCTGAATGAGATAGGGCTCGATCACGTCCTCGATGGTGTCGCGAGGCTCGGAAAGGCCCGCTGCGAGCGTCTCCACGCCGACCGGGCCGCCGCCGTAAAGATCCGCGATCATATTGAGATAGCGGCGGTCCATTGCGTCGAGGCCGAGATGGTCGATCTCCAACCGCGACAGCGCCTTGTCGGCGACGCCCGCATCGATGGCTTCGCCACCAATGGCGTGGGCGAAGTCGCGGACTCGGCGGAGCAGGCGGCCTGCGATTCGCGGCGTACCGCGAGAGCGGCGGGCGATCTCGGCCGTTCCGTCATCGGTGATGCCGACGCCGAGTAGGCGCGCGGCCCGCCCGACGACGAGCTGAAGCTCCTGGACGGTGTAGAAATTGAGCCTCACCGGGATTCCGAACCGGTCACGAAGAGGCGTCGTGAGCAGTCCCTGCCGCGTCGTCGCTCCGATCAGGGTGAAGCGCGGAAGATCAATGCGCACGGAGCGCGCGGAGGGGCCTTCGCCGATCATCAAGTCGAGCGCCCGATCCTCCATTGCCGGATAGAGCACCTCCTCGACCGCCGGATTCAGACGGTGGATCTCGTCGATAAAGAGGACGTCGCCGTCTTCGAGATTGGTCAGCAGCGCGGCGAGATCGCCGGACTTGGCGATGACCGGCCCGGAGGTCGCCCGAAAGCCGACGCCCATCTCTCGAGCGACGATCCCAGCGAGCGTCGTCTTCCCGAGGCCCGGCGGACCGTGGAACAGCACATGGTCGAGCGCCTCGCCCCGGCTCTTCGCGGCATTGACGAACACCCGAAGGTTTTCCCGCGCGGCCTGCTGCCCGATGAATTCGTCGAGGCTCTTCGGACGAAGCGCGGCGTCGGCGTCCTCGCTTGTGCGCTCCGGCGTCGTGATTCGGGCGGGATCGGTGGCCATCTCTGCAGTTTGATTCGCAGATGGACGCGGCTGCGACAAGGCGGTTACTGTTGCTCCCGACCTGAACTTGCGGGGGCATTCATGCAGGTTGATCGACGGACACTGATTGCGACGGGCGCCGCTGCGCTGGTCGCTGGGCCGGCATTGGCGCAGAAGCGCTCTGCGGTCGGCTGGTACGACCGCGCAATCATCATCGATGCGCTGGGCGGGATCGGCGATCCCTATTCGCCGGAAGAGCAGCTCCGACTAGGCGATCGCGCCTGGAAGGAGATGTTCGAGACGGGCGTCACGGTGGTGCGCGACACGGTAATGCCGGTCGGGAACGTCTCCAATGCCTGGGCCGAGTATCAAAAGGACGTCGCG
Source organism: Pseudomonadota bacterium (assembly GCA_046730955.1). Lineage (GTDB taxonomy): Bacteria > Pseudomonadota > Alphaproteobacteria > Sphingomonadales > Sphingomonadaceae > Sphingomicrobium. The sequence continues at coordinate 6,650 of JBKPKE010000047.1, forward strand.
CTCAGGCAGAACATCCTGAATGCAAATCCTGATCGGCTGCTGCTCGTCCGAAGTGCCGCCGACATTCTCAAGGCCAAGCGCGAGAAGAAGATCGCCTGGGTTTTCGGCACGCAGGACACGTCGATGGTCGGGCCGGATCTTGATCTGCTGGCTCAGATGAAGAAGGACGGCGTGATGACCGTCCAGCTGACCTACAACAACCGCAATCTGTCAGGCGACGGGGCCATCGAACCCGATAACGCCGGACTGTCGAAGCTGGGACGCGCGACGATTGAGCGGATTGAGGCGGAGAAGCTGCTGCTCGACCTGAGTCATGGTGGTGCGCGGACCATGGCGGAGGCCACGGCGCATGCGAAGCGGCCCTTGGTCATCAGTCATACGGGCGCGCGGGCGCTCGCCGATCATCCCCGCAATACGAGCGACGAAACGATCAAGGCGGTGGCGGACAAAGGCGGCGTCGTCGGCGTCTATTTCATGCCGTTCCTGACGCTCGACAGTCACCCCAAGGGCGAGGATCTTCTTCGCCACGTGGAGCATGTGGCGAACGTCGCAGGCGAGGACCACGTCGGCGTGGGTACGGACAATGGTCCGCTTCCCCTGGTTCTGGACGCGGAGACCAAGAAGAAGATCGACAAATGGCAAGCCCAGCGCATCAAGATGGGGATTGCGTCGCCAGGCGAGGCCGTCGGGGTCTACACGATGGTGGCGGACTATAATTCTATCGACCGCTATCGGCGGTTCGCGGCAGACCTGCAGAAGCGCGGGTGGAGCCAGGCGCGACTGGAGAAGTTGATGGGCGGGAATTTCCTGCGGGTCTACCGCGAAGCCTGGGGCGGCTAGACTAGGCGCTGATCTCTACCGGCGTGCCGTCCGGAACGGCTTTGTACAGCCAGTCCATCTCGCGGTTGGTCACCGCGACGCAGCCGTCGGTCCAGTCGACGCTGGTATGTTTCGCTCCGATCCAGCCTTTTTCGTTCGGCAGACCGTGAATCATGATGTCTCCGCCGGGATTGATGCCCTGCTTGGCGGCTGCCGCGAGTTGCTGGGGGGTCGGGTAGCCGATGCGCAGCGAGAGATGGAATGAACTGTTCGGGTTGTGCGCAACGATGCGATAGGACCCTTCCGGCACTCTGCCGTCGCCTTGCTGGACCTTCGGTTGAGGACCGCCTCGGCCGAGGGCGACGCGGAATTCGCGGACTAACTGGCCTTGGCGATAGACCGACATGAGGTGCGCCGACTTGCTGACGCGGATCAGGTCGACCGGGCCGTCGGCGGCACGCTCGCATTTGGCCGTGCGATAGTTCCAGGCCCGCCTGCTCTCGAGACAGGAATCGATCCCGGCATATTGGCCCGAGGTGGCTGCGCAGCCTGCGAGCAGCGATAGCAGGATCAGCGCGCCGAGGCGCTTCACTTGGCCGCTTTTTTCAGAGCGAGGCGTACCAGCGCATCCAGTCCGGCGTCCGGGCCGAGTTCGTCTTGTGCGGCATTGACGGCGGCGCTGGCCTCGGCTGGTTTGAAGCCGAGATTGGCGAGCGCGGACAAAGCATCTGAGGCGGCTCCGCCGCGCGGGGCAGGCGCAAGCGACGCACCAAGTCCAGCAACGCCGAGTTTGCCCTTGAGTTCGTTGGCGATGCGGGCGGCAAGCTTGGGACCGACGCCGTTGGCGCGGCCGATCATCGCTTTGTCTTCCTGGGCTACGGCGCGGGCGAGCTCGTCCGGAGACAAGGCGGAAAGGATGGCGAGCGCCAGCCGTCCGCCGACCCCCTGAACGCTGGTGAGGGTGCGGAAGGAGTCCCGTTCGGCGGAGGAGCCGAAGCCGAACAACGTCCATGCATCCTCGCGGACTTGCAGCTCGGTGAGAATGAGAACGTCGCCGCCGATGGGGCCTAGCGCGTCTAATGTCCGGGCGCTGGTGTGCACCAGATAGCCGACGCCGCCGACGTCGATGATCGCCGTCTCGGCACTGGTTTCCGCGAGAGTTCCGGTGAGGCGCGCGATCATTGCCGATAGGCTTAAGCGATGCGGCGGGCACTCGCCAAGTGATGAGCGTGGGTGATTGCGACTGCCAGCGCATCGGCTGCATCCGGTCCGGCGATCTTTGCTCCGGGAAGGAGGCGGGAGACCATGGCGTGGACCTGCGCCTTCTCCGCGCCGCCAGTGCCCACGACGGCCTTCTTCACAAGCGTGGGCGCGTATTCGCCGACGGCCATCCCGGCCCTCGCAGCGCACATCAAAGCGACGCCGCGGGCCTGTCCGAGCTTGAGAGTCGACTGCGGGTTCTTGTTGACGAACACTTCCTCCACCGCCGCCCCCTCGGGCCGGTGCTGCGCGATCAGAGCCTCAAGCTGCCTGCAGAGGTCGGCGAGGCGGTCGGGCAAAGGCGCGGCCGTGTCGGTCTTCAGCTGGCCGTTGGCGATGTGAGAAAGACGATTGCCGTCGGCCTGGATCAATCCCCAGCCCGTCGTTCCGAGGCCGGGGTCCAATCCAAGAACCTTAGGCAAGCTTCTCCAGCTCCTCGTCAGGGACGTCATAATTGCCCCAGACGTTCTGGACGTCATCGTCCTCCTCGAGCGCATCGATGAGTCTCATCAGGGTCGCCGCATCGTCGCCGCGAACCTCGACTTCGAGGCCGGGCTTCCAGCCGAGCTTCACCGATTCGGCTTCCCCCAGCGCACCTTCCAGTGACTTTGCAACTTCGTGAAGATCGTCGACCGAGGTCCAGATTTCGTGCCCTTCCTCGTCCGACTCTACGTCTTCCGCGCCGGCCTCGATGGCCGCTTCGAGGACCTTGTCGGCATCTCCGGCGGCCGCGCCATATTCAATCAGGCCGAGCCGTTGGAAGCGGTGGCTCACCGAGCCGCTCGCGCCAAGGTTGCCGCCGTTCTTCGAGAAAGCGGTGCGGACGTTGGTCGCGGTGCGGTTACGGTTGTCGCTGAGCGCCTCGACGATGATGGCGACGCCGCCGGGCCCGAAGCCTTCGTAGCGGATCTCCTCGTAATTCTCGGAATCCGAGCCAGAAGCCTTGTCGATCGACCGCTGGATATTGTCCTTCGGCATCGACTGGGCGCGAGCGGCGATGATCGCGGCGCGGAGGCGCGCGTTCGCGTCCGGATCGGGCAGGCCCATTTTCGCCGCGACGGTGATTTCGCGGCTCAGCTTCGAAAACATCGCGGAGCGCTTTTTGTCCTGCGCCCCCTTGCGATGCATGATGTTCTTGAATTTGGAATGGCCTGCCATGGCTGTTCCTTAGCCGAGGCCTAGCGCGGCGCGATAGGTCTCCAGCACGGCGTCCTGTTCCTGGCGCGTATGCGTCTCCATTTTCCGAAGGCGCACGATCATCCGCATGATCTTGGGATCGTAGCCGTTGCTTTTGGCCTCCGCGTAGACGTCCTTCACGTCGTCCGCGATGCCCTTCTTTTCCTCTTCAAGCCGCTCAATTCGCTCGATGAATAGTCGCAGCTGATCAGCCGCGACGGTACCTTCCGCCATCTGTCACTTGCCTCCGTTCGGGATTCGCGTCGGCTGTAAGCGAGGCCAAGCGGCCGCTCAAGCCGGTTGAACGCTTGGTCCAACGAGCTATGTGCGGACCCGCTTTAAGAGAGGTGTGAGTGACTGAGCCGCTGAAACCACGCTCCCGCAAGGTGAAGATTTTGGCGACCTTGGGCCCTGCATCGAGCAAGCCGGAGATGATCCGCAAGCTGATGCTCGCGGGCGCAGACGCTTTCCGGATCAACATGAGCCACGGCGATCAGAAGTCGAAGGCCAAGCTGGTCGAGGCGATCCGCGCGCTTGAGAGGGACCTCCGCCGTCCGACGACCATCGTGTTCGATCTGCAGGGACCGAAGCTGCGCGTCGGAAGCTTCGAAGGTGGTTCCGCGCAGCTCGAGAAAGGCGCGAAAGTGGTCCTCGATCAGGTGGATGCCCCGGGTGATGCGAAGCGGATGGAGCTGCCGCACCCCGAGCTCTTTGCGGCAATCGGGCCTGGCGACCGGCTGCTGATCGACGATGGCAAGGTCCGACTAAAGGTACTGGAAGCCGAGGAGACCAAGATCACGGCCGAGGTGATCGTCGGCGGCACTGTCTCAAACAGCAAGGGCGTCAACGTACCGGACGTTGTCGTGCCGATCCCCGCGCTGACTGAAAAGGATCGCTCCGACCTCGAATTTGCACTGGAGCAAGGCGCTGACTGGATCGCTTTGTCTTTCGTCCAACGGCCCGAGGACGTGGCCGAGGCGCGCGCACTCATCGGCGACAAGGCCGCGCTGATGGCCAAGATCGAAAAGCCGGCGGCGATCGACAAGCTCAATGACATCATCGCACTGGCCGACGGCGTGATGGTAGCGCGCGGCGATCTGGGTGTGGAGCTCCCGCCCGAAGAAGTCCCCCCGCTGCAGAACCGCATAGTCGCCACCGCGCGCCAGTTCGGAAAGCCGGTCGTCGTTGCGACGCAGATGCTCGAATCGATGATCACTTCGCCCACGCCCACGCGCGCCGAAGTGAGCGACGTCGCAACCGCGATCTACGACGGGGCGGACGCCGTGATGCTTTCAGCCGAGAGCGCCGCAGGAAAATATCCCACCGAAGCCGTCGCAATGATGGACCGGATCGCGCACAGCGCGGAGCTGGACCCGGTCTATCCGCAACGCGTCCATTTCACCGAGACCAAGCTTGAGCCCACGATTGCCGATGCCTTGTCAGGCTCCGCGCGGCAGATCGCCTACACCATCTCGGCAAAGGCCATGGTCGTGTTCAGCAAATCGGGCTCGACGGCGCGACGGATTGCGCGCGAGCGCCCTCCCGTGCCGATCCTTGCGATGAGCCCGTCGCAATCCACCTCGCGCCGCATGGGCCTCTACTGGGGCGTTCATTCAGTACACTCGCGCGATGTCTCGAGCTTCGAGGAAATGGTCGGCAAGGCGAAGCGCATGGCGTTGCGCCATCATCTCGCTGCCGGCGGCGATCGAGTGATGATCATGGCCGGTATTCCGTTCGGGACGGCGGGCTCGACCAACGTGCTCCACGTCGTTCGTCTCGTCGGCGACGAGTTGGAGCGGCATACGACGCCGGATCACTAACGGCGAAGGAGCGCCGGGATTTCGTCAGGAATCTCGCGAGCAAAAAAGCCGATCGGACCGACCTTCCGCGACAACACTTCGCCCGCTTCGCCGTGGAGCAGCACGCCCCAAAGCAGCGCTGTGATCGAGTCAGCGCCTCGCGCCAGCAGTCCGCCCACGATGCCGGCCAATGTGTCGCCGCTTCCGGAGACGCCGAGGCCCGCAGCGCCACCTTTGTAGGTCCAGGTGCGTCCGTCGCGCGCTACCACATGGCTGACGACGCCTTTGACGAGGACGTGAGCGCCGAAGCGCTCGGCGGCGCGACGCCCGCAACCGATCGGGTCCCGATGGATCTCGCCCTCATCGCAGTTCAGCAGGGAAGCCAGCTCGCCGGCGTGCGGGAGGAGGATCGGAAGCTTGCGAATTTCATTTTTGCCCGGCTGAAGGCTGTGCAGGAGCGCTGCATCGAGCACGACATTGGCGGAGCTGCCAAGCAGCGCATCCGCGAGTGCGGGGCAGGTCTTCGCTTCGGCCATTCCCGGCCCCGCCACGACCGCATCCACGTGATTGGCCTGCTCGCCGATCTCTCGCACCGCTGCACGCGTGAAGCCGCCGTCCCGTGCTTCCTCCAAACCGACGACCATCGCTTCCGGCATTGCTAGCCCCGTGGGGACGGCAAGGCCTTCGACCGTTATCATGCGCAACTTGCCGGCTCCGGCGCGCATTGCCGCGGTCGCGGTCAGGAGCGCGGCGCCGGCGATGTCGCGGCTGCCGGCGACGATCAGGATTCGGCCCTTGGTTTCCTTGTCACCGTCGACGACTGGCGGGAGTGGGAAAACCTTGAGCGCGGCGCGGGTCAGCGCCTTGGCAGCACTCATCGAGTCCCCGTCATGCGATCTGGTTCGGCGGTCTTCGGAGCGCCCTCTGCTTCCATCGGCGCACCATGGTTCCAGATGGAAAGCTGGGGAATGCAGATGCCTTCTGCCGTCGCCTTGAAATCGTAGCGAACGATGCCGCAATTGAGGATTTCGGCCTCCTTGTCGATCTTCAGAATGTCCTGCTCGGTCAGCTCCTCCAGAATGTAGCGCATGCACAGGACCACTACCTGGTGGCAGACGATGAGGACGCGCCGGTCGCAATAGTGGAGATTGATCGTGTTGAGCGCCGATCGAAGGCGCAGGATCACGTCCGCCCAGCTCTCGCCGCCGGGTGGACGGTGGTAAAACTTTCCAAGCATCGCGCGATGCGCGGCCTCTTCGGGAAATTTGTCCCGAATGCCCACCACGGTGAGCCGGTCGAATATCCCGAACTCACGCTCCCTGAGGCGCTCGTCGATTACGAGCTTAACCGGCCCGGACAATCCGCCGGCGCCGCATATTGCCTCGGCGGTCTGGCGCGCACGCACATAGGGCGATGACAGAATGACTTCGGGTCGTTGGTCGGCAGGCAATGCGGCAAACCAGCGGCCGGTGGCGTCGGCCTGGTTGTGGCCAAGTTCCGACAAGGGAACGTCGACGTCGCGCACCTTGATGTCGATTTCGCGCAAGCCTGCCTCGTCGGCCGCGTCGCGCGCGACATTGCCCTGACTTTGTCCGTGCCGGACCAGCCACAAAGTTTCCGGCCAGTTCTGCCGCATCAGCGTCTCCTCACTGCAACAAGCCCGGAGCACGGTTACGGTTCCTGCGACGGCCTGCGCAGAAAGGCCGCGCGACGTTCGATCCAAGCTGCTATTCAGAACAAATGACGTTCGCGCTGGGGGTGGAGCGATCGGCCGGCGGCCAGCCTTGGAGGTGGCGCCGGTCGGGCGAACCCGGACTTTCGATGGATGCGCTTGCGGACGAGCTTTTGCTCGCCCGCGGCGTCGCGCGCGACGATCTCGAACGTCACCGGAAGCCCACGATCCGCGATTTCCTGCCCGATCCGTCCTGCTTCCGCGACATGGACAAGGGGGCGGCGCGGCTGGCCGACGCAGTGCAGAGCGGCGAGACCATAGCGATCTTCGGCGATTATGACGTGGACGGGGCGACCAGCTCGGCGCTGCTCGTGCTCCTGTTGCGGAGGCTCGGCGTTGAGCCGATGATCTACATTCCCGACCGCCTTATGGAGGGCTATGGACCATCGGGGGCAGCGCTCGTTCAGTTGAAGGAGCGGGGTGCTGACCTGGCGATCACGGTCGATTGCGGCGCCCAGGCGTTCGATGCTCTTCAGGAGGCGAAAGACGCCGGTCTCGACGTCATCGTCGTCGACCATCACCAGTGCGCGACCTTGCTTCCGGTGACGTTGGCTCTGATCAATCCGAACCGGCTGGACGAGGGTGAACTCGGCGCAGCCCATGGCCATCTCGCCGCGGTCGGGATGGCGTTCCTCCTCGGCGTTGCGCTGGTGCGCGAGCTACGGGGTCGGGATTTCTTTTCAGATCGCGACGAGCCCAAGCTGATCGACCTGCTCGACCTCGTCGCGCTGGGGACGGTCGCGGACGTGGCGCGGCTGCACACGCTTAACCGGGCTTTCGTGACTCAGGGCCTGAAAGTAATGGCTGCGCGACAGAATATCGGGATGAGCGCGCTCGCAGAGGCGGCGCGGCTGGTGAAGCCGCCGAGCTGCCGCGATCTCGGCTTTGCGCTTGGCCCACGCATCAACGCGGGCGGCCGAGTGGGCAAGTCAGATCTCGGCGTAAGGCTGCTGACCTGCACCGATCCCGACGAAGCACGAACGATTGCCGCCGAACTCGATCGCCTCAACGAGGAGCGGCGAGCGATAGAAATGCAGGTCTGCGACCAGGCGATGGAGCAGGCCGACAAGCTCAACGGCGCACCGGTGCTGACCGTGATGGGTCGCGGCTGGCATCCCGGCGTGATCGGCATCGTTGCAGGCCGGGTGAAGGAGAGGTTCGGCCGGCCCGCGATCGTCATTGCAGAGGTCGAGGATGGTACGGGCAAGGGCTCGGGCCGCTCGATCGGAGGCGTCGATCTGGGCGCAGCTGTGCTCGCGGCAAAGGACTCGGGCCTGCTCGTAGCCGGTGGGGGCCATGCCATGGCCGCGGGCCTGACACTTGCTGCGGGCGGCCTCGATGCCTTCCGCGAATTCATCAGCGAACGCCTGGCCCCCGATGTCGAGCGGTCGCTCGACGGCCGGGCTCTCCTTCTCGACGCAATCCTTGCGCCGCGCGGCGTCGCGGGAGAGCTGTGCGATGCGCTGGAGCAGGCGGGACCTTATGGGGCCGGCTGGCCGGCGCCCCGAGTAGCCGCTGGACCCGCGCGTCTGCTGAAGACGAGCATCGTCGGCGACGGGCATGTCCGGGGACTAGCTTGCGGCGATGACGGCCGACGCTTCAAGTGGATCGCTTTCCGGAGCGCCGGCACCGAGCTGGGGCAGGCCCTCCTGGCTTCACCGGGCGATCGGAAATGGTGGCTAGCGGGTACGATCAAGCGCGACGAATGGACGGGCGGTAACGCCGCGGAAATGCATCTTGAAGATGCAGCGGAGGCGGTCTGAACGTCAAACGATGGCTCGACAGGTTGACCGGCGACTGAGCGTCCCGTAACGGGCACCGGCCTTCAAACGGCCCCATCGTCTAGCGGTCTAGGACGTCGCCCTTTCACGGCGAAAACACGGGTTCGAGTCCCGTTGGGGTCACCAGCGCACCCTCCGCCTCTTGCGGAAGCGATCACCGCCTCTACGATTCGACAATCCGACGGCGCGGTGGGGTACGGATGCGCGAGGCGCTCGCAGTCACAGGCCTGCTCATTCTGGCTGTTCTGGTTCTTTGCGTGATCATGGTCCGGAACGCCGGTGCATCGCCGGTGCAGCGCAATCTGACGGTGAAACTGTCGGGACTGCCGCAAGCGACCAAACCGTTGCGGGTGGTGCTGATATCGGACTTCCACGTCGCCCGCTTCGGCAACACGCCGGCGCGAATGCAGGAGACCGTAGACCACGTCGCCGCGCTCAAGCCCGATCTCGTTCTCCTTGCGGGAGACTTCATCGCGGACCCGATCCTTCAGCCAGTGCCGATGCGTCCGAACGTTGCCCCTTGGGCCAGGCTGAAAGCTCCGCTTGGGGTGTTTGCAGTCCTTGGAAACCACGACTTCCACGAAAACACCGACCGGTTGAAGTTCTGGCTTCGCGAGGTCGGTGTGCGAGTTCTGGAAAATGCCGCCGTTCGCGTAGGCCCGCTCGCCGTCGTGGGAATCAGCGACAAATTTTCCGGGCACGCGCGCATAGGGGACGCGCTACGCTCAGCGAAACGACAGGGGGGCGTCCCTATCGTCGTCACGCACTCACCCGCCCTTATCTCGCGCATCCCGGCGGGCGTTGAATTGGTGCTGGCTGGACATACCCATTGCGGCCAGATCGTTTTGCCCCTCATCGGGCCCATAGATAAACGCACCGAGTATGGTGGGCGGTTTGCCTGCGGAGTGATCCGCGAAGGCCGGCGAACCATTGTCGTTACTGCCGGATTGGGAGTCAGCAGGGTTCCCTTCCGTCTCGGAGCACCCCCAGACTTCTGGCTGATCACGATCGTTCCGCGCAACGAAGAATGATCACGACGAAACGAGCTCCAGCAGCGCGTCGGCAGATTCAAGCGCGTGCTCGAGGCCATCGGCTGGTGTCAGCCGCCACAACTTCACCTTCGAAACAATGTCGTTCACGCTCGAGAAAACCTGCGCTTGCCGGCCCAGGGCGCGCGCCCCATCCAGCCAATGCGTGGCAGCCAGCAGGTGCTGCAGGCCCTGAACGACGGGTAGCTGTTCGGCACTGAATTTGGCCTGCCGATCGCCGGACAGGATGAACATGTCCGTGAGCCGGACTGGGATCTCGGGCGGCGCTGCCGTCGTCGCGAGGACGAACTTGCCTGGTACGAAGTGAGCATTCGCCAGCATCGAGCCGAGCAGGCCGAGCTCCCGGCAGGCATCCTCCCATAATCGGAGCTTCTGATATCCCGGAAGGACCACGGGCGCCTTTCTTGAGCTGTCGACGACCATCATGTCGTCCGCGACGACCGGACACCCTCTTTTGGCCAAGGCCGCCGCAAGCACGGACTTGCCACTGTGGGATTGCGCCCCGACCGCGATCGCGCGGCCTTCGACCAGCAACGCGCTGGCGTGCAGCGGCAGATAGCCGCGCTCGTACCAAAGCAACGATTGCGTGGTGCCGATGAACTCAACCCGCAATCGATCGTCGCTGACACCGGCGAATGGATCGACGATGACTCGCCGGCCGTCCTCGATGGAGACGCGGCCGGCTTTCGGGATGTGGAAAATGATTTTGTCAGGTCCCGAAGCCTGAAACCTCAGGCGTTTTTCATCGGGCTCGCAGATCTGTTCGACGGAGCCTAGCCGGAATTCGACATCGAACGGATGATCGGGCGATCCCGGCCATGGCGTGAGCTCGGGCAAGGCGAGATCGCTTTCAACCTTCAGGCCGCACAGGATGTATTGATACACGCCCCTTGCCCTCCTCCATCCCAGCCTGCACTTCTATAGCTATTCGGTGAGCGCAACGTGAGGGGCGGCCCATGACGGGACAAATCGGATTTGCTGCTCGCGGTACGGGCTGACCATGTCGATTCCCGTTTGGCGAAGGGGATTTCCTTTTTTCCTCGCAAGGCCCCGCAGTGCTGTGGAGCGGCTCCGCGCCGACACTGCTCAGCGAATCTGGAAGAGCGGGCCGATCTGGAGACGGTTGGCGCTTGGCGGAGCGATGATGGCAGGTTGGCCGGTCGCGAGCCTCGTAGACGCCGCCCGCGCGGCCGCAAGGCGGTCGCATGAGGACGGGTTCCTCCGGAATTTCAGGAGATTCTATGCCGCGGCGCTCACGCGCAACGTGCCTCCATTTCAATTCGCCCAATATTCGCGCTTTCTAAGCGACTGGGACGGCGACCTGGCCGATTACCTAATGCCGATCGACGTTCGCGGCCTTCAGCGGCGCGACGCCGAGTGCGGAGCGGCCGCGGCCGACGTTCAGGACAAGGCGCGATTCGAGCAGATCTGCCGACAGCACGGCCTCCCATGTGTACCGACCCTGGCCGTGTTCGATCATGGCAGGTCGACCCGCGAGGACTCTCTCAAGGCCTGGAGAAGCCCTATTTTCGTGAAGGCTCTCACCGGAAATAAGGGGGCCGGCGCCGAACTGTGGCGGCCTGCCCCTGACGGGTTTCAATCGAGCGGAGGCAAGTCCCTGTCGGCGTGCGAGCTCATAAGCTTGCTCCGGCCCCAGAACTGCATCGTTCAGCCGCTCCTCGAAGATTGCCCGGCGTTGCAGGATCTAGGGACTGTGGCGTTATCGAGCCTTCGCCTGGTCACGGCGAGGGGAACGAGCACCCCGCCGGTCGTGATTGCCGCGTCCATAAGCCTGGCGCTCGAACCCGGATCCCTTACCGGCCATAGCGGTGCTCAATGTGGCATCGACGTCGAGAATGGAACGATCACTGCCGTGCTCGGCGTGGAGGAAGAGACCGCCGATCGTCTGACTGGCTTTGCCCTTCCACAATGGAACGAGTGCGTAGAGCTCGTTTGCAAAGCGCACGACGAAGCGTTTCCGAATTTCACGACCCTTGGTTGGGATGTCGCGCTGACTGCGGACGGTCCTCTCCTGCTCGAAACGAACGTCGGTTGGGGGATGGCTGCGCATCAAAAGCTGACGGGGCCGCTCGGGAAGACGCCCCTGTCCGAAGTTATCGATGAACTGCTCGCACCGGGAGGGGCTGGTCGATGCCCGGGAGATCGTCAGCGGCCGCCAGCTCCTCGATCGCCGTCGCCTGCTTCTCGAGCAGTTCAAGACCCCTAGGCCGCAAGAGGTCGAAAACCGCGACGCCCGGTAAGGAAAGATTCGTGACGTCCTTGCTGCCCATGGCTGCGAACTCGCGCGCGAGGTGCTGCCGGTACATGGCCTTGTAGATCACCCGCGTGCGGAAGACGCCGTTGCAGGGACGCAGGAAGTGGCGATCCGTGGTTCCACGCTCAAGCCAGATGAGGGCTGCCAGCGGCCACGGCTGCGTCGTTTTTTCCACGGTTGGGAGGAAGTATTTTTCACGCTCGCCATCCGCTGCTCTGCGGAGCCCTTCCTTGCTCTCGCCGATCAGCTCCAGCGCCTCGCCCCAGAGGCGCAGGTTCTGGCTTCCGGGAAGCGCAAAGGTCCGGCCGTCGGCTTCGAACAGCGGCAGAACGTCGTCCGAGATCAGCCGGTGACCGCGTTTCAGCAGGATCGCTGCTAACGTGGATTTTCCGGCTCCGGACCGTCCTGACAGAGCGATGGCCTTTCCGTCGATGACGACTGTATTGCTGTGCAGCGAGACCATGCCTCGCTGGTAGCTGATCGTTCCAAGCACGGGGCCGAGAATGGTCGTCTCCACGAAACCGGGCAACGCCCGGGGGAGGACGTCCGCGACTACTTTCTTGCCGTCCATGACGCTGAAGCGTCCTGCATCGACAGATACGACGGTGGCCTTGTTGCGGCCGGTGACGATCACATTGACGGGGCCGACGGACTCCGCCTCGGGGACGTCGCCCCGAACAAGCTCAACATCGAGGGGATGTTCAGGATCGCCGTCCCAAAGCGGCAAGGCCTCGATCGGTATCTCCGATCGAAAGCGCAGGCCGCACAATGAGTAGTCCGAATGAGCCTTAATGGTTCTCACTCAACGCTGATCAGCTCGTTTTCCGAAAGCTTGTTCAGAAACTTGAGCACGTCCTGCATGACCACGTCTTCAGAGGCATTGTGCTTCTGCGCGAGGTCGGTGACCAGTTGGTCGACCCGAACGGGCTGCTCTAGCGCGTTGAAGATCTCGAAGCCGATCTCGTCGAACGAGAAGAACTTTCCAGCACTGATGCTCATTATGATGGCTGAACCATCATGGTCTGCGCGGAAATGGTTGTTGGCTAGCGACACCGTCGAATCGGGCTGCACTGCACCCATAATTCGTAACCCCCTTAAGCTTTGAACTCAGCGCACAATTTCAATCCAGCAGTCATGGACGAGTTGGGCAAGAGTTGATTTCAGATTGTCTTCATCCAGAACATCGCCAAGGTCGGCCTTCATGCGTCCGAACGTGGCCATTCGCTCGTCGAGCAAATATTGGACGGTGCGCTCCACCTCAGGCGATGGAACCTCGCCTTTCTTTTCGAGGGTTTGCCTCCACGCGCCGGGATAACGCAACAAGGGCGCGAACACCGTATCGTCGTCGATTTCCTCGGCTGCGCCGACGCGGAACTGGTTGCCCTGCTTGCGGGAACGCTCAGATTTCTCGAGATATTCAGAGATTGAGGCGCCGGCGATGATTTCGCCGAGCCGTTCCTTCACCGCACGCTCCTGTTCGGCAATGGCTTCGGGGCCGCGCAGTGGGATCATGTCGTCGCGAAGAAGTGGATCCTCTTGCATCTTCTCCCGCAGCCAATCGAGGAAATCCGAGACTTTCGCCGTGTGGATCCCAAAGGTGAGATGGACCGAATCCTCATCGGTAACACAAGCACGATGATAGACGCCGCGAGGCACATACAAGGCCTCGCCCGCTTTCAGGACCGTTTCGAAAACGACTTCTCGCGGAGCCGGCTTTCCAGCTTTGAGCTTCTCGGCATCGGTGGGATTCGGCTCGGGATCCGCATAGAGGAACCAGTGCTTGGTTCCGTATACCTGCAACACGAGTACGTCGTGCGGATCGTAATGCATCGCGAACGCGCCGCCGCCGCCGAACGTGGCGTAGCCATTGACGGCGACCTGCTGGTTCAGTTCGCGCTCGATTTCATAGGCGAGCCTGCGAATCGGCGGCGACAGATGATGGACGCCGTTCATGACGATGCTTGCGTTCTGGCGAATGAGATCGTGCAGCTTCCAGAATACTACGTTGTCGCGATCCTTCGCCTTGTTTTGCTCCCGGTAGAAGGCGTGTGGGACATCGCGTCCGTCGCGAGTGACCCGGAGCCGCTGCCGGTCGAGCAGGTTCAGCGTGAGCAGTTCGTTGATTTTTTGCCAGGAGAAAAGGTGCTGGAAGCGCGTCGAGTCGCTGGATGAAATGTGGAGCGCCTGCTTGGTGCAGAAATGCTCGACGAACTGGGACTTTCGGATCGAGTCGCAGCCCTCCGGGCAGATGATATCTGCGAAGGACAGCTCCTTCGACGGCAAGTTGAGTTCAGATGGATCTAGCGGCTCGGCTGCAGCCGATGAACTGACGAGCTTGCCAACAGAGATTCGCCCCATCGATTCGACCCTCCTCGTGTACGCGGATTATCGCTCGAAGCTGGCTAATTTCCAATCACCGAAGCCTGAACGGTGGGAATTGCCAGCAGCGCAAAAAAAATTCGCCCCGTGGTTGTCCACGGGGCGAACTATCAAACTACCTCACACCTTAGGAAACGGTGGAGTCATCGCCTCCCGAATCCGGGCTCGAGTCGTCACCACCACTCTCGGTGCCATGAGGAATGCTGAGTTCTTCGATGATCGGTGAGGTCCATTTCGTGTCGATCATTGATCATCTCCCTGTATGGTCGGAATGCGGATGAAATCCGCGTCGACTCAGTACGAATAACAGAAATGTGCTCGAATCGATAACTGAATGTTAACCTAGTTTGGTCTCGATTCGGGACAGATCGGCCATTTCGTCCGTGCAAGAGATACAAAAACGGCTTCCGCACGGCGGAAGCCGGATGAATCAGTCCTGTGTATTGAAAAGCCCGCCCGGCGGATCGCCGAGCGGGCTTGTCAATCACTGCGACTCAGGAAACGCTGAAGCCGTCATCCGGGCTGCCGGCGTCACTTGCGTCGTCGGCCTGGCCACTGGCGGTGCCGCCGGGGATGCTCAGTTCTTCGAGAACCGGAGCGGTCCATTCACGGTCAGTCATAATCGACTCCCTGATTTGAATGTCTGCGGATGATTCCGCTTTGACCCGAGTCTAATACCACAATTCGATCAAACGAATAAATAGTATGTTAACTCAATTTTCGTCTCGCTCTGGGACAAATCCGCTACCCGGAGTGACGCGAAAAAACAGCGCTGCTAAGGATTTAGCGTGCGGAGAGAAAAGGTGTCACAGCGGGAGGTCCTCGGGATTGCGAGGGATCTGATGGCCTTTGGCGGCCGTCGCACCGTCTTCGCGATCGTCCTCATGATTGGCGCCGGGTTGCTCGAAAGCATCTCGCTCGCCTTCCTCGTGCCGCTCTTCGCCGTTCTCACGAGCCCTGACGACAGCGGCTTCGTGGCGCGGATGTTTGCCTTGGTCCTTCCGACAAGCGCGTCGACCACGACCAAGCTCGCACTGATCCTCCTCCTCTTCGTCGCCGTGATGATCCTGCGGACCTTCGTGACGACCCTTCGGGATAGGCGGATTGGTCTCCTGCAGATGGAATATAGCGAGCAGCTCCAGGTCCGGCTGTTCGAGGGTCTCGCGCACGCGCGTTGGCAGGACATCGAAGGGCTGAAACACGCCCGAATCACGCAGGCGCTCGGGCCCGGCATGGCGCGCGTGACAAGTGCCGCGCAGTTGCTGCTTCAGGGTTCCGTGCAGCTGGCCATGCTCGTCGCGCAATGGCTCATGACGCTGCTCATCGCGCCGGCGGTTGCGCTCATATTCCTGCTGATCGGAATCATCGGCGCGGTGCCGCTGATGCGCGCATTGGGCGGCTCGTCCGCACTCGGTCGCCAGATGTCGAGCGGCAGCTTGAGCCTGGTGCATACGACCAGCCAGCTTCTCGGCGGCCTCAAGCTGTCTTTCGCGCAGAACATGCAGCCCGCCTTCGTGGATGAATATGCGACCGTCGCGCGCGAGCTGAAGAACCGGCGCTATGCCTTTCTTCGCGGCCAGAGCATGGTGCGTGCCCTGTTGACGCTCGGCGCTGCCGTTACCGGGGCACTGCTTCTTTTCATCGGCTTCGTCCTCGGCACACCCGTCGCCCCCTTGCTCGCAGCTTTCGCGATCTTCGCGCGGATGAACGCGGCCGGCGTGACCTTCATTTCATGCGTCGTGCAGCTGGCCAATAACGCGCCCGCACACGACGATCTCATGTCCCTCTTCAGGGAGCTCGAAGGCGAGCGCGGCGTACCGCTTCGGAAACCGAAGGGGTCGCTTTCCCCGATGCAGACCGTCGAGTTCGACCACGTCACGTTCGGGAGCGAAACCGAACGTCGCCTGTCAGAGCTCAATGTCGTCCTGCATGGCGGCGAGATTCTCGGAGTCACGGGCGCGTCGGGCGCAGGCAAGACGACCTTCCTGGACGCGGTCACCGGCCTGATCGTGCCCGATGCCGGTTCCATTCGGCACAATGGACGGCCCATGGACGCGAGAATGGCGCAGCTCTGGCGCGACAAGATTTCCTATGTTCCGCAGGAATCCTTCCTTCTTAATGAGACCGTTCGCAAGAATCTGACCTGGGGGCGCAAGGAACTGCCGGACGACGTGCTTTGGGACACCTTAGCTCTCGTTCGGATGGATGGAGTTGTCAGGCGCTCGGCAGAAGGACTGGACACGCAAGTCAGCGAGCGCGGAATCCGTTTTTCCGGTGGCGAGCGTCAGCGGATCGCGCTTGCTCGAGCCCTTCTTCGGGATCCGGAGGTGCTCATTCTCGACGAGGCCACGAGCGCCATCGATATGGATACCGAAGTAGCGATCTTCGGACGGCTGTCCGCGGCGAAGCCGGAACTGACGATCATCGTCGTCGCGCATCGTCCGAGCACGCTCGCGATGTGCGATCGGATCATTCGCCTCGAAGAAGGCCGGCTCGTGGAGGATTCAGGTGTTGCGCGTGCGGAGGTTGTCGCTCGATGAGGTGGTTTAGAAGGCGAGCGAAGAAGCTTGGGCGTTTTTCGCGTCTTTCCCGGAGCGAGCGCGTCCTGACCTATGAGGCGGCCATCTGCCTCTGGGTCGCCCGTTCATGGCTCGTGATCGTTCCATTTCGGAAGGTCGCTGAGAAGCTGGGCAAAAGCTATCCGGCGACAACGCCGAAGGGCAAGCTCATAGAGACGTCAATCGAGCAGGACGAGATTGCACGCCGGATCGGCGAAGCGGTGAAGCGGGCCTCGAAGAACGTTCCTTACCGGGCAGTCTGCATCCAGCAGGCCGTCGCCGCACGGATGATGCTTGGCCGAAGGGGCATTCCGTCGGTCATGCATTTCGGCGTGGGCCGCGAGGGCGAGGAGCGCGAACAGATTCGGGCTCATGCCTGGCTGGCCACGGCGAGCGTCGAGGTAACCGGGTATCCAGTCGACGATGACCTGACCGAGATCGCCTACTTCGTCTGAACGGAATTGCCTGACACGTCGTGGGTACGACGGGTGAATTCGGCCGCGGTCATCCACGCAAACTCGCGGACGAAATTGACGACTCGAGCCAAAGGAGTCTCGTCGTCCACCAAATGCCAAAGGATATGGCGGCGCTGCGGCAAGGGAAAGTCGGCGGCATCGGGCGTGAGAAGCATCGTCAGGAGCTTCTCGTCCGTAACGAACCAGGGCGCCGTGGGGCCCACGTCAAGGCCGGTCATGGCCATCACCGCTCGCCGAGCGACGGCATAGGATTTCACAAGCCCCTGGCTTTTCGCTGCCTTCTCGAACTCAGCGCGTTTCGCATCGTCGGCGGCGTGCAGCTGCCGTGCCAGATCGATTACATGCGCGCCCGTCGGCTCGTGATTGGAGATGCCCTTCACGACGCTCATGACGGTGTTGAGGAAATTGGACGTGTCGCCGAAGGTCGCGATCGGTTGACCACCAACCTGGAGCCACTTGGGATCGCGGAGCAGTGCGGCCTGATCTCGCGGTCTTGGACAGCTGGGCTGCTGCGTACGGTGGTGCAGGTCGACCGCCCATCGACGCCGGCCCTTCGAAATCAAATGATGCTCGCCCAGATAATTGCGCCACCAGGGTGAGTCGCAGATTGGGGAGATGGTGTATCCAATCCCCTGCAGGACCTCGGTCGCCCGCCCGAAATCCGCCCGCCTCACCAGAATGTCGACGTCAGTGACAGGGCGTTCGAAAACGTCCTGGGCCAGAGCCATCTGCCGGATAGGTCCCTTGAAAGCGACATGCTCGACGCCGGCGTCGGAAAGAGTCCTGGCAACTTCGCGAACCGTCGCCAGGGCACCGGCGTTGTTCTTCATCGTCCGGCGGAGATAAGTGTTCACAACCGACCGCACATCGTCGGGCACATCGATGCCCGAAGCTTCGAGCTTCTTCAGAACGGGCTTCATGATCTTGTTTTGCTGAGCAACGCGGATGACGTCGCGCGTGAGATCGGCACTCATGTTCGGCACGCCGTTCAGCTCGGCCGAAAACTCGGCACGCACCAGCTGCGCCACGACCGTACGCGCGGCCATCGTCATTCGGTTGTTCTCGACACCGGCACCTCATGACCCCCTGAGTGCGGATACTATGGTTGTTATACTTCAGGTCCCTTTGCCGCCGATGTCAATTCCGTAGCAGGTACCGACGTTTAGCAGTCCCCCTTCAGGACATTCTTATCCACGGCGCAGACCGCTTCGCTTCGCCCGCAATGGTCGCTAAGAGCGGCGTCAAATGACCGACAAGCCGAACAAGACCGATTGGGAAGCGCTCGCCGCGAAGGAGTCGCGTGGGCGTCACCTGACATGCGAGACGTTCGAGGGAATCAAGCTCGACACCGTGTACGGTCCGGACGCCGGCATCGACAGCGGCTATCCGGGCGTCGCCCCGTTCACCCGCGGCCCCTACGCGACCATGTACGCGGGCAGGCCGTGGACCATCCGCCAGTACGCGGGCTTCTCGACGGCGGAAGAGTCCAACGCCTTCTATCGGCGCAACCTCGCGGCGGGGCAGAAGGGCCTCTCCGTCGCCTTCGACCTTGCCACCCACCGCGGCTACGACAGCGACAATCCGCGCGTTGCGGGCGACGTCGGCATGGCGGGCGTCGCCATCGACACGGTCGAGGACATGAAGCTGCTGTTCGACGGCATCCCGCTCGGCGAGATGTCGGTCAGCATGACCATGAACGGCGCCGTGCTTCCGGTCATGGCCTTCTTCATCGTCGCGGGCGAGGAGCAGGGGGTCCCGCACCCGCAGCTCACCGGCACGATCCAGAACGACATCCTGAAAGAGTTCGCGGTCCGCAACACCTACATCTATCCGCCCGAGCCGAGCATGCGGATCGTGTCGGACATCATCGCCTTCTGCGCGAAGGAGATGCCGAAGTTCAACTCGATCTCGATCAGCGGCTATCACATGCACGAAGCGGGAGCGACAGCGGTCCAGGAGCTCGCCTACACGCTCGCCGACGGCATGGAATATGTGCGTTGCGCGAAGGCGGATGGCCTCGACGTGGACGATTTCGCGCCGCGCCTCAGCTTCTTCTTCGGCATCGGCATGAACCTGTTCATGGAAGTCGCGAAGCTCCGTGCCGCGCGGACTTTGTGGCACCGGATCATGACCGACCTCGGCGCCCAGAACGACAACTCGAAGCGGCTGCGCACGCATTGCCAGACGTCGGGCGTCAGCCTGACCGAGCAGGACCCGTACAACAATATCGTCCGTACGACGGTCGAGGCGCTGGCGGCAGTGCTCGGCGGGACGCAGTCGCTGCACACCAACAGCTTCGACGAAGCGATCGCGCTTCCCACCGATTTCAGCGCGCGCATCGCCCGCAACACGCAGCTGATCCTCGCCGAGGAAAGCGGGATCACGGCCGTCGCCGATCCGCTTGGCGGAAGCTGGTACGTGGAGAAACTTACCCGCGAGCTTGAGGAGCGCGCGTGGGAGCTGATCCAGGAAGTCGAGCAGCACGGCGGCATGACCAAGGCGGTCGCGGAAGGGCTTCCGAAGCATCGCATCGAGGAAGCTGCTGCGGCGCGGGCTGCGAAGGTCGACACCGGCGAGACGGTCATCGTTGGCGTCAACCGCTACCGCCTCGCGGAAGAAGAGGAGCATGACATCCTCGAGGTCGACAATGCCAAGGTTCGCGCCTCGCAGATTGCGCGGATCGAGAAGGTGCGTGCGTCACGCGACGAGGCCAAGGTCCGCGCTGCGCTGACCGCGCTTGAAGACGGTGCGCGCGGCAACGCAAACCTTCTGGAACTGAGCGTCGCGGCAGCACGCGAGCGCGCAACGCTCGGCGAGATATCGGACGCGCTGGAGCGAGCGTTCGGGCGCTATCACACGACGCCCGAACCGGTCCGCGGAATCTACGGCAACGCGCGCGATGACGAACGCTGGCGGGCCGCCGTCGAAGGGACGCTGGCCGTCGCCGACCGGCTCGGCCGCAAGCCGCGCGTCATGGTAGCGAAGATGGGCCAGGACGGGCACGACCGTGGCGCGAACTTGGTCTCGTCGGCCTTTACGGACCTCGGTTTTGAGGTGGTGCCCGGACCCTTGTTCCAGACTCCGCGCGAGACCGCGCAGATGGCGATCGACAATGACGTTGACGTCGTCGGAGCAAGCTCGCTTGCCGCAGGCCACCGAACGCTCATCCCGGAGATGATCGAAGCGCTGAAAGACATGGGCCGCGCCGACATCAAAGTGGTCGCCGGCGGAGTCATCCCAGCGCAGGATTATGCGATGCTCCGCGCCGCCGGCGTGCAGGCCATCTTCGGCCCCGGCACCAACCTCGCGGACGCTGCCGACGAGGTCCTGCGTCTGCTCGGCCACAACCGCCCGCCGCTCGATGAGGCGGCTGAGTGAGAGGGGTTTGTCTTTTGACAGCGGCGATTTCCGTGTCCCTTACGCCGCCGGCCGCCGCAGGCGAGTACGCGCCGGGCACGGAC
>JBKPKE010000048.1:0-18392 GCA_046730955.1 Pseudomonadota bacterium
CCTCGACGTAGTGCGGTTTCTGCTGGATCGCCTTGCGCAGGGCATGCTCAGCCTCTTCAAACCTCCGATCCATCTGAAGCAGGGTGCCGAGGTTGTTGTAGGCTTCCGGATAGACGGCGCGCTGCACCAGCGCGTCCTGGTAGGCCTGGGTTGCCCCGTCGATGTCGCCGGCCATGCGAAGCGCATTGCCGAGATTGTTCAGCGCTTCCGAAAGGGTTGGGCGATGTTCGAGCGCGCGTCGATAATATTCGATCGACTTGCCAAACTTCTTTTGCTCGAAATTGATGATCCCGAGATTATTGAGCGCCTGCGCATTGTTAGGGTCGAGTCGGACCGCCTCCTTAAGTGGCTTGATGGCGGCGTCGAACTCCCCGGCCTGGCGCAGGACCTCGCCAAGGTTGGCATGATAGCTGGACGCGTCGGGCATAAGCTTGATAGCGCGCTCCAGCGCCGCGATAGCCTCCTTGGTCCGCCCGAGCGCGGCAAGTGACACACCGAAAATGTTCTGCGCGTCGGCATTGGCCGGGCGCGACTGGATGATCTGGTGGCAGACCTTGGCAGCTTGGCCATAGAGGCCGCGACTATAGAGCTCACCGGCCATTTCGACAGCCTTGGCCGGCGTGACGTTGACGCGCCCCTTCTGGGCATGGGCGATGGCCTCGTCGAGATTTCCGGACCTAGTAGGTCCCCTTCCGACCTCGGAGGCTTTGCTGTTCATGACGATGCTTAGCGAGGAGTCGGCGGTTTCGGCGACGCACGACCACCTAGCGGAAGAACCAACTTGAGGTTCCCGCTATGGCTGGTGACGTCCCCGTCGAATTCACCTTCGATGTCGATGCGGAGATCGACCGGACCAACCTTGCCGCCCGCGCTCAGCCCAACAAGGAATGAGCCGCGCTTCTCCGACGAGGAGACGATGTCGAATTCACTCGACGCACCGCCGAGGAGTTCGGCGGCGATAGTCGAACGATTGTTGCCGAAGCGACGGCGGTAACCGACGTTGACCTCGGGAGCGACACCACCGATCTGCGTCGCCCATTTTACACCGCCCGTGATGAAGGTCCGCTGCAAATGGCTGCTCTCGACTGACAGTTCAGCGCCGCTCTCGGGAACCTCATTGAATCCCTTCAGGCGTGCATCGTCATGGTCGAGATTGAGATATGGCGTGGCCAGCGAGCCAGCGACCGGCAGGCGAGCGCCGGCATGCAGGCCCGCGGTGAACAAACGGATGTCGGGATCCCCCTTTGGCGAACCCAGGAATGTCCCGCCGAGCGGCATGAAATCGATGCGCCGCGTGGAATCGCCGTCATACCAGCTGTAGGTCGTGATGCCCTTCACGAAGAACGCGCCCGGGTCATAAGCTCCATAGGCGCCGAGCTGCATCCCC
Organism: Pseudomonadota bacterium; assembly: GCA_046730955.1. Taxonomy (GTDB): domain Bacteria; phylum Pseudomonadota; class Alphaproteobacteria; order Sphingomonadales; family Sphingomonadaceae; genus Sphingomicrobium. The sequence goes on from JBKPKE010000048.1 coordinate 1,388, forward strand.
TCGGCCCGAATGCTGTCGCCGAATTGACGATCGCGCGCGTGGTTGGTCACGGAGCCAACGCTGATGCCCAGCACCGCCTCATCCCCAATGCTGGAATCTGTGCCAAGCAGCCCCGTGAAACGCTTGGCGCGCATGGTCCCCGCTTCGAGGTCCCCGTCAGCCTCCCGCGATTGGAAATCGAGGGTTCCCCAGACGTGGATCGGTCGGTCACGACATTCCAATGCCGACGCCGGAACCGCCGAGCCTTTGCAGTCCGTCGAATGGTCGAGGAGGTCGTTATAATGGATGCCGAGCGAGCTGAACGACTGCAGGTAGTTGGCGTAAGCCGATCCCGAAAGCGCGTTCAGGGCGACGTTGTAATCCGCGGCGTCGGCGATGAGAAACAGGTCGCCGATCATCCGTGCAGCGCCGCCGAGGGGGCTCGCGCCGAGCGCGGGGTCGTACCGTGCCTCAATCGCCGAAGCGACGGCGTGGCCGTTGCGGTTGAGCCCGGAGATGGAGTCGAACGCCGCGCGGGACACGGTCAGATCCACGTTCGCCGCGGAATCGTAGCTGCATTTAAAGGTTAGGAGCAGGGACCCGGCATAGTCGCCGCCGAGCCTGCACTTGTCGAATGTGCCGTCTAGCGCATTCGCGTCGATCACATTCTGCCAGGTATAGCTGTCTGCGAAGAGGCCATTCTTTGGCGCCAGCCGGACCTCGAGCGTTCCGTCCAGGCTGGCGGTGTTTGCGAAGACCTGGCCGTAGCTGCCGGCCGCCTGGAGTCCGCCTGCCTCCGGTTCGAACTCGAAAGTCAGTGTTCCGTCCGAAGAGAGGTCGAGCGTATCGACGAAGGCATAAGCCGGACCGTCGTACATGGCGGCGATGCCGCTAAACCGCGGATCAGCGAGGACCAGATTTCCTCCGTCTCCAATGTTGAGCGCGCCGACGCCATGAAGGCCGGTATCGAGGTCGGCTCCGCTCACACCACCCTCAGGCATGAATGCGGAGTTGATCGTACCGTCGAAATAGCTCCTGCCGTTTTTGACGTTAATTTGATCGTCGGCCTGGATCGCGAGGTTGCCGTAGATGGAACCGTTGCCGACAAGGTTGATGACGCTCGCATTGGGCGCCGCGGTGACATCGATCGCGGTTCCGTGCTTCCAGCTTTTCCCGCCGTCCTGAGACTGCCGGACGAGAATATCGCCGCCGTCGTTGGTGAAGGTGAAGACGTGGTCACCCGACGCAGCCGCATCCGACCAGTTGAAGAGCCGAACCCCGTAGGCGCCCGCCGGAGCGTCATGCCCAGTAACCGCTTCGACCGAAAGTGAGCCAGAGTTGATCACGGTGGCATCATTGCTTGTCGAATTCAGTGAAATGCCCGTAGCCGTTGCCCCGATGGTCCCGCCGGCACCTGAGTCCACCTTTGCGGAGACCGCGATCGAGCCGCTGTTCTCGAGCGTTCCGGAAATAGATCCGATCTCGCCGGAGCTTCCGTGGAACGCTGCGGTCATGCTGAATCCGCCTGCATGTGCGTAAGCGCTTCCGGCTTCGCCGCCGTCTGCGATTGCGCTTGCCGAGACCTTGAATTCCCCTTTGTTGGCGATCGCCGCGATTACGTTACCAGCGTCGACATGAAGGCCGGTCGCTCGTGCAGTGGCGTAGGCTGGCCCTTCCAGCGCCTCCGCCGACGCCGCTGCCGCGATGGAGAATCTTCCGTCGTTGGAGAATTCGGAATTGAGCGTGCCAAACAGCGGATTTTGTTCAATCCCGATCGCCGCTGCAACCCCGAGGGCGACCGTGGATCCAGTTGCCTCGGCCTCGGCCGCGACCGAGAACAACCCGCTATTCTCCAATCTTCCAACAGCTGAGTCCCGACTGAGCGCGCTCTGTGTCGCTCCTCCGGCAATCGCGATCGCGGAAGCGTCGCCCGACTGTGCGTGCCCGAAGGCGGCGGCTTCGATGATGATGGTGCCATCGTTTACAATTGCCGCGAAGGCGGCGTCCGGAGCGGTCGCCGACTGCTTCGCACCATGAATAGCCGCAAAGCCCGATGCGTGTTGCGCGCCGATCGCCGAAATAGAAGCGGCGACGGCAAAGCTCCCCACATTGTCCACAATGGCCGACGCGGTCTTTCCATCCGCGAGCTGGAGGACACCGGTCGCATAGGCCGCCCCATAAGCGTTGGCTGCCTCCGCCTTGGTGATCGCCGAAATGTCGAGTGCGCCGCTGTTCATCAGGCTCGCGCGCGCCTCACCCTGGTAAAGGAAGGTGCCGGTCAGGGTTCCCGACCCGCCAGCCGTGAAATGAAGGTGGCTGCTGACCCCGGTTGCGATCGCTGCCTGAACAACGCCATTGACCTTGACGTGACCCCTCGCGGTCTCAAGTCCTAGCGCGCTTGCCGATGCGTCGAGCGTGATCGACCCTTCATTGGCGACCAACGCCGCGACCTCAGTCCCATGGGCTCCCTGGATGACTACACCACCTATCAGCACGTCGGCCGCCGCGGCCGCAGAGCTCCGTGGAGCGGCGATTTCGGTCTCGGATTGGAAGGCGTGCGCTTCAGCGGCGACGGCAATGGTTCCACTGTTAGACAAGGAGACGGTCGCGGGGCCGACGCCTCCAATAAACACGTCGCCATGACCCGATCCACCAGCGCTCCCGGTGATGGAAAATGATGACGCATGGGCGCTGGCGAATTGGTTGAGGCCGCTTGCGCCGGCGATGGCAGAGGCCGTCTGGCTTGCCGTCGCGTCGGCGGTAAGGCTAACATCGATGTTGCCGCTGTTTTCAAGCGTGATCGCGACGTCGCTGCCCTGGCCAGATTGGGAAAGAATGGTTGCGGTTGCTCTGGCGAGCGCGACTGGGTCGCCCTGAACGTCGGCGCGGCCCGAGAACGAAATCGAGCCGCTATTGTCGACTCCCAGCACGACTGGGCCCGTGGGAAGCGTGGTCCGATGAAAATAGAGACCGCCGCCGGAGCTCGAGCCGCTCGTCTGCGTCTTGACCACCGCGAGCGCAATCTGGTTGATCCCACCGACAAGGGCGCTGGCTGTGGCGTAGGCCGGACGATCTCCGTCGTTGTGCGCGACGGCCGCCGCATCGGCCGAAAGGGCGAGTGTGCCGCTGTTGCTGAACTCTGCAGAGGCGCCACCCGCCGAACCGGTTGCGTGCTGGTAGACGGCCGTCACGATCTTGGCTTCGGCATGCGCCGCCGACTGAGCGTTGGCGGATGCGGCGGCGGCGAAGCTTAGCGTTCCGTCATTCTCGAGCGAGACTGCCGCAAATCCATCGCCGGAATCGAAGCCGGTCGCGCTTTGAGCGATCCCGAATCGGACGATGGCATTGGCGTCGGCGGTGGCAAAGCCGTCGGCGATCGCACCGATGCCGATCTCGATCGTGCCTTCATTTGCCAGTGAGACAGCGCCACTGTGAGCGGCAAATGCATGTTGCTCGATGCCGAGGATGCTCGCGCTGGCGTGCGCGGCGCCGATCTGGGTCGCCGCCGCCTCGGCGATGGCGGAGATTTCGATTGAGCCCTCATTATCCAGCGCGATGGACGCTTCAGGCGCGACAACATGCTGAAGAATCCCGGTTGAGATCGTGGCGAGCGCAGTCGCTCCGCTCGCGCCATTGGCGACCGCATGGCCGGCTACGGATAGGGAGCCCGCATTGGCAAGCGCGATCATTCCCTTGGTTTCGGCATCGCCATTCTGTTGGATCGCCCGGCCGACATGAGCCCGGGCATGTGCTGACCCGTCGCTGTTCGACGCGGTTGCGACCCCGGCGATGCTCGCTTGACCCGCATTCGTGGCGACCAGCGTCACGAAGCCCTCGTCTGGACCCGTACCGTTGGCAGCCCCTACCTGAGCGATCTGGCCGAGATCCGGCGAGTCGATGATCGCGTAGGCGTAACTCGTACCTTCTACCGAAACGCCGAACAGCAACTCGTCACCGATATCGCTGATGACGAGTTCGTCATGGACACTCGTGTCTGAGACCCAGTCGAGAATTCCTGGTCTTGTTGCTGCCTCTACCGGCGTTGAGAAGGCATAAGCGGACAGGGCCGCACCGCTGAGCAACGCCAGGCGCCGGCAAGCAAAATTCATTGAGTCATCCTTTTCTTGGGTGCCGCGGAGGGGCGGCGGCCTTTTGAGGCTCGCCATGGACCTTCGACGGCAGCCTCAGGCGAGAAGCCTTCAAGTGCTCGTGCGTTGCGGACTTAGGGGCCTTCGCTGAGGTGCTGCGTTGAAGCGGCCCCGCAATCCTGCTGTCCTTCGGTCCCGGAGCCGGCCGAGGGTTGCGGCGACTGGGCCTCGGGCGCCCCTTGGCTTGCGTTCGCCGCGACCTCGGAGGCGGTGCCGAGGACAGCGCCTGCTATCAGTGCCTTGCCGCCTCCGCCGAGCAATCCGCCACCCAGCAGTCGGCCGGCGCCCGAATGTTGTACGGCGCCAAGCACTCCGCCGAGTCCCAGCCCTCGCTTCTTTTTCGCCGGAGGTTCTTTTGCGCAGACCGGCGGGGTGGTCGAGGCATCCGGTGTGCTATTGTCGGCCGACGCCAGAGCAGCATGCGATAAGCCAAAAGCACAACATCCGATCAGCAGGTTGAGGGACGGGATGCGGTACGGCGGCCGCGAACGTTTCGGCATGTGCGATCTTTCATTTCCCCTCTCGCACCCTCCGTGCGAGCCCGAAGCACATGCCATTTGAGCCTCAGCAGGTTCGCACAAAGCCTCTGCGGCGAGCGGCGTCCTTTTGACCCTGCGTGGGCCGATAAATCGATGAAGTGCGCGGATCCGGGCACGAACGCGCATGATTGAGATGAAGGACAGGTGTCCCGCCCGATTCTGGCATTGCACAGGTTGCAACGGCCGGCACTCCGCCCCGACTAGCGGAGGGTAAGAATCGTATTTGGTAGGATCAGAAGTCCTTGATCGTGTCGGCGGCCTTGTCGCGAGTCAGCGGATTGGCGTGAAGCCTCCCGGAGAGAGGATATGCAGGGGGGCGCGAGGTTCTCCGGGAGGCATGTCTGAAATTGGACCCGAGCGAGCTTCTTCACGCTCCTGCCGAAGCGCTCGGTCTGCCTCCAATAGCGGGCACACGACAGGCAAATGAATAATATCTGCGGGCGATATCGAACGGCGCGTGTGCAGGGCATTTTCTAGTACGCCTGCCAGCGCCCAAACCGCCAACATGCCGAGGGCGCCGACAAACCCGTCGCTCACATAATGCCAACCCAGCTGAACCGACCCCACCCAGATCAACACGAAGTAGGCAAGTGCCGCAACCGCAGCGCGCCGATATAAAGAGCGAGCCATCAGCCAGATCCACAAGCTGACCGCAACATGGATTGAGGGCATCGCCGAAATCCCCGCTACTAGTCCCGGTCTTTCGGAGTTTAACGACACCCACATGCGGTTGGACTCGGCAAGAGCGATCCCTGCCCTGCGGCGATGCAGCATATCCTCGAGGCCTCTGAAAGCGTCGCCACCAAAGATTCGGTCGTGGAAGATGGGTCCTACGGACGAAAGGAGCATTGCTGCGACTGCGCCCAGTAGAAACCAGGCAAGTCCATATGCGATCAATGATCGCGTCTTCATCCGCGACGGCTTGGCCAGCACGGTCAGGAACAAAACCACAAGCTGCACAGGCAGCCAGCACCCGTAGAGCCAATCCATCGGCAAGATGGCCGCGCCCAGCCATTGGTCGACGATCATCCACGGGTCGGCCCCGAAGAATGCTCGCTCGCCTGCAGCAATGGGATCATCGAGCCAAAATGGCACCTCGCTCGGAATTGCGAACTTCAAAGGTAGGAACATGCTGGCGCCAATCGCGATCACCACGGTTGCTATGGCTACCACAGGCACGGACGTGTTGAGGGCTGGCATTCTGAGAGCCAACCGCAGGCCCATGGCTGCGGCGAGCCCAGCGGCCGCCAGTAGAATATAATTCAGAACAAGCGGCGCCGGCGCGACTCCGGAAATCCACACCCCCAGCCACCAGCCGCCTTCGACCGCTGCGAGAACAGCCATCACCGCGAGCCACGTGCCATCCTCGCCGAGGTGCTCGCCGAGCTTCTTCGCCAAGGCGGGAGGCGAACGCGTTAAGGTGGCAACTTGCTGATCAAGGGAATGAATCAAGGGCTCGTCGCCAGCGCTCTACCATGGCTGGCGGTCCTCCTCTCATCCCGCTCATCCGGCCAATCGGAACGCCGCTTCAGTCGCGGCGTGGCGAACAAAATGGGCAGTTTCAGGAAAAGGAGCTCGCGATGAATGAAGGCGTCAATTACACGTTCCCACCATCGCGGCTGCCGCCGGCCGTGCGAGCGAAGCCAGTGATCGTACGGCTCCCAATGGCTCGGTTCGTCCTGCTCTATGATTCTGAAGATTTTCATGAGCGTCTGATCGCTCCGAACGATCGGATGGCGAAGCAAGATCTCGACTTGGCGATGACCCCGACGCTCGGTGAGCGAAACGACCCGACATAACCGCTCGAAGCCCCGATCATGGTGGATGACCTCCATCGGATCGAGATCATCGATTGTCGAGCCGAACATGATACCGACGAAGCGATCAATATGTCCGAACGTGCTATTGACCGCGATGGGCATCCGTCCACGGCGTTCGAACCATCGCCGGAACATCAAGTAGTGCTTCAGTTCATCTGCGCGATGTTTTTCGATGGCAGCGATTAAGGCCGCATCGTTGGGCCAGCGCGCTTTTACCGCTTCGAGCACCCGATCGATCGCAGTGTAACCGCGATGCTCGTTGTAGATGTAAACCGATCCGAGCACGTCGAGATAACGCCGACTGAACCAACTATGCATTTCACCTCGCTCGGATAAGCTGCCCACTTCTGAGCGTCTGCGACAATGCAACGCCCAGCCGTTCGCTAGTGTCCGAAATGGCCGGAAAGCGGACATGCCTTATAGACCGGCAGCAGGCTCGTCCACGTGCGGAGAGCCTCGACTGATCTGACTCGATATCCCAAAGAAATGTCCGCGATAAGCGCCCTAACACGCTAAATTTCACAACGGGTGCGACACTAGCGTGAGAGGAGCCAATTTGGCGACTTGAGCGAGCGACGGACCCGTCCACGAACAAGCTGCTGATGCTAAGATGCGGAACAGATGCAATTTCGCGGTCGGCCTGCTGCAATGGTTCTCGGCCGATTGTGATTGCCGCGGTAATGTCTGCGATGAGGTAGAAGGAGCAGACATTCGTAATCCGCGATCACACGTGCTAGTGCGTTCGCGCTACTAGTCGCAATCTGACGGTCTTCAGGCGCTTTGCGGCTCCTTCATTCCTTCTCTTTCGCCTCTCCTAGCACGGGGGGACCGATGGGCGGTCCGCCGCACAGAAGGAATGATATATGCCAATCGGCACCGTTAAATTTTTCAACGATCAAAAGGGCTACGGCTTCATCGCTCCAGAGAGCGGTGGCGCTGATGCTTTTGTCCACATTTCGGCTGTCGAAAAGGCGGGGATGCACACGCTTCAGCAAAACCAACGTGTCAGTTACGAGCTTGAGCAGGACCGACGCGGAAAGATGAGCGCTGTCCAGCTACAGCCGGTCGAGGCGTAACGACTTCCCCCTCTTCAGGGACGCCCTTCGGCACCGCTCCGTCACAATTGGAGCGGAGCTGGGGGAGTCTCGAAGGCAATCGGTGAAAGTTCCATGACCAAACATCTCATCGAACGGGCATTTGAGCTCGGGCCGACTTGCATCAACATGGAAGAGATCAGGAGCGCGCTACGCCGTGAAGGCTATGCGAATGTTGACGCGCATCTCGCTGGCCGGGTCATCCGCGCGGATCTGGCCAAGTTGATGAACCGGCCCGGTTGACCAGGACGCGAATTCGGGAAGTGAATCCTCGTCCACAATCTGAATTCTCTGGTGACCCCTACGGGACTCGAACCCGTGTTTTCGCCGTGAGAGAGCGGCTACAGGGACAATCGGGCACGACTGGGGGCAACCATAACTGACTGAAATCTGTGGATAGTGTCCACGCCTGTCCTTGATGGTGCCTGTTTGTTCTCCTACGCTTATTGCCGAACTGTTGCCGAAGTTCGAGGATAGTTGTGATGCCGAGGACGGTACGTGAAGCGAAACTTGAGACACGCTCGGCGAGGCTGAAGCTTGTACCTCGGCCCGAACCATATTGGCGCTGCATCCACGAAGGCGCCCACCTTGGCTACTACCGGGGCGTTCGCTCCGGCAAATGGGTTGCGCGATTCAGATCCGCAGGCTCGGAGAGTAAGGGATATCTAAAGCGCACCTTGGGGGAGGCGGACGACTACGCCGAGGCAGATGGCGAGCGCTTCCTGGACTTCCGTCAAGCACAGGGCGCGGCAAGATCGTGGTTTGAGGAAGTCACGACTGGCGGTGGCAAGCGCGGTTCATTTAGCGTGGCGAACGCTTTGGACGATTACATGAAGTCATTCCGCGGAAAGTCAGTCGATGCGACGCGCTCGCGGATCGAAGCCATCATTAAGCCTGAGTTGGGCGATCACGAAGTGCAGGATCTCACACGCAAGACCATTGCCCAGTGGCATGAACAAAGGGCTGCTTCAGCGGCGCGCCTGCGAACCAGCCGAAGAGCCGATCGTCCCAATCTCCGCCCACTCGAGGGTGACGAGGCCATTCGGAGGCGGCGGGCCACGGCAAATCGTGATCTCACGGTTCTCAAAGCTGCATTGAACCGAGCTGCAGACCATAGAGTTGGTTTACCGGTCGACGCTTGGCGATCCGTCCGACCCTTTCCCAAGGTTGATCGAGCCAAACTGCGCTATTTGAGTGAAGACGAAACGCGGCGTCTCGTTAATGCCACGCCGACTTACTTCCGCTCCATGGTACAGGCGGCGCTACTCACGGGGGCACGCTACGGAGAGCTCAGGAGCGTACGCGCCCGCGACTTCGATAGAAGCGCTGGCGTACTTGTCTTGAACGACACGAAGGCTGGCATTCCCCGTGCCGTTTATCTCGAAAGCGAGGGCGTGCGCCTGTTCACACGAGCAGTCGCTGGAAAGCGGCCGGAAGAGTGGGTCTTCACCCGTTCAGATGGAAACCGATGGGGTGCCAGTCAACAAGCTCGGCCGCTATCAGAGGCTTGTCGTCAGGCGCAGCTAGAGGCGACGACCTTCCACGATCTTCGGCGAACATACGGGGCTCGGCTTGCGCTCAAGGGCGTTCCGATGGCGGTCATAGCCGAGGCCTTGGGACACGCTGATGAGCGGATTACGCGCAGGCACTACGCCCATCTGTCCCCATCCTATGTCGCAGACGCCGTTCGGAGTGGGGTGACGGGTCTGGGGATCGTAGAGGACGACAACGTAGTAAGCCTGAAAGGAAAGGTCAGTGTTGGATGAAGGCGTGCGGCGTGACTTGCATGACCAGTTAGACCGCTTGCTTGACGATAGGAGTGCTATCGAGATCGAGCGGACAAGAACCCTTGGGTCCTTAATCACTGGATTTCACAACTTTGAGGTGTCGGACGCCGCGGCGGCCCGAAAACTGTACCTCGAGGCGATCGACTTCGCTGGGCGTCTGACAGGAGAGGCTGTTCGCAGCGCCGCCATCGTTCGTACCTACGAGGACGACAGCGAGCAGCGTCGATTGCTGCAGGGTTGGCTGACCGATCTTTCACCGCTGTTGACCGTTCCGCCCCTCTCCATACTAGGGGCAGCGCCACGTCGGGAATTGACTCTTTTCGACGCGATCGACGCGCTTAGCGCTCTAAGTGCGGGTGAGATTCAGCCGATATTCGCCGCAAACACGGGAAAGAATAGACGAGCAAACCGATGGTCAATTGCCAAGGCGAAGCTTGACGCCCTCGCCTGGAAGCAGAGGCTGATTGCGCTTGGATACAAAGAGAAGGCGGCCAATTACGAAATTACCTTGGCCTTCGGGGAGCAGTGGGACACGATCAGGCGGTGGCGGCCGCAGTGCGAAGAAATACTCGGTAGTGCCCAGGTCGCGTTTCACTTGGAGTATGCCGGCAGCTCCCAAGATTTCTACATGAAGCGCGGCGGTGGGCTGTTCGGCTTCAGACGGCCAGATCCGCTTCGAAGTCTTCAGTCGGCAGGGCAGGGCTACCAATATGAGCGCAAGCGCTCTGCGGAGCTCTCCAAGAGGAAATCCCGTGACCCGTCATGAAAAGACCGCTTTTTCATCCGGATTCCGTGGCGGTTAATTAAGCCGCGCGAATTTACGGCACCATTATCCGCATCTCGATGCGGTCTATAAATCCATCTGTTCTTGCTGACACCAGGGCATTCCTGTGAATATTAGCCTGCGGCTTTAGAGCCCGGATCGGCAACTCGGCCGGTCCGAATGCCCGAGGACCGCATGAAGAGACTTTTGAAGATCGCAGAGTTCCTTGAACTCTACAGTATCAGTCGCACGGCCTTTTACCGCGAGGTAGGCGCCGGCCGTCTGACACTCACCAAGATCGGCAAGGCTAGCAGGGTCGCGATCGACGACGCAGAAGCTTGGATTGCCGCACTGCCCAAGATGGATCGCGCGGCTTGAGCACTCGCAGGCGCCGCGTGGATCCGAGGCGTATCAAGATCCACAGAAGCTACACGATCGAGCAGCTCGCCAAGCTCCTCGGCTGCCACAAGAACTCGGTCTGGCTCTGGATCAAATGAGGCTTGGAGACTCTCAATGACGGGAAGCGGCCGCTGCTGATCCAAGGTGCGGTGGCGCGTCGATATCTTGAGGAAAAGCGGTGTTCGAGAAAACGTCGATGCCTCCCGCACGAGTTATACTGTTTGCGCTGTCGCGAACCACGACTGCCAGCTGATCGGCGAGCAATCTTCCACGCATCAGTGGGCCGAGCAGGGCTGCTCGAAGCGGACTGCTCAGTGTGCGGAACGCGGATGTTCAAAAGTGCGTCCGAAGCCTCTCTGCCGACCCTTCGAGAGAGTTTGGACGTTAAAATTCAGGAGACCGGAGAGACGCCTAGATTGGCGGCCTGACCCCCTCCTGAACTGTGATTTCAAACTGGAGCCCATTCCATGACGAAGCACAACGCCGCGAATGAGCGGATCAAGAATGACTATTTCAAACTTTTGAAGGAGGCCCGGGGTTACGACGAGGCCTCAATCGACGCGGTCGCGGCAAGCATCGACCGCTTCGAAACCTATACGAAAAGGCGGGGCTTCGACCGCTTCCACATTGAACAGGCGATCGGGTTCAAGGGCTGGCTAAGCGAGCAGGTCAACCAGCGAACGGGACGGCCGCTTTCGAAGGCCACCCTTAATTCCACGATGCGAGCGCTCCGTGAGTTCTTTCTGTGGCTCAGTGGGCAGCCTGGTTACCGATCTCGAATAAGTTTCGGCGACACGGCGTACTTCCGCATTAGCGAGAAGGAGAGCCGCGCAGCAGCGACTACCAATGACCGTCAGGTCCCGACGATAGAGCAAATCGAAATCGCTCTGCGCAAAATGCCGACCGGCACAGTAATTCAGCGTCGTGATCGCGCTGTCTTCGCGTTCACGATTCTGACCGGCGGTCGTGACAATGCGATTGCATCCCTTCGCCTGAAGCATGTCGACGTCGCCAGTCGGGTGGTCTTCCAGGACCCGCGTGCAGTTCGGACCAAAGCATCGAAGGGAATTTGGACCTGGTTCTTCCCGATTGGCTCCCTTGCGGAGGATATAGTGATTGCATGGATTTCCGAGCTTCGTCGCGATCATGCTTGGGGCGACGACGATCCTTTATTTCCCGCCACTAAGGTGGCTTTGAACGAAGTCCGTCAGTTCAGCGCGGTCGGGCTTACGCGCGCTACTTGGGCGAATGCCGAACCCATTCGAAAGATCTTCAGGCGCAGCTTTGGTGCAGCCGATCTGCCGTACTTCAACCCGCATTCCTTCCGAAAAACGTTGGCCCGCATAGGGGAGAGGCTCTGCAAGACTCCAGAGGAGTTCAAGGCTTGGAGCCAGAACCTAGGTCACGAGCACGTCAGCACTACCCTAACGAGCTACGGCGCCGTCCCGCGTCATCGACAGGGAGAAATAATACGAGCCCTAGGCGCGCAGTCTAGCTCTGCATCAGAGGACTTAGCTGAGTTGCTTCAGCGGGCGGCAATGGAGCTCAAGAGCAAGGCCGCTTAGCTTCGAATCCTGCCGCCCCAGCCAGACATTAGAAAATCAATCATAACAACAGGTTAGAAGGCTAGCGCCGCCTCTTGTGGGGCAGGGTTGTGGGGCAGGTCAGCGTCTCTGTTTTCGGTCGTTTTCTTCCTCGACTGCCTGCGAGAACATCCTCCATTTCCCCCTCATCTTCGGGATGAACCGTTGAATGATGAGGTGGTCTGGTTCGCCCTCTGGGGGCGCAGCAATCTTCCTTGCTGCTGCCGCTTCGATGAACGCGTTTGATTGTGCCACGAACTCGCTTGTTTTTGCGGATTTCGGCGGTGGCTGAAACGGCTTGGTGTCGCGGGTTCGAAGACCGGGAAGAAACTGATCCCAGTGACTTACAATCACGGTGGTTGTTTCGGGAGGCGTGGATGCCAGCAGGAACAAGCCTCGCGCCTTCTCTTCGTCTGGCAGAGCCGAAAAATGTTCATCTGCCAGCTTTAGATCCGCTTTCAGCTCCGGGCCCCAAACGAACAACTGGTTCGGTTTTAGGAACAGGGGGGCAACTGCGCGATGAAGCTTGTCCCCTGAGACGAAGATTTGAGCGAACGGCAGATAGTGAAGATACGCCATGTCCATCAGGTTGGACGGGCGCTGGTCGGAAATGAGTCCGTTCGACATCGCTAGGTAGAAGAAGAGGTCAACCTCTACGCAGTGAGCTGCAAACGGTGCCCATTCTGGCAGTGGTCTTGCACCGCTCATCTTCCAGCGACGGACGATCTCGAATGTTGCTCGTCTTGGCACGGACAAGATGTGCAGCGCGAGCTGGAGTGCGCGAAAGTTCATTCCGGCGGTCGCTAAGAGCTGGCTTGCGAGCGCCTTAGCTTGTTCAAGCGATTTCGGACGATCCTCCTTCTTCAACTGCGCCTTGAATGCCTGGGCGATTTCGGAGAGGTCCACTGATGCCAGCGACCGCCGCCAAGTGGACGCGAAGTCTCGCTCGACAGAAGCGAACTCTCCTCCCTGCCAACGCTCGAAGGCCTCGGTCTCCGGGGCCTTCTCGTAGACAATCCCCTTCTTGCCTCGCACCTCGACAGGAATGCCTCCAGCCACGACGGGGCGGCCATCGAGCGGATAGCGATTGCCCAAAAGGTCGTCGACAGCGATGCTCCAGTGGGAGGCGTTGGCGGCTCCTTGGCAAACTGGGGTGCGCTCCGCGAGGCCCCCGACGATACTCTCTGGAGACCGTCCCTTGTTCTCCGGCTTCGCGAGGTCCGCCAGTGTCTCCGTGAAGAACACTGGTGTGATGATACAGCGGTAAAACTGGTCGAGCATCGTAGCCTCGTCGATGCTGAGGCTCTGCAAGAACGACTTGTCGAAGAGGAGGCTGGGACCGAAGGGCACTTAACGGGCCTGATGGCTCAACAGCCCAGCGATATAGGCACCGGTCGTTGGGGCAGCGATGACCGCAGCGCGGTACACGCCAATGATCCAATCGCCAGTCTCAGCCGCCTCCTTCGAAGCACCCGCGAAACGAAAGACCTTCTGGAGCAGGGGCTTGATCTTCTTCAGCGCGGCACCGGCATCGGGGTTGGCTCTTGGATTTAGGCCACGCTCAAGCGCGAGATATGCAAGGATGACGTCTCGAAGGCTCTCAATCGAGTAGCCCCAACCAAACCATTTCAATCGCTGCAAACGGAAGAGGAACAGTTCCAAGCCTTCGATGAGGCTTTCACGGATGAAATCTCGTTCGGAAAGTTGTGCCTCGCCGAGCCACTTCAGCAGTTGGGTTACCAGCTGCTGCAACTCCTTCGCTTCGTCGTCTGATAGCTTGGGGTAACTATGCTGAGCAGCAATAGTCGGTGAAAGCATGCGGATTGGGCTGCTGTGCTCGGGCCCCACTAGGGGGCGACCGTGTTCCATCCATTTGTGTCTCAGGGCCTGTTTGCCGAAGGCCTGTCGTATCTGACCGAGATGCCCAATCCCGCCATCGATGACCGCTTGGTTGGCCTTAGTGTTCCGCAGAAGCACCTCAAGAGCAGCCGTTCGGTTTACAATGCTGGTGATGATCTGGAAGAACTCAGGAGACCAAGGCTCCGTGTCGAACTTACTAGCTAGAAAGATGTCACCAGCGTCGGGATCGTGAACGTTCAGTCGATCACATAGCTCGGCAAGCTCTAGTGCGGGATCAGTCAAGTCAGCCACAAGCCACCTCCACGGCTGTTGGCTATTGTTTCTGTTTTTCCCTGTCCAGTGATCGAAAAAAGCAGGGCGTCAGGCAGACGCTTCCAAACGCACCAGCAGGTTTCGAACTGATGAGGGGTGCCACCTTCCCCCGCGCGCAGTCAGGATACCGCGCTGGTTCAGTTCCTGCGCGATAGCGGGGAGCGAAGTGGCTCCGGAGGCCCGTACATCCGCCACGATCTCCGCATACTCCGAGGCCCGACCCGCAGCGTTCCTCCGGACGGCCTCCAGAGCCGCTGAGGTGCCCTTGCCAGCCCGTCGGATAGGTTGAGCGCCGTTGGGATTGCCAAGCTTCACTCCGCGCGCCTTCGCCGCAGCCAGGGCGGCTTTAGTGCGTTCAGAAATGAGCTTTCGTTCGCGTTGCGCCACGGCTGCTAAGATGTGAACCGTGAACTCGTCGGCTTCCGGCATGTCTGCAGCCGTGAACTGCGCTCCGCTCTCCTGAAGGGCTGCAAGGAAGGCGACGTTGCGGGATAGGCGGTCGAGCTTGGCAATAACGAGCCGAGCGCCAGTCACCCTTGCTCTCTTCATCGCGGCGGTGAGCTGCGGCCGGTCGTCGCGCTTGCCGCTCTCCACCTCCGTGAACTCAGCAATGATATCCCAACCGCGTTGGTGGCAGAGTCCAGCAACGGCCTCCTGCTGAGCCTGCAGGCCAAGGCCTGAGCGCCCCTGCGCTTCAGTGGATACTCTGTAGTACGCAACAACCCTGCACATCGACTTGTCCCTTACACATCCATCTGACGAGCGTTAGACGGATTTGTACGGATCATCAAGGCTGCCGAATGTCTGCTTTCGACCCATTGCAGACATTCCACAGTAGACGCAGAACATCAGGCAGCGGGCGAGTACGACAAGCGCTTGGAAGGGCGGCTGAGTAAGCGGAATGAAGGGCATTCAGGCCGCCTTCCTGATCATGAGCGTCCCCTCTGCTGCAGGTTTGGCCTACGGTCTCAAGCGCGGACGTGAGTTGGGATCAGTTGGAGACACGTTGGTCGTGAAGCAGCGCCTAGGTTTGCTTTCGACCCGTTGCGGACATTAGAACGAGCCGCCCGCTTCTGACCCATAGGCCCACCGGATCTGGCCTGGCAGGTCGCAGACGCCATCCACCCGGATCAGGACTCGTTCGCCCAGCTTGGGCCTTAGAGTAACTGTTAGACGGAAGCCGCGGTCGGTACATTCGGTGATTGTGACGGCATCCTCTGAACCATCGTCCCGTACGAGCTGGGCGCAATGCCGAGTTCGCGGATTAGCCCGGAACGCATCCAAGATGCTGTGGGTGATTGCCATGGCCGATCCTTTTGAGGGGCAGGAGCGTGACGCGCTCCTGCCGGAACATGGCTAGAGAGCTCGCTCGGCCTGATCAGCCGCTTGCGTCGATTGTGCGGAGCGCTCGGCGTGTTCGATCGGCTGTGCCGCCTGCTCGCTCTCGACGGACTGAAGGTTCACGGCGCTGGTCTTGCCGCGGTTGTCCTGCTCCAGATCGAACGAAAGGCGCTGGTTTTCGCGAAGGCTGCGCATTCCGGCGCGTTCCACGGCGCTGACGTGAACGAACGCGTCGCTACCGCCGCCATCCTGCTGGATGAAGCCGTAGCCTTTGGAGTCATTGAAGAATTTTACGGTGCCGATCGGCATTTGACTTTTCCTTCTGATTTGAGCCGCGTTTCGGCCCGAGGGGCTAGGAGTGCGAGCGACAGAAGGAAAAAAGCGCCGAAAAGCGCCAGAAACTTTCAATATTCGACTGATAGCTAGGTTCATATAGGCTATCAGAAGGCAACTGAAAAGGAGACAACTCAGATCCCTTAAAGATGGCTCCTAGTAAATCTTCGCGCCAACGCATATATAGATTTGGCTACACTCGGTATGGACGGTTCTAAGCGGTAAAATTATTACGATTTTTCCATCCTTATCGCCTCCTAGCCGCGGGAAGTTCAATCAAGAGCCTCTCGGCAAGCAGGACGAAATTCATGAAATATTTTGGCACCGTCAAATCATTTGACGAGAAAAGCGGGCAAGGCTCGATTGCTCCGGACATCGGCGGAGCGGATCTGAGCTTCGACCAGGAGGCATCGTCCTGGAACCGCGTTGCGCCACCTCGGCTAGGTCAGCGCCTTTCTTATGACCTTCATCACGCGAACGGGCAGCCAAGCGCTAGGAACGTGGCAACAATCTGAGACACGCGTGCCCGGCGGGAGCGTGATGCTCTCTCCCAGATTTTTTGGAGCTTTTCATGACCGACCTCACCACCCGCGAAAGCGCTCGAAATGCCATCGTCGCCTCATTGCTTACGCTCGTCATCATCGGTTCGGCATTAGCCGTCGCATTTAGATGATTGATGGCATCCCCGATTGCCAAAGGTAAACTTCATCATGACCCCCAGTGACCTGCCTTCCGCCGATGATCCGTCGCCAAGGCGCAACGTGCAATCCGTCACCGTCAGGAGGCGAACACTCAAACTTCCGGAAAATACCGTCCAGGGTTGCCGGGACAGAGCAACTGCGGACCTTCTGGAAGCGGTGACCGTGGTGGCGGCAAGCCAACGGCGGCGCCTCGAGCGCAGCGCCGAAAGCTGGACGGCGCGGGCCACTTTGGAGCGCTTGAACAAGAGCTTTGAGAAGCGAGACGCGCTCAGTCGCGCCCACAATCAGTATGAGGTCGATCATGTTCGGCTTTAGGAGCGCTGGCCCGATTTCTGGGGGCGCTTAC
>JBKPKE010000049.1:0-25613 GCA_046730955.1 Pseudomonadota bacterium
GAGCCAGGCCGGCCAGCAACAGGCTTCCGACGAATTTTCCGCGCATGTCGGCTCGGCTACGAAACCATCGAATACGGTCGTTTCGACACAATGCGGATAACAAAAGAAGGGCACCCGACCGAAGCCGAGCGCCCTTCCCAGCGCGACGAATCTTGCCCTCGCGGAGGGTTATCTGCTCAGACCGTCTGGAGGTTCAACGCACACGGGGCGTTGTTGTTGGTGCCCGCCTCATAGGAGAGGCGCTGGCCGACCGTCGGCGGAACAGTCTTGTCCCACGCAATCGCGCTCTTTTCGAAATGGATGAGATCGCTGCCGACTTCCGGCTTGATTTCGCCTTGGCCCTTGATCGTGTCGAATGACTGCACGGTTCCAAAAAGCTTCATGATGAGTTCCTTTGGGGGCACGCGCCGAAATTGGCCGTACCTGCTAGGAGACGTTAAAGAGGGGGAAGGTGCGACTTAGCGCCAAAACCGTCGATCCGACTGGTAGCCTTCACTAAATAAGCGCGGCGCTTTTAAATAACAAGACCAGTTTTGCCTAATTCTTTCAGGCAACCCAACTGATCATGAAATAATTTTAATTGGACATCATGGAGCAATGCGGCCAGTCATTGCGCTTGTATTTTCTAATATCCTTGGCAAGCACCCCTCGATGTCTTATATATCTTTTTCGAATATTTTTTAAATTAGTTGTGTATTGAGGTATTATCATGACTGAACCAACCACCCGCAACAATAATCGAAGCGTTGCTCTCGCAATGTTTATGACAGTGATCGTCGTCGGTAGCGCCCTGGCGGTCGCCTTCAGGTAATAGATCGTTCCCAATTGCTTTCGTACTTGGGGCAGCCTTATCGCGCGGCCGACTAGTGCGGACTATGGAGGCGAAATGGATACGAGAAAGCCACACGGACAATACCGAACGGAGCCTGGCGGAGACCACACGCGCATGGCCTATGTCTTTGGTGGTGGCAGTCCGAGCTACGTCACGGAAGCCACTTACCGGGCGAAGGGCTATGCGCCCGCCTTTGAAAGACTTCCCACAGAAGATGAGTACGATGCCAAGCCATCCTGAAGATGATGGGAGCGGCAATGGGTCGGGCTCTGATTAGGTGATGAGTAATGCGGCGCGCAGGAAGGAGCCTCTCGGGGATCTGGAGCGACGGCGCCAGCGAGCCCGCCAGCGGACATTGAGCCGCCAGAGTCTCACACTCTTCGCTCTGGCGATCTTGGTGACGCTTGTGCTTTGGATCTCGTTGACCTGAGTCTGCGTGTCCGGCGCCGCACTAAAAACGCGGTCCGAGAGACCCTATGTATAACGACAGGCAAGCGAGACTTGGATGTCAGTCTTGCCATTCGAAGGCGATCATGGCCGAATCCAGAACACCCAAGCCCAAGAGCTTCTCCATCTTTCGATCCGCTGCCGAGGAGGCGAAGATGAAAGAGGAGGAGCAGAATTGGGATAACGAAGGCGGACACATGAGCTGCACGTCCGGCCGGGTCATTACGGTGAGAGGCAGCGACAAGTCCTTCAAAGTGATCATGTCGCGCGCGGTCGGGGAAACGTCCGAGCATTGGTTTGCAACGATGCGGGAAGCGGAAGCTTTCGTCCGAGGGAACACGCCCCGTCCTCCGGAGAGATCCACGACCTACGATCGTGAAAGCGGAAGCACCTAAGAGGCGATTGCGTGGACGAAGAAACGGCGCAAGCCATCCTCACGGTTCGAGCCGACACCATTGCACTTCGGGCGGCAATGAAGGTCCTGTTGCGTCGGGTTTATGGGATGGGCGACCAGGCCTTGGGCATCATTAGGGAAGACGCGCTCGCCGCAGTGGAGATTGCCCTTAATGACAATGAAGCGGACGAGCATCAGCGGTTTTTCCACCAGGCTGTGCGCGACGCGATCACGGATCTGTTGACGCCTCTTCCAAGGTAGCGAGGACGCCCCACTATGCGGTGTTCCCCTCTCGCGTACATGCCTAACGCAAAGTATCGGAGTACATATGCCAAAGTGGGAGCCACCCAATCGTTCATTGATCGATCTGCGAGACGAACGAGATGACCTGAGAGTTCGGCTTAGCCTCCTCGAAGACAACCGCCTGACTACCCCAACAGAGCTGTTTGACTTGAAGCAAGACCTTGCGGTTCTGGAGCGTCGCATCGCCAAGGAGAGGCTGATGCATAGGGCTTAATGTCTGCTTTCGACCCATTCCGGACGTTAGCGGCGTAGGTCTGCCTCGACCCCAGAACGGGCTGGCAGGGAAGGAAGTGGCCCCCCGCTTTGCGAGGGGGCCACCGTAATATTGATGGGGCACCTACTTGGCGAAATCGATTGTGATGGCGGCTGCTGCGATAGGTGACACGCCTGTGTAGGCGATGTCTCGGGCACGCTGAGTTGCTTGGGCGATCTGCGGTCGAGCCTGATCCCAGGCGCTATTGCTGCATTTTCTCTTCGCGAGCGTGGTCATGAAACTGCTGTCTTCACCGCCGGTGGCTTCTGAACAAAGCCCGCCAATCGCACCGCCGACGCGGCTGTTCAGCGTGCGTTCCCCAGACAAAGACGCGAGATTGAGATCCGCGAAGCTGATGTGGCGTGTCAGTATGTCCGGATTCGCGACGACGACCACTGGACGCTCTTTGCCAGAGGCGGGGGAAGCAACGACCATAAAGACACCGCTTGCAAGCACGACTGCCGCGCTGAATGAGATGAGTTTGCCGTAATTCATGGAGTCCACCTTTCGCGGTCCTCGCATCGAGGACGCGGATCAGATGCTCCTTTACGTCGCCTCTGCCATTTAATTTTAGTTAACTCGCGCTAGTACTTCGATGGGTTTGCCGTGCTTCGATAGAGTGATCCCATCGTTCGTTGAACTGATCCGGAGCATCTGAAGCATGGCGGGGACGTTGCGCTTGGCGACCCGCTCCTTGGTTCCGTCGTTCAGCATTGCGGTCCAATTACGGCCCCCATGAACAAACTCATCGATAAAGCCACGGCGGACGATTATTGACCGATGAAGCTGGATAAAGTCGTCGCAACCCAGGCGGTTGCTCAGCGCACTCATCGTGGAATGGATCATCCAGTTCTTGCTCGCCGAATGGACCCGCATGTAGTCGCCCTCCGCCGACACCTTATCGAGGGCCGTGCAATCAATGCGTTTCATTCCCCCGTTATGTGGTACCCAAATGGCACGATCGGGTGTGTCCCTGCGGACGAATCGCTTGCAGACGAAATTCGCCTCGTAGCGTGAAACAAGCCTTGCCATCGGTTCTGCGCAGACGCTCAGCTGGGCGTTGTAGGCCGCCATGTCTGGAACCTCCGCCTCAAACATGAAGTCGAAGGTTCCGCTGAGCTCGACCGAATGGAGCACTGATCTACATGCAATGATCGCGGCCTTCGCGACAGCGATCTCTTGCGGGGCCGCCCTGCGGTCGAATGTCAGGCACATTATGACGCGGAGGCTGGAAACTCGGGGGGCAACGGCATGGTCCACGATATGCTCCTGTCTACAAAACGGGAGCACAAAACGGTCTCTCAGCCGCTAGGCTCAGAACTTATGGCCAGCGATGGCCGTCCCTTAGCACGCTATGTGTTTGTGTTCGAGACTGGAATGTCCGCTTTCCACCCAAAGCAGACATTAGGTTCCAGACGAGAATGACGCCGAAGCGTTTCGGCAAGCGTTTATCCATTCATGAGCGATGTCCCGGAAAAGCGCCCTGCGCCATTCTGTATCGAAGGCCCAGACTCCGATGGTTTCGTCTGGCTCCATTCGCCCGTCGATAGCGAGGAAGTATTTTCGTTGAACCTTGGGCCAGTTGAAACGGTCGCGGCGGCGATGTCGAAGTGGCTCGGCTCGATCGATTATTAACGAAAAGGAGATGGCACGTGTCCGAACGAAAGCCTCGCGGTGCGTTCGGCAAACCGCTTCGGCCGGAAGCGAAAGCAACATAGATTAGCCTCGAAGCGTTGTGGGAGCATGGCATATGACGCAGCCTTTCTGCACGAGCGTGCCCGCCACTGTCGGGAACTTGCAAAAGGTGCGCGAGACGCAGCATCGATCAAGCACCTGAATCAGATGTCGGATGACTTCGAGGAAGAGGCGCGGCGCCTTAGCGAAACCTCGGTCGCCTTCACAGTCTGGCAAGCGCTGATTATCGACGGGCCAAACGCTACGTCGTGGGCTGCCCCGACTACCGATCCGGTGATGGCAACCCAAAATCAGCCGGGCAGCCGCGCGTGAGGGACACCTCCTTCGGAGATGCCCCTCGGTCTCGTTATGGCCTTGTTGTTGTACGACCGCTCGCAGCGCGATGATCGTGGTCGCCGCGCTTCAAAGCTTCCTTCGCCTTGCGAAGCAGAGGCGGCGGCTCTCCGTGCTGCGCCGTTGATGTGTCTACGTGAAGTACCTGAACCACCCGGTGCTTGCCCTGCTCCGGCTCTATACGCACCTGTACGGTCGTTCCCCGTGGGACGAAGTAGTACCCACCGGCCTTCAGTTCGTCGAAGTGTAGAAAGGCATCCCCCAAGCTATCCTTTAGCTTCACAAATCCAAACCGCTTTTCGGGATTGAACCAGCTAACGCGGCCCGCTGCGACCATGCCACTCGACGGGCGGCTTGTGCCATAAGACTCAGTCATCCCTGGGTTTTTATCTCGGTCTGATGTCTGTTTTCCACCCAGTGTCTCTGTTGGGGGCTTCGATAGCTTGGAACGTCTTAGCCAAGCTCTCCAGGTGATCAGTTTGGACTGAAGAAGGCGTGACAGCGCCCAGATCCGAGTCAGGCTTGGTCATGCTGTACTCCTCAGAACCTCAGTGCGCCTTTAACTTAGGTAAGTCTAATTAATTCCAAGGACTTGAGGCTCAGCCAACTTGGTGACCCTCAAGGTCGAAATGCAGATAGCCCGCGTCGAACTCGCCCGCCGCTGCGAGGCTGGTCCAGTTACCGATATGGATCATCCGCGGATTGGCACGCTCGATAAGCCCGTACTTCTCCAAGGCTTTTAGGGTGCGGTTCACGTGGACCGACGTCAGGCCGGTCGCATCCGCGAGTTGTTCCTGCGTCATCGGCAGTTCGTAGCCCAATTCGTCGCCGACACCGGTGACATTGAGGCGCAAGGCGAACTCGCAAAGCAGGTGAGCGACACGCTTTCGGGCGTCGCGTCGACCGACATTGGCTATCCATTCGCGGAAGATGGATGCATCAATCAAAGTGTCGAGCCACATCGCCATGCCAACCGCAGGACGCTCGATGGCCAGACCGGCGATGTCGGCGCGGGGAATGACCGCGACCTTGCCTGCGGTGAGCATTTGCACGCTGTGGTCGGCGGTCTTCAGGAGCGAGTTCTGAAGATCGACCATTTCTCCCCTTATGTGAATGGAGAGAATTTGCCGATTGCCGCTCTGCAGGGTCTTGGACCGGACAGGATCAGACAGCATTGAGCATAGAGCGCCGCTCGGTCGGCCTCGTCCAGCTTTACATGGTTCCCGAGCCGCTGAACCAAGGGCTTTAAGACGTAGCCGTTTGGTTCCTCGCGGGTCGCAATCATGACGCGGTCCTCTCCACGGGGTGAGGTGCGGTCGCCAAGGTAGCCCGTGCGGTGGCGAGGAGATCTTTGTACTCTCAGCACGAAGCCGCGGCAAATGCCCTGACTTAAGTTAACGTCGGTAGGAACGATCGTGACGCTCAGACGCTGAGAGAGAATCGTTGCCCACTTATTGGCCTGACAGCGACCGCGAGTGCATTTGCTCACGCCAGGTTTGCGAGGGCTTGTGCCGCGATACAAATTCCAAGTCTTCAACGACGATCATACGATGGACCCTGATGGAAAAGAGCTCCCGGACCCCGCGGCCGCCCGCGAATACGCGCTGAAAGCAGCCCGGGCCATCATGGGCGACGAGCTTGCCACACACGGCGAGATTACCCTCAGCCATTGGATCGAGATAGAAGACGAGCGGGGTGAGATGAGCGTCGTCACGTTCGCGGACGCCGTGAAGATCAATCCCTGAGGTTGCACGCTCCGATGGCTTCGGGAGGAACGTGCCATGGTCCCGCGCGCAACAGCACCAATCCTGCAAGCAAAGAACCTGTCGCGCCGCTCGGGCGTTCGAACAGGGAAAAGCGCAGGGAGAACAAAACCGGTGCCTGAAACTGTCGACAGTTGGATCGCTTGGAACACCGAGCAGACAGAGCGGGCGCTCAAGGCGGCGCGCGTAGCCCGATGGTCGTGGAACGTGGATAACAACTGCTTCGCGATGGACGAGCGCGGCTTCAAGTTGTGGCAGCTTCCTCCCGTCGAGGGCGTCACGTTTGAGGATTTGTCTTCGCGCATCCACCCGGCCGATCGCGACAGAGTGCGGGCCGCCTTCATAGCTACTCGGGCCGTGGCCGGTTTCTACGAGACCGATTTTCGGATCATCGTAGGCGATCAGATCAAGTGGATCTCGTCGCGTGGCCTCGGCGCCGACGCTGATATTGATGCGCGATTAATGTTCGGTGTTTTCCTGGACGTCACGGCCCGCAAACAAGCGGAAGAAGCCAACGAGCTGTTGGCCGGTGAGATGAGTCATCGCGTCAAGAACTTGCTTACGATCGCGACTGGCCTGACCCAGCTCGCGTCGCGCTCCGCTACGTCCGTCGAAGACATGGCGCGAGACCTCACCAAGCGTTTGATGGCTCTGGACCGAGCCCATAATCTGGTGAGACCGCTCCCGAACAAGCAAGGCAAGGCCGCGCTGCTGGGCGACTTGTTGTCGATCCTTCTTGCCCCATATGACGATATGGGAGCGTTCTCCGGCCGGATCAGGGTTGCTGTCCCACGGATGGGTGTCGGGGAAAGAACAGCAACGACGTTGGCCATGATCATTCACGAGCTTGCGACGAACTCCGTGAAGTATGGCTGCTTGTCTGCCGAAGCCGGGATGCTCGACATATCGAGCCGCTCGGATGACGAGAATCTAGTTCTAGTCTGGGCGGAAAGTGGGGGCCCCCAGATCGAAGGCCCACCCGCCCATCTGGGTTTCGGCACCAACTACGTGGGGCAAACCATATCGCGTCAGTTCGACGGCGCGCTCGACCATGATTGGCAACCTAGCGGGTTAGTCGCTACCCTTCGACTGCGAAACGACTTGCTAACTAGCTGAGAAAGCCGGTTCTAACTTCGCGCGGTTTGAGCCGTGGTCATCGGGGGTAGCGCGCCTACTGGGCTTTATGGGGCAAACCTTCGAGCCTCCGCTGACCGGCAGCCTTTGCGGCGCCTTCAAGGAGATTATCAGAAGTCTCCTGGGCAGCTTCTGGAGTCAGTCGAACGTCAACTCCGTCCGGACCATCGAGGATCACCTCGCCGTCTACCGCTGAGACTTGGGTTGCCTCGTTATATAGTTCGCCTTTGCTACTCATGTCATCAAAGCGTGCGAATCCAAGTTGGGTTCCACGGGGGTAAAGCTTTGGATCCTGGACCGCTCGACACCACTGACTTAACCGGCGATCTAATGTCTGCTTTGGGTGGAAAGCAGACATTAGCCATCGCGAGTTGATGGCCTCGCCTTCGCACGCCAGCCTCGACCACTTGGCCTTGCTCGACGCATCGCTGCCTAAGGCCATTACAAATTGGATATCGAACTGGATCGCAACGGAACCTCGTCGGTTTAGACAGGGGGAACGAAATTGGAGTTTTCGTCATGAAAACAACAGCTTTTGCGTTCGCTATCAGCCTGTGTAGCGCATCTTGCGCACCTGTGACCCCTTCGGCGAACTCGGCGCCTTCGCTTACGAGCGAGGCGACGGGCCAGATGCCCGCTGAAGCGATGGCTCAGCCGTCTGTCACACCACCTGAAGCGCCAAACCAGCCTTCCTCCAATCCTTGGGTCAGTGTTCCGTCAGTGTCAGCAGATGCGTGCCTGGCGGAGGATATTGGAACAGCCTCCGACCCAAATACAGGTGCGCCAGTACGCCGGTACATCGACCCGCAGACGGGCAAACCACTTTGCCGACCAGATGCCCAGCCGAAGTGATGTCGGAAGCAGAACTAGGCCTTCTTCTCTGACGCGCTTCACCTAACCTCTGCTTTGGGTGGAAAGCGGACGCTACGCCAGAATTAGGTTGTTCTTGATCGCCCAACGAACGAGCCCGGCTGTGTTCTGTATGTTCAGTTTACCCATCGCATTTGCTCGGTGAGATCCGACGGTCTTCATCGTGAGGCCCAGCTGGATTGCTATTTCCTTGTTGGCCCATCCCTCGGAAATGAGCTGCACAACCTGACGCTCTCGATGTGTCAGAGGGTCGCGGTCTGTTTGCCCCTGCAACTTCTCCAACAATGTCTCTGAGACTTTGCCTGAGAAGTAAGATCGACCCGTTCTGATGGCATCGAGAGCCGCGAGTAGACTGCTCTCGGGGTCGGATTTTAGGACGAAGCCACGAACGCCAGCCTTCAACAAATCCGACAGAAGCACATCGTCGTAATGGATCGTATAAAGGACCGTCTTCGTCTTCAAATTGGCCCGTCGGAAGGCATGGACCAGTTCGAGGCCGTTTAGCTCCGGCAACGAATACTCGATGATTGAATGTCCGGCATGAACTGTTTGGCCGCGCGAAGGGCATCCATTCCATCCCTGGCCTCACCCACCACACGGTATGCGCCATAAGTCTCAACAAGGTTCCGCACACCCCGCCGGATGGCGTCGTGATTGTCGGCAATTAGCAATGGCGTGAGTGGTGCCGCAGGATTGTGGAATGACGCGTCCGCCATTGTTCAGGCAGTCGGGGGCAGGACGCGAACAAGGCGATGTCCGTCCCAAATCTCCCGACTAGACCAAGGGTTCATTGGTCTCGCGAGCAGAAGTGCCTGCTCGTCGCTTTCAGCGTCGAGGAGTTGAACCTTCGGCGCGTTCCCGTCGCGGTCAAAGCAGCATAGGTTGTAGTGACGCGGGGCTGGAACAGACGCGGACATCGGGCGGAATATGACGGCTTGTAATCCGATAAAGCATCGGGATTTACCCCAGCGAACTTGCGCTGCATCATGGACGCCAGACTAGGTGTTGCCGCTCTTGCGACGGTTTAGTCGCTCTCCGATTTCATATTGCGCGAGGAAATCGCGCATCATGTAGATGACTGAGGCGCTTCGACCGAGTTTCACCGACGGGCTTTTGCCTGACCAGCTCACCCAGACCGCATCGTCCAGCAAGCTAAAAATGACAGCACCCTCATCGGGTTCGTTCATTGCCGGCACGGCTTGCTCCTACCACAGAGCGGGAGCGCAAATGAAAATGTCTCTCAGCCGCCGACGCGCTGGAATACGGAGTCAGCGGTCTGATCGACCTACTTCGAAGATCGGCCTATAGACAGTCGGGTTTATTGGGAGCCGGATGTCAGCGAAAGCTGGGCTTCGATGTCCCGAACGACATCTCGCAGCGCGGCTATCGTTCCCTCCGCATCCGGATGTTTTAGGAGCAACTCCAGGTCGCGCTGGAGATCAGCCAATCATTCGAGAAGCCGCTGCTCTTGCGGCGACTGACGACCAGCCGGTGTCCATGATTCGCCGGTCGACATAGGCGCCCCCTAGGCCTGCATTACCACTCAGGCATATAAACTACGTTATGGTTGGGCGGAATACGCGATGCTCACCAACCGAGCGTAATGTCTGGAATGGGTCGAAAGCGGACATTAGCCGATCGTTGAATGTTCTGCTTTTAGATGATGGGCATGAAATGCGTCGCGTTCTTCGCATTCCTCGCCGCCACCGGGTCGGCGGCCGCGCAAACAACCGTCTCCGGCATGGGCCGCGCCAAGGACGGCGACTCCCTCATGGTCGGCAACATCGAAGTGCGCCTCTTCGGTGTTGACGCCCCCGAGTTCGACCAGAGGTGCACACGCAACGGAGAGTCCTGGGCCTGCGGCTCCGTCGCTGCCGATCAATTGATGAGGCTGATCACCGGCAAGGATGTTCGCTGCACGTCGATGGGGCTGGACCAGCACGGACGAACGCTTGGCCGCTGCATGGTCGGGACGACCGACATCAACCGGACGATGGTCGCGACGGGCCATGCAGTTGCCTATCGACACTATTCATCTGACTATGTCGGAGCCGAGGAAAGCGCGAAGGCTTACAAGCGCGGGCTGTGGGCAGGGACGTTCGAGATGCCGGACCAGTACCGGCACGAGGGCGAGGCAGTGCCCGTGCGCAGGTCAGCGACAACGACGAAGCGCAGCGGACCCAAAGTCGTGTCGTCGAGCGACTGGCAGGGCCGGGCTTCGGGCGACTGCAACATCAAGGGCAATCGCAACCGGAAGGGGCAGTGGATCTATCACGTGCCGGGCATGCCCTATTACGATCAGACGCGGGCCGAAGAGTTGTTCTGCACCGAGGCCGAGGCGCGGGCTGCGGGCTATCGCCGGGCCATCGTTAGATGAAGGTACAGTGGGTCAAAAGCCGCAACGACGCGTCATGGGCTACAGCAATTCACCCCGGCGAGTTGTTCGGATTGTCGAATCAGATATTGCCGAAGCGTTGCCGAAGTTCGGCTGACTGGTGGGCAGTCATGGCGCAACCTATTGTTTTTGTTGGTGACCCCTACGGGACTCGAACCCGTGTTTTCGCCGTGAGAGGGCGACGTCCTAGACCGCTAGACGAAGGGGCCGCCGCGGAAGGCGGCCATATGTGGGCTTCGGCGCCGCTCGTCAATCGAGCTTGAGCCGCAAAAAGGCCATGGCGCCAATGGGATTGTTGCCGCCATAGAGCGGAGCGAGCGCATCCGGCACGAAGTTGACGGCCAGCAGGCCGCCGGCACCGAGCTTCAGATGCTCGGCCAGGCGGAAGTCCCGGACTGCTCCCAGCGAGACCTTTCCGACCTGATAGGCCGGCCCATGTTCCGCAAGATCGAGCAATTCGCGATTTTCGGTCACCTCGCCGCGACCGAAGACCGTCCACGCAGCATGCTTGACCGATGCTTCTGCAACGAAAGCGTCGTCCTTGTGCCCCTCGGCGGCCTTACGCCCCCAGGCAAGAGTGCCCGCCAACTTCCACCCTGTAGCGACTTCCCGAGCGTAGAGCGCACTTGCCGACCAGCGCTTCTGATCGACTCCGGGCTCGAGCTGCTCCGGATCCTCGAAATGACCCCAGCTACCCTGCAGGGCAATGTCCTTCGTCGGGTTCCATGAGAGTCGAACGGAAGTGGAATCCAGCGGCCCCGTCTCAATGTCCCAGCGGTGCTGGTCCGGCTCGCGGGCGTTGAAGCGGCTCACCTCAAGCTTTGCGCGATCGAGGACGAGCCCCGCCGTCACCACGCCGAACGTGATGTGGGTCGAATCGAGCCAATGATGGCTGATCGGAGCCTCCGGCGAGTCCAGGATCGCCTCGCGGTGCATAAAGGCGGGCGGGCCGAAGGCCGGTTCGCCCGGCAGTCCGGCGTAGATAAAGGCGCTGCTACTCGGACCGATGTTTTGCGACACAGACCCCGACAGCTCCATGAAGAAGTCGTGCGGGTGCTGGCGGTCGATCAGCCTGTCGGTACCGTTGGCAGTTTCTCCGCTGGCCAGAAGCAGCGGATAGCCGCTCTTCCCCATGAGCGGGTCGGGGCTCACCATCGCCCTGAATTGAAGCGTGCCGTTCCTGATCGGGCGCTGCGCCATTCCCATCAGCATCCCGCTTGCGAACGCTTTGTCATCGCCGCGCGGGCCGGACTGATGATCGTAGACGAGATTGAGCACACCGTGCGTCATGAGCATCCAATTGCCGCTCTGGCTCATCAAGCCCATGTGCTCGGACGCATCCGGCTGCCAGGCCGTGCCTGATGACTCGCGGGTCATGGGGTAGGGGCCGAGTGCCCCGCTCATGGATGCGTGACCTGCATGGCCGCCTTCGGCCGTCGTCCCGTGATGCATGGTCGAATGCTCCATTTGAGAATGTTGCATTGGCATCGCATCCGGCTGCTTCGACGGTTCTGCCGGCGCCGCTTCCTGATGTCCCTTTTGATCCTTTGGTCCGGTCGCCGCAGATTTCGGTATCGCCTCCTCTTTCGGCGCGGGCCTCTTCGGGGCCGGCATTTCCATGCCCGGCATGTGCTGGTGCTGCGCGCAAGCGACTGACGGCCACGACACAGCGAGAGCAGCCGCGCTGGCGGCCGCATTGAAACGCATTTTCACGTGAATCTCCATGCGGTGGGAGACGCGGCGCGACGCCGCGTCTCCCTAACGCTTACTGGGCCGGCTGGCTGTCGTGTCCGGCATGCTCTTTCGCATGTTCGTCACAGCAGTCCATCTTGTCACCCTGCTCGTGCATCTTCTCGCAGCACTTGCAGCCTTGGTGATCCATGCCGTGCTCGGCATGACCGGCAGTCGGAGGATTGGCCGGCGTAGCCGGCGCCGCAGCGGCAAGCGCAGCGCTCAAAATCATGATCATTGTGATACTCCTGAAAATCGAAAGTCGAAGATCGATCGATCAGGAACGCCTTGGAGGCGGAGTTGCGGTATCGGGATGCAAGCCGTTCAGCTGGCGAGCTGCCTCTGCCTCGGTCGGAGCGCAGACGATAATTGATGGCCCCACATGGCGTGATGCCTGAGCCGGCAACGCGGCTGAGCACACCATGGTGCATGTCATCAGGGCATTCTTCTGATCGTGCTTGGGCGCCTGCTCCGGACAATGTTCCATGGGCATTGAGGCCGAATGGCGCGACGCGGGAGACGCAACAGCAGGCTGCATGCCAAAGGGCATGAGAAGAACCGCGGCGAGTGTCAGCAGCTTCCACAGAAACGACATCGGCCGCTCATAGCCCCTCAGGCGCACCTTGCTCAAGAACATGTGGGAGAGGGCTAACCTTCCTGGTTCCGCTCGCTGAGATAGCGCATCAGCTCGGCCAGGGTCCCTTCCATCTGGTCCTGCATTTGCGTGACGAGTTCATTTTCGCGCATGCCGACATGATCCAGCGGCTTTGAATAGCTGTCGGAAAAGGCCTTGAGGTCGGCCTGATCGAAGACGCCCTTTGCGACCAGCTTCGCGAGGATCACCAGAAGCCCGTTCGTGTTTGCGATGGTCCCAGCGACAAGTGCCTCATCGACCATCGACAGTCTCTGGTCGTTATCAGCTTCTTCCGTCTCGTCGGTTTCGATCTGACTCATGCGGACCCATCTTGGCTCATATGTGAAGCTGCACAAGGGGCAGAACCACAGAAAGGAGCGAGCCCGGCCCAAGCCTCGGCCTTTTCCGCGAACGGCCGGGTGTAAGCCGGGCTGGAGGAGGGGAGGTCGAGAAGCGTCACTCCTTCGCTTTCGCCGATGAGCTTTCGGCCGATTGCCGCCGATTTGCCGCCGTTGAACGCGATGGCCTGAAGGTCAGGATAGTCGTGGAGCAATTGCTCGACGCGATTATTGTTCGCGTTGCGGATGGATTGGTCGAGGCTGCCCTGCCGCTCCGCCGACCCGATCACATCCCACAAGCCGATGTGTCGCTGCGCAAGAATTTCGAGACGATGCTCATATGGCAGCGAGTGCAGGTCTTGGCCGATCGCGGAACTGAGTAGCCGCCAGAACTGGTTCTGGGGGTGCGCATAATAACGCTGCGCCGCAAGTGATGCGTCTCCGGGCAGGCTCCCGAGGATGAAGAGCCGTGCATCGGGACAGGCGAGTGGCGGGAGTCCGGTTTTCACGAGGTCGGTCACGCCATCCTCACGTCTTTGCCTTTGCCGTTCGCGCCAGTAAGTGCATCGCCGTGCAGCCTAACGATATCCGCGTGGCCCTGGTTTCGGGCAATTACAACGGCGTGCGCGATGGCGCGAACCGCGCACTCAACAACCTTGTCGGCTATCTGCTGCGGCAGGGGGTTCAGGTCCGTATCTATTCGCCCACCGTCGCCGAGCCGGCATTCGAGCCGACAGGAGACCTCGTGAGCTTGCCGTCCGTGCCGATCCCCGGCCGTTCGGAATACCGCTTGTCGCTCGGCTTGCCGCCGAGCATCCGCAGGGATCTGGCCGAATTCAATCCGAACATCGTGCACATCTCTGCGCCGGATATCAGTGGTCACCGCGCGGTGAGCTGGGCCCGGGCGCGCGGAATACCTGCCGTCGCTTCGGTCCACACGCGCTTCGACACCTATCTCGCTTATTACGGTTTCGGGAATCTCGAGCCTCTGGCGCGCGCGATCATGCGCCGGATCTACCGCCGATGCGATGCCATCCTCGCGCCCGCCGAATCGACGGCTGCCGTGCTCGAAGCGCAGCGCATGAACCGCTTCATCTCAATCTGGTCGCGGGGGATCGATCGCGAGCTGTTCAATCCCAAGCGGCGGAGCATGGAATGGCGGGCCGCGCACGGGATATCGGACGATGAATTCGTCGTCCTGTTTCTCGGGCGGATCGTCATGGAGAAGGCCTTGGACGTATTCTCCGATGCGGTCGACCTGCTTCAGTCGCGTGGGGTGAAACACAGGGTGCTGGTGATCGGCGATGGACCAGCGCAACCATGGTTCGAGGAGCGACTGCCCCGGGCGACCTTCGTTGGCCACTTGGCAGGCCAGGACCTCGCGCGCGCCGTGGCCAGTTCCGATGTGCTTCTCAATCCGTCGATTACAGAGGCTTTTGGCAACGTGACGCTGGAGGCCATGGCTTGCGCGCTGCCGGTCGTCGCGGTGGATTCCACAGGCGCGACGAACCTTGTCCGCGATGGAGTGACGGGCGTTCTCACGGACCAAGGCGATGCGGACGCTATCGCCGATGCGCTCGCGGCCTACGCATCGAATCCCGAGCTTCGCAGGAAGCACGGCAAAGCCGGTCTGCAAGTCGCGAAGACCCACGATTGGGACCAGATCAACTCCGCCGTGCTCCGGACTTACGGCCGCGTGATTGAACGCAAAAAGAGGCTCAAGCGCCTGACTGGTCGCTAGTCGGCTTCGCGCGTTCGATCCGCTGTGCCGCCTCGTCGAGGATATCCACGACCTCGTTGAGAAGTGTGTCGTTCCACCCTTCGTGAGCGATGCGGTTCTTCAATGCCGCCATGAGATTGCCGACTGCACGGCCAATCTCCGGTCGATGACCCTTGCGTCGATGTGAGCCGGTCTCTTCCAGCCGTTCGAATAATTCCTCCACGTCGGCCGCATTTTGCTCGAGGTGCTCGCGGCCCTCCGCCGTTACTTGGAAGGGCTTGCGCGCTCCTTCGCCGGCCGCTTCTTCGATGAGGCCCATGTCCTGCAGAAGGGTGAGGGTCGGATAAACCACGCCCGGGCTCGGCGCATATTCGCCGCCGGTCAGCTCTTCGATCGCGCGTATCAGGTCGTAGCCATGGCGGGGCTCGCCGGCGATGAGCTTGAGCAGGACAAGGCGAAGCTCGCCGGACTCGAACATGCGGCGTCGTCCGCGCCCGCCGCCACGACGGCCGCTCCAACCATTGTCGTCAAACTCGAAATGAAACGGGCCCCAGCCGCCGCTTCGGCGGCCCATGGCAATGAGTGCGTGCGGAAGGTCGATCTCGATCCGCCCGCGCGGGCCGCAGCCCTGATGATGATGTCCCATACGACTCCTTTCGATGCATCTAAGATATATCTTAGTAACATCGCTAGCAAGTGAGGTGATGCAATTTTGCTCACGCTTTGCCATGGCCATTGGCGATGGCCGACCTGTTCAGCGACCATGAGCTTCCGACGCGTCAGCTCGACGAGCCGAGCGCCAATGCTCCGCTTGCGGACCGGCTGCGCCCCGGAGCACTCGACGAGATCGTGGGACAGGAACATCTGACCGGGTCGGATGGGGCGATCGGCCGAATGGTGGCTGCCGGTAAGCTCGGCTCCATGATCCTGTGGGGACCGCCCGGCACCGGAAAGACCAGTATCGCGCGCTTGCTCGCCGATGCAGTCGGCCTGCGGTTCGTACCGATCTCCGCGGTCTTCTCGGGCGTTGCCGATTTGAAGAAGATCTTCGCGGAGGCGAAGACGGCCGCGCGGGCCGGGCAGCGAACGCTCCTTTTCGTCGATGAGATTCACCGGTTCAACCGGGCGCAGCAGGACGGCTTCCTCCCCTTCGTCGAGGACGGGACGGTTACGCTTGTGGGAGCGACGACCGAGAACCCCAGCTTCGAGCTCAACGCCGCATTGCTGTCGCGTTGCCAGGTCCTGATTCTGCGGCGCCTGAATGAACAGGCGCTCGATACTCTCATCCAGCGAGCCGAGCTGGACGTCGGCCGGGCGATCCCGCTCACGCAGGAGGCGCGTGAAGCCTTGATTGCAAGTGCCGACGGGGATGGCCGCTTCCTGCTCAACCAGGTGGAGACCTTGTTCGATGTCGAGCTCGACGCGCCGCTCGATCCCGCTGCGATGGCGGCGCTACTGCATCGGCGGGTGCCCGTCTACGACAAGGATCGCGAGGGGCACTACAACCTCATCTCCGCCCTCCATAAGAGCCTGCGCGGCTCGGATCCGCAGGCGGCGCTTTACTATCTCGCCCGGATGCTCGTCGCCGGCGAAGAGCCGCTTTACCTGCTGCGGCGGCTGACCCGTGCTGCGATGGAGGATATTGGCCTCGCCGACCCGCAGGCACTGGTGCAGTGTCTCGCCGCCAAGGATGCTTTTGATTTCCTGGGCTCGCCGGAGGGCGAGATCGCACTGGTTCAAGCCTGCCTCTATCTGGCGACCGCGCCCAAATCTAACGCGGCCTACATGGCTCAGAAGAACGCTTATCGGAGCGCCAAGGAGACCGGCTCGTTGATGCCGCCGTCGCACATTTTGAACGCCCCCACACGGTTGATGAAGGACATCGGCTACGGGAAGGGCTATGCCTACGACCATGACGCCGAAGAGGGCTTTTCGGGGCAGGATTACTGGCCCGAAGGCATGGAGCCGCAGACCTTTTACGAGCCGGCAGAGCGCGGTTTCGAGGCGAAGATCGCCGAGCGGATCGCCTATTGGAACGAGCTTCGAAACAAGCGCAGCACGAACAAGGAATAACGGAGGGTAAGAATGTACCAGACCACACCGCCGGCAGCCTACTGGCGCGAACAGCTTATCCAATGGGGACCGCGCGTGGTCTTCGCGATCCTGATCCTCATCGCCACACACTTCATCGCCAAGGCGGTGCAGTGGGCAGTGGGCAAGCTCGTCGACCGGATGCCCGTGCTCAAGCGGCATCCCCAGGCAGGAGTGGATTCCGTCGGAACGGAGCTTGGCCGGCTTGCTTACTGGCTCGTCTGGTTGGTCGGTCTGATCGCGGCGCTTCAGCCGCTCGGCCTCTCCGGAGTGCTGACACCCGTGACGGCAATGACCAACGAGGTCTTCGCCTTCCTGCCCAAGCTGCTCGGCGCGGGCGTATTCTTCTTCGCAGGACTGATCCTTGCGCGCGTCGTGCGGCACATCATCGAGGCTGCGCTCGGCGCACTGAATCTCGAGCGGCTGTTCACTCGCGCGGGCATCCCGATCGGCGATGCACCGTTGGCTGTCGACCAGACCGGCGCCGCCAGCGAGGGCGTCGCTCCGGTCCGTAACTCCATCGCCAAGGCCGTCGGAGTCACGGTCTCGGCAATCATCATCATCTTCGCGGCCATCGGAGCGCTTCAGATCCTTCAGATCTCCGCGATCTCGGATCCGGCAACGAACATGCTCAACACCATCGCGGTTTCGATACCGCGAGTGCTCGCAGCGCTCGTCTGGCTGGCGATCGCTTTTCTTATCGGACGCTGGGTGAAAGCGATGCTTGAAACCGTGCTCCCGAGCCTCGGCTTCGACAACAGCGTTAGAGCGCTGGGAGTGATGCCTGCCAGCTCGAACCCCTCGAAGGTCGTGGGCGCGGTTGCCATGACGGCGATCCTGCTCGGGGCAGCGATCGAGGCCGCCCGACAGCTGGGGGGCGAAGCCGTCGCGGCGCTCTTGTTCCAGATCACGGCGCTCGGCGGAAAGGTGATCTTCGGCACCGTCATCATCGTCGTCGGCATCTTCCTTGCGCGGATCCTCTCGGCGTTGGTGGGAAGTTCCACGGGCGAGGCGAGCTACGCTCAGACGATCGTCAAATATGCGATCATCGCTCTGTTCACGGCGATCGGCCTCACTTTCATGGGCCTCGCCGATCAGATCGTGATGATGGCGTTCGGCCTGATCCTCGGCTCGGCAGCGGTCGCCTGCGCCATCGCATTCGGTCTTGGCGGACGCGATGTCGCCGGTCGGATCCTCGAACGCTGGACGGACGAGCAGATGCCCGCTCCTCGTCCGGCCCCGCCGCGCTTAAGAAAGCCGGTCGAGCCTCCGGCCGAGGACGATCGCCAGCCGCCGCTCGTGTGACGGCGCGTTTCGACGCGTTTGTCGCGATCGACTGGTCCGGCGCCAAAGGCCAGCGGCATAAGGGGATCGCCGTAGCCGAGGCGCGCGGAAATGCTCCCCCGCGCCTTGTCCGGCCGGACCACATCTGGTCGCGCGAGGAAGTCCTTCACTGGTTGCTGAACCGCGCGGCCAAAGTGCCGACTTTGTTCGGCTTCGACTTCAGCTTCGCTCCGCCGATCGTGGAGAAGGGCGAATATCTGATCGGTGAGCCGGAGGTGCCGAAAACTGCGCGTGCGTTCTGGGCCTATGTCGACGCCTTGTGCGACGATGACGATTTGGGGGCGGCAAGCTTTTTGGAAATCGCGCACAGGCGACACTTCTATTTCGGAATCGCGGACGGCGTTAAGTCCGACTTCGTGCGGTTCAGGCAATGCGACGCCCGGCTGAACGCACAGGGCGGGCGAAAGACTGCAAGCGCCTATGACGCGATCGGCGCCGCGCAGGTGGCGAAGGCGAGCTTTTCCGGGATGCGCCTTCTCCACCGGCTGGACGGCAAAATCGCCATCTTCCCAATGGACCCGCTGCCGGATTGGGGCAGCGCAGTCTGTGAGATTTACACTCGCATCTATCTGCGGCGAGCCGGCATGAAGGGCACCAAGCTTCGCAGCAGAGCCGCGCTCAACGCCGCGCTGGAAGGGCTCGGCAGCAAGACGATGCGTCTCAGGTTCGAGCCCAATGATCACCAGACCGATGCGCTCGTCACTGCCGCCGGGATGCGGGCGCTGGCGAGGGATGAGCCGCGCGCATTCGCGCCGGAGGAACTGACGCCCGAGATTGCGCGGAGCGAAGGGTGGACGTTCGGCGTGCTCTGATGTTCGGGTTCGCTCGCGGAGCAGGATGTGCAGGATCAGAGCTTTGTCCGAAGCGCGATGATCGGACCGGCCTGCCGGACGTCGTAGAGGAAGTCGCCACGGTCGTAATTGACCTTCCAGTAACGCCATCCCACCCCGACGTTCATCTTGCGGCTGATCTGATAATCAACGGTCGCGGCCGCTTGGTAGGTGGCGTCGGAGCCGAAGACGATGCCGCCGACATCGCCGTAGAGCGACCCGCTCCATTTCCCGCCGAGTGGTATATGCGCCCGCGCTGCGATCAATGGGTCCAGCCATTGCTGACTGACCGAGCCTTCGGCGGTCCGGTTCGGGCCTTCCAGCCGCAGCGAGGTCTTGAAGAAATTCATCCGCCCGCCCGCCAGCAGGTCGAGCGCGAAGGTCTTGTCATCTATGACGCGGTATCCGCCGAGCAGAGTGATTTCCGCAGTCCGGGAATCGAGTTTAGCCTCGAGGAAATCCGGATCGCGTATCCCGATACCCTTCTTTGTTCCAAGATGGACGAAGGAAAGGTCGCCCAGGATGACGAAGCGATCATGGCGAGCTTCTGCGGCGCCCATGAAGATGAACTTGAACCCATTGATGATATCACCGAGCGACAGATCGAGATCCACCGGCTCGACCGGCCCAATGACGTCCGTCTTGCCCTTTGCCGTGGCGAGCCAGAGGTAGCCGATCGTGTAGAATTCCCACTTCTTCTTGTTCGCGGCCTGCTGGTCGTCCGCGCTAGCGGATTCTTGCGTCGCTGCCGGCTGGTCCGTTGATGGCGGTTCGACCGATTGCGCATGAGCGCTTGTGCTTCCGAGGAGGAAAGCGAACAGGGCCGCAACTGAACGATATCGACGCATCCGCAATCCCCCCAAAGCGACTGATCCGAATCTACTTCTTGATCCGTGAGATCTTCGATCCCTCGAGGCCCAGTCCGGCCATCAGACCCTTCTGGCCGAACGGAAAGGCATAGACATCCTTTGCGAGAGTCGTGGATGTCGTGCTCATGGCCTTACCCTTGTCCACCACAACGACGCTCGGCCCCGAACCGATCGCCCAGCCGTCGCTCTTGTCCAGATATCTGACCGCGCTGTCGTTCATCAGGAACAGAGCGTAACTGAACGACTGCCCGCCTGCCTGAAGTCCAAAGGAGGCGGCGCCGATCTTGTAATAAGCGGTCGGCTTGCCGTGAACGAAGAGGACGCCCTCGCCACCCTGTCCACCGATCATGAAGCCCGCCTTGACGATCTTCGGGAATACCAGAATCGCCTTGGCGTCGCGCGAATATCGGGTTGCTCTTGCGGACTGCGCGTAGAGGCGCTGCAGCGCCGTTTTTCCTTCCGTGTTCAGTTGGGCAGCGGTTGCGGCGAAGGCGGTGCCCGAAAAAGCCAGGCTGCCGGCCAGCACCAGGCTGGTCATTGCCGATCGTTGCCAGATGCTTTCCATCTCGCACCTCATTGAGTCGTGCGACGGATCCGCGTCGCGTTTCAGTGTCACGGGGGTAAGCCGGGCCTTCCGGCGGCGACATAGGTCATTACCCTGAGAGAGGCTGTGCGCGGCCCCTCCCGATAAGCCCTTCAGGCGGCATCCCGATTTTCCCCAGCTTCGGAGGATGCCGATTTGTGACAATCCCATGAGCCTGACTGGACTGAGCCGCGCGCCCTATTAATGTGCCGCAAGCGCGTACGGCGCTCTGATGTGGCGGAGAGACGTCGATGCCTTTTGCGTCGAGCCTTCGGGAATCGCTGCAAGTTCGCGGCAGCGAGGTCCCAACCGAATTTACCCGCGGCGATAGCCTTGAGCATGTGCTCGACCGGCACCTCAACGCCGTCGAACAGAATTTCGATGGAGAGCTGACGACCTCCATCCTGCTGCTGAGCCCTGACGGCAAGCGGCTCTTCCACGGTGGCGGACCGAAACTTCCCGCATCCTACCGGAAGGCGATCGACGGATCGGAGATCGGCCCTCGAGCCGGGTCCTGCGGGACGGCTGCCTACTTCAATCGCCCGGTCTATGTCAGCGACATCGCCAGCGATCCGCTCTGGGCGGAATACCGCCACCTCGCCTTGCCCCACGGGTTCCGCTCTTGCTGGTCGACCCCGATCCGCGACAGGACCGGCGGCGTCCTGGGCACCTTCGCAACCTATCACGGCAAGGTCGGCGCTCCCTCGCTCGAAGAGATCGAGGCGATCGGAATGATCACGGGCCATGTCGCCGACGCCATCCTGCTGAGCCGGGGTATCGCGCAGGACTTGCATGCTCCTCCGCTTCGGATCGTGGCGCGGGGCGAGGCCGACGGGACCCCAAGCGGTGCCGCGGACCGCCTGCTCCAATATGTCGCCAAGCTGGAAACATTGGCAGGTCATCTGGACCGCCAGGCCGACGAGCCGGGGGCGGGCGCCCTGAAGGACGAGCTGAAGGCCGTGGCGGGGGAGAGTCGGAAGCTGGTCAGCGCGATCCGGGATGGAATTTCTAACGGCGGCACGCCGGACTGAGGATGTTTCGGCGGGGATTTCCCCCCGTGGCGCGACTCGAAAAGTCCCAAAGGTCACAGTCCTACGCGTGCGCGTACGCTCGCGCGCGTGAGGCGAGCGCTCATGGCGAGGTTGGATGGGGGAGGGCTGCAGGCGGCCATCTTGGCTCAAGACAGGCATGCGCCAGTAAGGCACAACATGGTGGTTGTAGGACAGCTCGAAACGCCGCCAAAGGGGGCGAATGCGACAGCATTGTGAGCTTCGGCGTAGAGACGTTGAGTGCTCGGCGGGCGCGCGAGCGAGCGGCCTAAGCCGAGTTGAGAGACGCGTCCGACGATCAACGAGGTGCGACATGCCGCCTGAATGTCGCAGGTTAGTCCGGGGACTAACCGACCTCGATTGATGGATTCACTCCCGTGACGGTTCTATTCCTAATGTCTGCAATGGGTGGAAAGCGGTCATAAGCGAGTGACGCTGGCTAGGCTTTATTTGCCAACATCACGCGCTATCGTTCTCCCATGAGCGAAGTCATCGGAAACGAACTTAAACCAAGCGGCGTTCTTAATCGTCGCGAGCGCTTGACGCTTTTCCTCGGGACACCGCTAATCGCGACAGCTCTTTGCATCGAAACCTTGCGGATTTGGCGCGATCTCCAAGGGGAGCCGTTGTTGATTACAGGCCTAACAGAACCTGACATGAGCGTTGCGTGGCCCGATGGGCCAATCCTGTTCGTGCTGGGTCTTGCGTTCCACGTTGTAATAGTCCTGCTACTTGCCGCTTTCCTTCTCTACCAACTTCAACAGGCGCGGCGTTTGGTTCGGTCAAGGCGCGGCTGACGCCATCCGGCTAATGTCCTCAATGGGTCGAAAGCGGACGCTACGCTAATGTCTGCATGGGGTGGAAACCGGACACTAGTGATCAGAACTGCTACATCGCAACTTAGCCGCGTAACTTTGCCAACCGTCCACGACGACAGATCGTTCGATGTCGGTGCCGCCATTTCCTATGAAAAAGCCGAAGTGCTGGCCGGTGATCTGGTTCAGGATCGCATCGAGCGCGTCGACGATTTGTTCCGGTCCATAGTGTCGGACAGCTTCGAACGCCGTTGGCCAATGGTTTTCGAGAGAGATTTGCGGGACCGCCAAGAGTCGGCGATCATCCATATGAGCGATAATGGCTGGCACGCCCTCAGGGCCGAGCCCTTCAAGCTCTTGGAAAAGCCGCTGCTGCTGCTCGGCCACATTTGAGGACTTGTCCAAATCGGACGATCCAAGAGCAGCTAACTCGGCGATGATTTGCTTGACCCTGAGGTCCACCAAATGCGTGTTTGAACAGTGCAAACCGGCAGTCGCCTCGTGGGGCGCTAAGACCGCCGCTGCAAACAGATAGAGCAGCCTGACCATGGCTTACAGTACGTTGCTTCGGAGCGCGCACCCACCGATTGCATACTGTTTCCATATGGACACCGTCGCACTACGTCACCGCCTAACCGAACAGACTCGGCACTTCGCATTGAGCGCGATGCTAGGCTCAGTGGCAGGCGCGATCATTACAGCTGCCATCGCTTTCGGTTTGCCAGAGACCAAAGCGTGGCTTGGCGTTCTGATCGCTGTGATCCTGATTACATTTTTGGCATTGCCGTTCGTAGCGCTCGGACTGGCGATCTTCGGCATTCCGGCGATGATGCTCCTAAGCGGCAACGCGCATCGATGGTGGGTCGGAGTGCTCGCAATCGTTTGGGGTGGGGGCGCAGGCAAGCTGATGTTTCTCGGCCTCGACAGTTTGCTTAAGTTCAATGGCTGGTTTCTTGGTGTCAGCGAGCCTGGAATTGCCTTTGGCGTTCCCACCGCGCTCGCTTCGTGGTTGATGATGCGGCGTCGAATGCCAAGGCTGGGCTATGTCCGCAATGGGTCGAAAGCGGACATTAGACGGCAATGAAAATGCCCCGCAGCGAGGCTGCGGGGCTCTCCGTTTTTCTGACAGACTGGACCCCGGCCTGCGCCGGCCCCTCCACCATCCACTTTCGCTGAAGCTACGGCGGACGGTCCCCCTCCCCGAGCGAGCTCGGGGAGGATTTGGGGCTTAGTCCTCGTCGTTGCCGCCCGTCAGGAAGGCCGGAGCGAACTCGGGAGCGGGGCCTTCGCCCTCGCCGCCCTCGCGCTCGCGGCGGGGACCACGGTCGCCACGGGGGCCACGGTCGTCGCGCGGGCCGCGGGGGCCACGATCGTCGCGGTCGCGGCGAGGGCCACGATCACGATCACCGCCACGGCCATGACGGCCACGATCGCCACGGTCACCGCGCGGGCCGCGGTCTCCGCCTTCACGCGGCTCCCTCGGCGGGCGGGTGTCCGGAAGCTCTTCGCCAGTTTCCTGGTCAACGAGGCGCATCGACAGGCGGACCTTGCCGCGCTGGTCGACCTCGAGAAGCTTAACCTTCACTTCCTGGCCTTCGCTGAGGATGTCGCGGACGTTCTCGACACGCTCGTTCTTGATCTCCGAGACGTGTACCAGGCCATCCTTGCCTGGCATGAAGGTCACGAACGCGCCGAAGTCGACGATGCTCGCCACCTTGCCGGTGTAGATGGTGCCGGGCTCCGGCTCCGCAACGATGCCGCGGATCCAGTCGCGGGCGGCCTCGATCTGCGACAGGTCGGACGACGCGATCTTGATCACGCCCTCGTCGTCGATGTCGACCTTGGCGCCGGTCTGCGCGACGATCTCGCGGATGACCTTGCCGCCCGTGCCGATGACTTCGCGGATCTTGTCCTTCGGAATGGACATGGTCTCGATCCGCGGCGCGTGGCTCGAAAGCTCCTCGCGCGTGTGGTCGAGCGCCTTGGCCATCTCGCCGAGGATGTGAGCACGGCCGTCCTTCGCCTGGGCGAGGGCGGTCTTCATGATCTCCTCGGTGATCCCGGCGACCTTGATGTCCATCTGCAGCGAGGTGACGCCTTCCGACGTACCCGCGACCTTGAAGTCCATGTCGCCGAGGTGGTCCTCATCGCCGAGGATGTCGCTGATCACCGCGAAGTCCTTGCCTTCGAGGATCAGGCCCATGGCGATGCCCGCAACCGGACGCTTCAGCGGAACGCCGGCGTCCATCAGCGCGAGGCTGCCGCCGCAGACGGTCGCCATCGAGCTGGAACCGTTGCTCTCCGTAATGTCGGAGAGGACGCGGATGGTGTACGGGAACTCCTCCGCAGTCGGGAGCATCGGGTGAAGCGCGCGCCAGGCGAGCTTGCCGTGGCCGACTTCGCGGCGGCCCGGAGCGCCGAAGCGGCCCACTTCGCCGACCGAATAGGGCGGGAAATTATAGTGCAGCATGAAGCGCGAGTAGGAGAGGCCCTCCAGCCCGTCGATCATCTGCTCGGCGTCCTTGGTACCGAGCGTCGTGGTGACGATCGCCTGGGTCTCGCCGCGCGTGAACAGGGCCGAGCCGTGCGTGCGCGGAAGGAAGCCGACCATCGCCTCGATCGGACGGACCGTCTTCGTGTCGCGGCCGTCGATGCGGCGGCCTTCCTTGAGGATCGCGCCACGGACGATGTCCGCCTCGAGGCCCTTCACCAGCTTGCCGGCGACGAGCTGCTCCTGCGGGTCGGACTCGATGAAAGCGTCGGCCGCGCGGGTGCGGGCGGCGGTAAGGGCCGCCGAGCGGTCCGACTTACTGGTCATGCGGTAGGCCGCGTCGATGTCGGTGCCGACCAGGTCCTTGAGCTTCGCCTTGATCGCGCTCTTGTCGGCTGCGGGGGCAAGCTCCCACGGGTCCTTGGCGGCCTTCTCAGCGAGGCTGATGATCGCCTGGCAGATCTTCTGGCTGGCGGCGTGGCCGAACATGACCGCGCCGAGCATGATCTCTTCCGAAAGCTCCTTGGCTTCGGATTCGACCATCATCACGGCATTCGGAGTGCCGGCCATGACGAGGTCGAGGCTGCTCTCGGCGATCTGCGTCTGCGACGGGTTGAGGATGTATTCGCCATCCTTGAAGGCGACGCGGGCAGCGCCGATCGGGCCCATGAAGGGAACGCCTGAGATGGTGAGGGCGGC
>JBKPKE010000050.1:0-8350 GCA_046730955.1 Pseudomonadota bacterium
GAATATGATATTGCTCGCGCGCCGCCGCGATATTGGCTGCCGCGATCATGAGGTCGCGATTGTCGGCCAACGCCTGCGCGATCAGCGTCTGCAGGCGCGGATCCTGGAACACTTGCTGGTAGGTGAGGGCCGGAAGAGTGGCCTCGGACTGCCTCAGGTAAGGGTCGCCTGCAGGCCAGCCAGCGGGAACCGCCGGGTCTGGCCGGACATAGGCCGGCTCAAGCGTGGTGCACCCAGTCGCGAGCATGGCGATAAGCGCTGTCAGCTTCCTCATGCCGAGGCCTCACGCCGCTTCCGAAGCCGTTCCCGCACCGCGATGAGCCCGTCGCGAACCCCGCGGCGCACGAGAACGAAGAAGAGCGGGATGTAGAAGATGGCGAGGATGGTCGCGGTCAGCATTCCCCCGATTACCGACGTGCCGATAGCGATGCGGCTGTTTGCACCTGCGCCCGTCGAAAGTGCGAGCGGAAGCACGCCGAAGATGAACGAGAAGCTGGTCATCAGGATCGGCCGCAAGCGGATGCGGGCTGCTTCCAGCGCGGCCTCGATAATCCGCATGCCCTTCTTCTCCGCCTGCTCGGCGAATTCGATCATCAGGATCGCGTTCTTCGACGCGAGACCCATGGTCGTCAGGAGGCCGATCTGCAGGAAGACGTCGTTTTCGAGCCCGCGCAGGGTGACTGCAAATATGGCGCCGACGAGCCCAAGCGGGATGACCAGCAGTACGGCAACGGGGATCGACCAGCTCTCGTAGAGTGCGGCAAGGCACAGGAAGACGACCAGAAGCGAGACCGAGTAGAGCAGGGGCGCCTGACCCGACGAGAGCCGCTCCTGATAGGATTGCCCCGCCCAGGCCACGCTGGTTCCTGGAATCTGCGAAGCGAGTTGCTCCATCTCGTCCATTGCCTCGCCGGAACTTACTCCGGGCGCGGCCTGACCCTGGAACTCAAAGGCCGGGACTCCCTGGAAGCGCGAAAGACTGCTCGGGGCCGTCGCCCACCCGGCGTTAGCGAAGGAAGAGAAGGGGGCCATCTCACCGCTGGACGAGCGAATGTACCATTGGCCAAGGCTGGAAGGGTCCGCGCGATAGGGTGCGTCGCCCTGGACGTAGACGCGCTTCACACGGCCTTTGTCGATGAAGTCGTTGACGTACCGTCCGCCCCACGCCGTCGAGAGAGTGTTGTTGATGTCGCCCTGGTTGAGACCGAGGGCCGTCAGCTTCTGTTGGTTGACGTCTATCTTGAAGGTGGCGACGTCAGGCAGGTCGCTGATGCGCACCGATGTCAGCTTAGGGTTCGCGTTGGCCTGCTGAAGAAGCTGATCGCGCAGGGCCAGGAATTGCTCG
Source organism: Pseudomonadota bacterium (assembly GCA_046730955.1). Lineage (GTDB taxonomy): Bacteria > Pseudomonadota > Alphaproteobacteria > Sphingomonadales > Sphingomonadaceae > Sphingomicrobium. The sequence goes on from JBKPKE010000050.1 coordinate 1,346, forward strand.
CGGCTCATCCCGCTGCGGTTCTGAAGCTCCATGGTGAAGCCGCTGGACTGGCCGAGGCCACGAATTGCTCCCGGAACGAGAGCAAACACCTGCGCATCGCGAAAGCCGCGAAATGCGCCCGACGCGCGTTCCACGATCGCATCGGCGGTATTCTCCTTGCCAGGGCGCTGAGACCAGTCGACGAAATTGATGAAGCCCTGGCCGGTGTTCTGTCCGACTGCGCCACCGCCACCGCCACCGCCGGCGACGGTGAAGAGCGTCTGGATGTTTTTCGCCTCGTGCTCGGCAAAATATTTCTCGATCTGGTCGCGCACTTCGATCGTCCGCGTCTGGGTCGCACCCGGCGGAAGACGAAACTGGATGCTTGCTGCGCCCTGATCCTCGGTAGGAAGGAATCCGGTCGGCAGGCGATAGAACATGACAACGAGCGCCACGACGACCAATGCGTAAATGCCGAGGAATAGCCATTTCCGATCGACGACTTTCACGACCGCGCTGCGGTAGCCGGTCGTCAGGCGCTCGAATCTCGTATTGAAAGTGTCCCTGCCCGAACGGATGATGCCTCCAAGCGCGGGCGCGCGCTTGTCGAGCCAGTGCAGACCATCATCGCCTTCACCCTTTCGACGAAGAAGCGTCGAAGTCAGTGCCGGGCTGAAGATCAGCGCGACGAGCACCGACAGGGTCATGGCCGAGATGATCGTGATCGAGAATTGCTGGTAGATCACTCCGGTCGAGCCGCCGAAAAAGGCCATCGGCAGGAACACGGCGGAGAGGACCATCGCGATAGCGACCAGCGCGACCTGGATCTCACGCATGGATTCGATGGTGGCCTCGCGCGGCGTCATGTCCGGATTTTCTTCCAGCAGCCGCTCGACGTTCTCGACGACGACGATCGCGTCATCGACGAGCAGACCGACGGCCAGCGTCAGGCCGAACAAAGTGAGTGTGTTGATGGTGAAGCCGGTAACGTAGAAGACTGCGAACGTGCCCAGCAGCACCACCGGAATAGCAATCGCGGGCACCAGCAGCGCGCGCCAGTTTTGCAGAAAGACGAAGATCACCAGGATGACGAGGACGATGGCCTCGACCAGCGTCTTCACCACCTCGTCGACCGACAGCTTGATGAAGTTGGTGGTGTCGTTCGCGTAGGCGAACTCAATGCCTTCCGGGAAGTTCTCCGAAAGCTGTTCGACGCGCTGCTTGACGAGGTCGGCAGTCTCGAGAGCGTCGGCGCCCGGCGCGAGGGAAACGGCGATGCCCGCGCCCGGATGGCCGTTCACGCGAACAATGGCGGAATAGTTTTCCGCACCCAGCTCCACTCGCGCGACGTCGCCGAGGCGAACGCTGGCGCCGCTTGGCTCGGTCTTGAGGACGATGTTCTGGAACTGCTCGGGCGTTTGCAGCTTCGACTGGGCCGTAACCGTCGCGTTGAGCATCTGGTTGTCCGGCGCGGGTAGGCCGCCCACCTCGCCCGCCGCGACTTCGGTATTCTGGGCCTGGATAGCGTTGACGACGTCGCCCGGCATCAATTGAAAGGCGGCCAATCGCTGAGGATTCAGCCAGATGCGCATGGCATGCGGAGCGCCGAACACGTTGATGTCGCCAACGCCGGGAACGCGCGAGAGTGGATCCTGCAGGTTGGACGCCAGATAATCCGACACGTCCATGTTCGTGCGCTGGTTCGTCTTGTCGTAGACGGCGACGATCAGCAGGAAGTCCGGGTTTGACTTGGTGACGCGTACACCCTGTTGCTGCACTTGCTGCGGCAAGCGCGAGATGGCCTGCTGGACCTGGTTCTGGACTTGGACCTGCGCAGTGTCCGGGTCGGTTCCCTTCTGGAATGTGGCGGATATGTTGACCTGTCCGCGCGAACTCGACGTCGAGGTGAAGTAAAGCAGTCCATCGATGCCGGTGAGCTGCTGTTCGATGATCTGCGTGACGCTGTTCTCGATCGTCTCCGCATTCGCGCCCGGATAGCTGGCGCGAATGTTCACCTGCGGCGGCGCGATGTCGGGATATTGCTCGATCGGCAGTGCATTGATCGCTCCAATGCCGGCCAGCATGACAACGATCGCGAGGACCCAGGCAAAGATCGGCCTGTCGATGAAGATGCGAGACAAGGTCTAGCCGCCCCGTCGTCCCTGGCCCTGGGGGCCTGCGCCGCCCGCACGCGGTGTGATCTTCTGGGGCGCTGAGGCCGGGACAGGCTTGATCGGCGCATCGCTTTTCAGATTTCCGGTTCCCTGCGTGATCACCTTGTCGCCGGGACGCAGTCCGCCGCTGACCACCCAATTGGTGCCGTAGGTCCGATCGGCAACGACCTTGCGGCGCTCGGCCTTGTTGCCGGAGCCGACCACGAACACGTAGGCATCGCCTCCAATGTCCCGCTGAACGGCGGCCTGCGGGACCAGGAAGACGTTCTGGTCGACCGCAGACGTGAAGAGCGCCTGCACGAACATGCCGGGCATCAGGATATTCTGCGGGTTCGGGAATTTTGCACGGAGCGTCACCGTGCCCGTGCTTTCATTCACCATCACTTCCGAGAACTGGACCGTCCCCGTGTAGGCGTAGTCGCTTCCGTCCTCGAGTTTGAGACGCACTTGCGTGCTGCCGGGCTCGACGCCGCCCGTTGCGAGCGAGTGGCGCAGCCTTGTCAGGTCCGCGCTCGACTGCTGGATGTCGACGTACATCGGGTCGAGCCGCTGGATGACCGCGAGAGGATCCTGCTGGTTCGCGGTGACCAGGGCGCCGACCGTCGCAAGCGAACGTCCGATACGGCCGCTGATCGGGGCGGGGATGCTCGTGAAGCGAAGATTGATCCGTGCAGTGTCCAGCGCCGCGCCGTTCTGGGCCACGGCAGCCTGAGCCTGCCGGGCCTGGGCAGCCGCATCGGTATAATCCTGCTTTGAGATCGCCTCCATTTCGGCGAGCGGTTTGTAACGCCTGGCGCGGACCTGCGCGGCATCGAGCGTCGCGCGGGCGCTTGCGACATTGGCCTGCGCCTGGTTCACGGCCGCTTGGTAGAGCCGCGGATCGATTTGATAGAGCGGCTGGCCCTTCTTGACGTACGCGCCCTCGGCGAAATTCCTGCTGCGGATGAGACCGTTGACCTGCGGACGGACTTCGGAAGTCTCGAACGCCACCGTGCGGCCACCGAGCGAGCTCTGCAGAGGCACCGATTGGGGTTGAACGACGACGAAGCCGACCTGCGTCGGACCGCGCTGACCGCCTGCGCCGCCCTGCGCATCGCCCTGCCCGCACGAGGAGAGCGCGACCAGCGCTGCGATCAGAAGGATTCGGGAAAACATCGCTGGCGCATCTAGAAGCGCACTATTGTTACAACAACCTGTCAATCGCCTGAGCGAATAGCCGTATGTCGATAAAACACTGCCGCCCGTCGGCCGCTCGTGATTATTTCAGCGGTCCGACGCGAACGAATGATAGCGCACGCCCGGTTGGCGCGAGCCTCAATAGTCGGCCATTTTTTGGAGAGGATGGTGGAGCCGAGGGGGATCGAACCCCTGACCTTCGCAATGCCATTGCGACGCTCTCCCAGCTGAGCTACGGCCCCAATCCTTCACGCGCCTTAGGCGATGTTCATCGCCCTGGGAAAGAGGGAAATTACAATTCCCGGCGCGGCTTTTTAGCTTTCGTCGTCCTCGCCCGTGGTCTCGACGCCGAGATCTGAATCGCCCGTATCCAGGTCGACTTCTTCGTCGGCGCTGGGCTCTTCTTCCTCGTCGATCGCCAGATCCTCAGCCTCGAGGTCGCTGTCGGTAGCGGCTTCCTTCTTGGGTTCCACGGCGGCCTCGAAGGGAAGCGGCTGCTTCGACTTCAGGACAGGCTCGGGAATCCATTCCGTGCCGCACTCGATGCAATGCACGGGCTCCTCGTTGCCGAGGTCGTAGAAGCGGGTCGAGCACTTGGGGCAAGTGCGCTTGGTGCCCCATTCGGGCTTCACCATCTAGGTCTAACTCCAGTCAAAATCCGGGTGGCCGCGAGTGCGCGGGGTCATTCGGGCGGGCGCCTTGCCATAGGCTATTCGCCCTGTCAAAGCGCGCCGCTTGAACAGGAATTTCGGAACTCAAGTGTCGCCGCGCAAGGGGCTGGTCATTGCTGTCGATGGGCCGGCCGCAAGCGGGAAGGGCACCATCGCGCGTGCACTCGCAAAGCATTTCGATCTCCCGCACATGGATACCGGGCTACTTTACCGCGCCGTCGCGCTAAAACTGTGGCGCTGGGGCGGCGATCCGTCGAACGAGTTCGAGGCGCTTCGAGCCTGCGACGATCTGGGCTTCGATCCGGCCGATGAGGAGCTTCGCAGCGAGCCGGTTTCGCGCATCGCGTCCAAGGTCTCATCCTATTCCTCGGTGCGCGACGCTCTGCTTGAGCGCCAGCGTGACTTCGCTGCGCAGGACGGCGGCGCGGTCCTCGACGGCCGGGACATCGGGACAATCATCGCGCCTGACGCCGCCGTGAAGCTTTTCGTCACTGCGAGTCCGGAAGTTCGGGCGCAGCGCCGCGTCCGCGAATTGCTCGAGCGCGGGATGCCGGGTCATTACGACGACGTGCTGCTCGACATCCGCGCCCGCGACGAGCGCGACACCCATCGCGACATTGCGCCGCTGCGACAAGCGGATGACGCCATCCTGCTCGACACGAGCGAGCTGGGCGTGGACGAAGCCATTGCGGAGGCGATCCGCCTCGTCGAGGAGCGCGTGGCGACCGCCTGAGCCGCCGCGGCACCCCTTAACTTCCGTTACAGTGTCCCGGCATCCTCATCCGTGTTATTAAACTCGGCTTTACCAAGGCGTGACGACGCGGGGGCGAGTCGCGGATGGCGGAAATCAGGTATCCTGCGTTCCTGAGTTACAGCCACCGCGATCAGGCGGTCGCCAATTGGCTGCACCATGAACTCGAGACGTACCGCGTACCAAGCCACATGGTCGGCAGGGAGACGCCTCTCGGCCCGATCCCTTCGCGGCTCACTCCGATCTTCAAGGACCGCGAGGAGCTTTCCGCTTCCGGAAGCCTTGGGGATTCGATCACCGCCGCCCTGGCTCGCGCTTCCGCACTGATTGTCGTCTGCTCGACCGGCTCCGCATCTTCGCCGTGGGTCAACGAAGAGGTCCGCGCCTTCACGTCGCTCCACGGCCATGCCCGGATTTTCGCCGTCATCGTCGACGGAGAACCCGGCGCGAGCCGCATTCCGGGACGCGAAAGCGAGGAATGCTTTCCGCCGGCAGTCCGCTTTGCTGTCGATGAGACCGGACAGCTGACCGACGTACCCGCGGAGCCGATCGCCGCCGACTTGCGCGAGGGCGGCGACGGAAAGCGGCTCGCCAAGTTGAAGCTCATCGCCGGCCTCCTCGGCGTTGGCCTCGACGAAATCGTCCAGCGCGAGGCGCAAAGGCGATCGCGGCGCCTGCGCTATCTTGTCGCGGCGTCGCTGGCGGGAATGACTGTTACGAGCGGCCTCGCGATCACCGCCGTCATGGCCCGCGACGAGGCCCGCGACCAACGCAACGAGGCACAGCACCAGCGTTCAGAGGCGGACGGCCTAGTGGAGTTCATGCTGACGGACCTTCGAAAGAAGTTGGAGCCGGTCGGCCGCCTGGACGTGATGGACACGGTGGGGCGCCGCGCGCTCGCCTACTACGCCGACCAGGACCCGAAGAAGCTCGACCCGGACGCTTTGGGTCGGCGGTCCCGCGCTCTTCAGCTTGTTGCAGAAGTGCGTAACTTGCGCGGGGACAGCGAAGGTGCGCTTGGAGCCTTCAGACAGGCTGCAGCGACGACGGGCGAGCTTCTGGCGCGCAACCCCAATGACGGTCAGCGCATTTTCGATCATGCGCAGAGCGTGTTCTGGGTCGGCTACATCGCCTGGCAACGAGGCGACCTGAAGACGGGACGCGAGTATTTCGGCCAGTATCTGGCCAGGGCCCAACAGCTGGCCCGCTTGGACCCCGAGAACGACGCCTGGAACGGCGAGGTCGGGTACGCCAATCAGAGTCTCGGCATCCTCGAGCTCGACGACAACCAGCCCGAAAAGGCCCTGCGGCTTTTCAACAATGGCGAAGGCGTTTGGGCGCGGCTTATCCAGCGTGCAAAGGACAAGCGCGAGCCGAGCTACAACCGCGCCCAGATGCTCGCCTGGCGAGCCGATGCGGAACGCCGACTGCTCGATCCGAAGAATGCGCTTGCCGACCGGCAGAGTGAGGCCTCCATCTATCGCCAGCTGCTGGCCGCCGATCCCGCGGACAACAAAGCGAAGGAGGGCCTCGCCGTTGCGGAGTTGCGAACTGCCCAGCTGCGGCTTGAGTTGGGCCTTCCGGGCGAAGCCGTGGACGCCGCACGCGTAGGATTCGACGAGGCCCAGTCGCTCCAGTCACGCGATCCCTCGAACCGATTGTGGCAGGAGATCGGCGTGAAGGCCGCCAACACGGCCGCCGAGGCGAAGATGATGACCGGTGACTGGGCCGGGGCCCAGCACGCAAATGCGGTTGCGCTTGTGAATGCCCAACGGCTTGTTGCGGCGGACCACAAGGTCCCTGAATGGCGCACCGATTGCCTTCTCCCCGCACGGTGGATGGAGATCGCCATTAGGGTCGCAGATGGACAGCGCGCCGCCGCGCGTGATCTTATCGCTCAGTTTCGCCGAGACTTCAGCTGGAACGCCGCGACCAAGTCGGCTGACGAGCGCTTCGCCTGGGTCATGGTCGAGACGCTGGACGGGATCGCCCGGCGTGCAACCGGTGACCAGGCTGGGGCCCGCGCCAGTTTCCAGCGCGCTGCTCTCTATTTGCCGAAGAGCGACGGGCTCATGGACGCGCGCCTGCTCGGCGCCGCCCGATACCTACAGCGAACCACGAGAGTGACGGGTCTGCCAGCTTCCGCTCCCGCGATGGCCGGCCGTGTTCAGTATAACGTGGGGGCATTGCTCTCCAGTTCAGGGGGATAACAAATGCCAAAACCAGACATGTCGCTTGGAGTGAACGTGAACGT